>JBFKOL010000334.1:0-4824 GCA_041628815.1 Saprospiraceae bacterium | reverse complement strand
TTACGACAAATAGCAAGTCCCTGAGAGTTTCCTCCAGGGACTTTTTTTAATTTCAATAATGGGTATACAGGAATTATATTCCCTTTTGCCATACTCGAATGGTGTCTCAATTGATACACGCACTATAAAAAAAGGACAGATCTTTTTTGGGCTCAAAGGTCCTCGTTTTGATGGCAACTCCCTGGCGGCAGAAGCTCTTGCCAAAGGTGCAGCTTATGCCGTTATCGACAACAGAGCCTATGCTGTATCAGAGCGATATCTGGTGGTCAAAGATGTGTTGCAATCTCTTCAATCACTGGGCCATTATAAAAGGAAACAATTTGACTTCCCTGTCTTTGGACTAACGGGATCCAATGGAAAAACAACGACCAAAGAACTCCTTGTCGCTGCACTCGCAGGCTCCATGACCGTGACTTACACAATGGGCAATTACAACAATCACATCGGTGTGCCGCTGACATTGCTTAACGCCGGCACAGATGCGGACTTATGCATTGTTGAGATGGGAACGAACCAACCCGGCGATATTGCCCAACTATGCGACATAGCTGATCCTGATATCGGGATGATCACCAACATAGGACATACACATCTGGAAAAGCTTACCGATCGGAGAGGCGTATTCATTGAAAAGAAGAGCCTGTATGACTATGTCATTGCCAAGCAAGGAGATTTCTTTCTGAACATGGAAGACGATTTGCTAAGAACCCTGCTGACTGATTTACCACACATTCACCCATATTCTTCAAGAGGAAGCAAAGATTTTACCCTAGCCATAAACCGCTCTAAGAACGATTCGCCATTTCTCTCCTTCACCTTGGGGTGTAGTCAAGACATTCGTACGTACACCACACATCTTATCGGTAGCTATAATCTGCAAAATGTAGCCTCTGTCCTGACAATTGCCGCTCATTTTCAATTGGACCTGTTCCGATGTGCTGAAGGGATAGCAGCCTACCATCCCAAGAATATGCGTTCCCAGTATTTAGTGACAGCAAACAATCGACTGTTCATGGACGCTTACAATGCCAACCCTTCGAGCATGCATTCGAGCATCTCGGATTTCGTGGAATTGACGCCCGAAAAGGGAAACAGGGTACTAATTCTTGGTGATATGCTTGAGTTGGGAGAAAACGAGGACCTGTTTCATTCAGAATGCCTGGATCGTGTCAGGGGAATTGACGCTGTCGATGTGTACCTGGTAGGACCTAGGTTTTCCAAAGTTGGCGGAAGTGAATTCCTGACATTCAAGACCTTGGATGAGTTGGCGGAATACTTGGAATCTCATCCAATAAAGAACGCCTATGTCCTTCTTAAAGGTTCGAGGGGCATAGGGCTGGAAAGGTTGATTCCTTATCTATGATGTTCAGATTTTGGCATAGATCCTCATGATCCTTTCCGATATAATGTTTTGACATGCGTCCTCATAGTCTTTTTCCGTGCATGGCAACAAAGCCGGCTCTCCGCTTTCATCTTCCACCTGAAGCCACCATCGACCACTTTGTCGGTTTTCCATAAAGGTGAGTACATTCTCCAGATTATCAGGCATCACGGTATAGGTATTGGCATTTTTGAGGTGTTCCTTCTCCGCACAGCGGATTTTATAGCCTTCAACGAGGTAATACATCAGAAGAGCCGAATTCTTTGCCATCATATGTAGGACGTCCTTCGCTTCATCATAGCCGGCGATAATGACTGCTTTCAGGTTCATAGAAGCCCCTGCGTATTTTACCATCTGGCACATCTCCTCAATGGTCAAGCCACACGTGTTTGAACCTTGGCTTCCGATATTGTCACCCAGTCGAAGTGCATCCAGGTGTATGACGGCTATCTCAATACTACGAAGAGCTACTTCAGCCTTTTGAGGGTTGCTCCTGACCATGGCGAGCGGGATGCGTTGCTCTTTGGGATGAATCTTATTGCTCAACGCAGCGGCATGCCGTTGCCCGGCTATCAGTTTGGTATGAGCCAAGCTGATGCCTGGAAAATCGACGTATCGAGAAAGATTCTTATCTATGACACCCAGGGTATGGTGCTGCCTGATGAATGCCGGTAGACATATACCTAAATGACCCGCTTCGCAAAGAAAGACCGGTAATGTCTGATCCTCGTACAGCAATATATCGGCAAGGTTGTGCATATCCGACAATTCGGACCTTTTAAAGCTGCCGTAGTCGGTGACGTATTCGCGGTGACTATCAACCGTCAGTTCGAGGTAAGCTTTACGAATGGCATCTGTACGGTTAGTACTGCCAAAAACGACCATTTTCTGTCCTTTTCCGCTTGCCGGGATCGATCCTCCATGAACGGGGATTTTTGAGTCTTCAAAGTGCATCAAATCCATGTCTCAAATATAATGATTAATCGTAATATGATTAAAGATCAAAAATTTTTTTAATATGTAAAGCTTTTGTACATTGTGTATAATATATAATGAAAACTACTTATAACATCCACCTGAGTTAGTTTTTATTGTTAATGATTCATCGTCGATAGGACCTGTGACCAGCGATGAATTGGTGATAAATGCATTTCAAAATGATTTTACAGAAGACATTCTTCGCATGTCTCGTAATCTTACTTACATCATATGCAGTCAGTTCACAGGACGTTGAAACCGATGGTGAACAGACGGTCGAGCAAGGTCTTGAAGGCTCGGTAGACATGACGTGGCTTGCACCAGTGATCACCGACGAAATGACGCGTGATCCGGAACAGAACAGACAGTGGCGCCTCGGCCAGTACAAGTACTCATCCCGCCCCAAGGATATGTGGGAACTCGGGATCCATATGGGACATTTCTTTATCGATGGTGACGTAGATAGGAAGATTCCTGGAGGCTTTGGCCTTGGATTGTCCCTCCGCAAATCATTCAACTATATTACTTCTGTCCGTTTTGAAGGTTTTTATGGCCAGGCAAGGGGTCTTGAATCACAACCCTGGCGGCACAAATCATTCGGGGGCGGTTTAGTAGAACTAAACGATCAATTCAGTGGATGGGAGGCGTATAATGGGGATGAGGCAGATGGCTGGTTTCCTTCGCATAAAACCACGTATTACTATGGAACGATGGAACTCGTTTTCAACGTGGGCAATATTCTCTTTCACAATGAGCGTAACAAATGGAATACCTATGTGGCACTGGGAGTAGGTCTAGACCACCACAGCACGATGCTAGATCTACTGGACGAAAATGGCAATCCCTATGCCGACCTTATACAACGTACAGGATTCACGAGAGAACGATTCAATACCAAATCGGGACGTGATGCCATTAAAACCGTGCTTCAAGATACTTATGACGGCAACTACGAGACAGAGGGCTTTAAAAAAGAAGGCATTTTCAGGCTGGGTGATGACTTCAACATTCACGCCATCTTCACAGGAGCTGTAGGATTTTCGAGAAAACTTTCCCGTCGCTTGAATATAGGACTTGAACACGAGGTGATTCTATCAGATAACGATTATCTCGACGGTGTTAAATTCCGTACCGCAAAAGATCAATCCAACAACCTGGACATAGCACATTATACGAGTCTCCGATTCGGGTTGAACATGGGCAATTTTTCGAAGCGCACCGAGCCTTTGTATTGGCTGAACCCCATGGAAAATGTGTTCAACGAAATAGCAGAACTCAAGGCGCGTCCTCAGTTTGAATGGTCTGATGGAGACAATGATGGCGTACTCGATATGATAGACCAGGAGCTCGATACGCCGGATGGTTGTCTTGTCGACACCAAAGGAGTGACCCTTGACAGCGATGGTGACGGGGTAGTTGACTGCCAGGATAAGGAGCCTTTTTCGCCACCCGGTTATCCGGTAGACCAATTCGGAGTGGCGCAGATCGAAGAGCCTGTCATCCTGACCGAAGCCGATGTAATCACCATTATTGAAAACAATTGCGATCTCTGCGCGAACAAGGGAATAGGTATCGTGCCCGGTGGTATCCAGGGTGGGAATTATGCCGCCAGGCCAACGGAAGTGGTCGACCCCAATACGGGCGAGGTCATATCGAATGTACGGACGCAACAAGTACCTCCCGGGACAGTAGTGCCACCAGGTACCACGGTCAATGCCTACGGACAAATCGTTCAGACAGGTTGTGGTAATTGGTTTTTACCAATGATCCATTTTGATCTCGATAAATATGCGCTTCGACCTGAATCCTATCCCAAGCTGCACCAGATTGCCAGTGTCATGAAAATGTGTCCCGACATATGTGTGACCGCCCATGGACATACGGATGTACGGAATTCCAATGCTTACAATCGCGTTTTGTCTTACAACAGGGCAAAAATGGCGATCGATTACCTCGTCTCAAACTACGGCATTGAACGCTCGAGATTCAACCTGATGGTCGGAGGAGAAGATAGCCCGCTGATCCCGTATCTGCCCGATCACCACTATACCACAGAAGAACAAGAAATCATGCAACTTATGAATCGACGCGTAGAATTCAGGCTTTGTGAAGTCACAGACATCAACATGGGAAGGCCCGAAGGGCGTGAAGCAGGCGTCGGATCTTTTGGTTCCTCAAGACCCGGATCGAAATATTCCAAAGGACATAAGAATACAAGATATTAACACCTAAAATCAATTGAAATTGCATTTACGCTGGCCTCGGTCAATCGATCGGGGCCATTTTTATTTGGTGAAGTGGTGAAGTGGTGAAGTGGTGAAGTGGTGAAGTTATGAAGTGGTGAGTTTTTGAAGTGACAGAAGAAAGAATTCAGCGCATTTCCCCCCACAACAGCGAAGCGCACAACCTCACAACAGCGAAGCGCACAACCTCACAACAGCGAAGCGCACAACCTCACAACAGCG
>JBFKOL010000333.1:0-4827 GCA_041628815.1 Saprospiraceae bacterium | reverse complement strand
TCTATATTGGCACCATACTGATTATTTTGTTATTTCTAAGTTTTGTTTCGGTTTCTATGAATAAGAAAATGGAAAGGTCAACACAGACGAAGGTAGCGCTTGAGGAAGCATTGGCGGAATTGGAGAATTCCGGGAAAGGGTACCTTGAGTTTTTTCAGCACGGAACCATGCGCATCGGCTTATATGGCCCTAAGGAAATTGACCGGCAGCAGCCCCATGAGCAGGATGAATTGTATGTCATCGCTTCGGGCAGCGGGACCTTCGAGGCCGACGGATCAGCTCATGAATTTGCTCCAGGCGATGTACTTTTCGTCGCTGCTCATGCAGAGCATCGCTTTACCTCTTTCTCCCAGGATTTCAAGACTTGGGTATTCTTTTATGGACCAGAAGGTGGTGAAGCCGACAGATGAGGATTCCCGATAAATGTCTATGACAAGGTCATAAATGTCTTCTTAAATCGTTTTACCACAAACCCTGGTATATGAAATCCCTTTGGCACCTATTTATCTATGGGCTTTTTTGGTGCATGGCTTCCTGTTTCTTAGGTGGGTGCTCCGAGAGTGATCACTTGGAAGAGAACCGAAAGGATCAATCCTCCTGGGAAATCATTCAAACCCAGATATGGGATAAGAATTGTACATCATGTCACGCAGCAGGCACCTCCTTTGCCCGGCAATCGGACCTGATCCTCACAGCTGACAAGGCTTATGTTCAACTCGTCGACAGGGCACCTAAAAACCAGGCAGCGAAAAACGACGGCTTACTGCTGGTTGGGAACAATGGTCTCCAAAGCCTGTATAACTCTTTCCTTTGGGAAAAAGTAAATTTCCCAGATTTTGAACATTTCTATTCTGACCATCCAGACTATGGAGAATTGATGCCCTTCGGTGGACCATCCCTGACGCATGGAGAATTGAGGTTTATAAGTGAATGGATAATAGCAGGAGCACCCGATACAGGAGTTGTGGTGGATGCAGCTCTTCTCGAGGATACCATGCGCTTTAAGATACCCAATGAAGCATACACCATCCTCGATCCGCCTTTACAAGGGCTACAACTCAATCTGGGTCCGTTCGAAGTATGGCCTCAAGCTGAACGTGAACTGTTCTACTATGAAACGTTGGACAATGCAACCCCCCTGTATATCAACAAGGTGGAAATCAGTATGAGAGCCGGAAGCCATCACTTTATTTTGTACGACTATGAAGAAGGTACGCCTCCCGAAGCTGAAGTTTATCGCGATTTCTGGAATTCAGAAGGCGATTTCAATATAGGTACGGCGGCATCTATATTAAATCAGAGATTTGTCTTCGGTACCCAGTGGAGGTTTACATCCTACGAGTTTCCCGAAGGTGTTGCATTGAAGATACCGGCCAACAGTGGATTCGACATGAATTCACATTACGTAAATCGGACTTTTGAATCAAAAATGGGAGAGGTAACAGTGAACCTGCACACCATTCCTCCGGGTGAGGCGATTCACATCGCACAGAATCTTTTTGAGAACTATACGGATATCCTGTTGCCTCCCAATCAGGTGACGACCCTTACTCGACAAAGTCTTTTTAATGAAAGAATGCACATCTTTCAGCTCACATCTCACGCGCATGAACACATGACAGAATTCAAGATTTTCATCATAGGGGGTGACAGGGATGGTGAACTTGTTTATTTCACCAATGATTGGGAGCACCCGCCGCTGCTCCGATTAGATCCTCCACTGATTCTTGAACCGGGACAAGGATTGCGTTCTGAGGCAACCTATAACAATGACACCAACAGGACCCTTCGCTTCGGTCTTCAAAGCCAAGACGAAATGATGATAGGTTTTGGTGCATTTTATATTGAGTGATTCATTTATCGCCGAGGGTTCTGCCATATTTGTGCAGTGAACAAAGTATTGGTCATTGGATGCCCGGGATCGGGAAAATCTACCCTGTCTTTTAAATTAAGTCAGTTAACGGGAATACCATTGATCGTGCTTGACAAGTATTATTGGCAAGAAGATTGGACCCCGATGGACGAAGAACGGTGGAAGTCCTGTTGTGCCGATTTGATTTCACGGGATCGGTGGATCATGGATGGCACCTATTCCAGTACACTAAAGATGAGGCTGAATAAAGCTGATACGGTTGTGTTTCTCGACAGGGGTACATTTACCTGTTTGATCAGAGTATTGAAACGCATCTTCAGGTTGCACGGTAAGGTCCGGCCCAGCATGGCCGATGGTTGTCCGGAGAAGTTCGAATTGAACTTCCTCCATTATATCGTGACGTTTGACTTAGTCAGTAGGGCCAGAATAAATCGTCTTCTGGATAATGTCCGACCCGGGCTAAGGATCTTTCGTTTGAGGTCGGATCGCGCCTATGCAGATTTTCTTGAAGCGGTGAACAGCGCACGGAAGTAATTCCGCTCTTTTGTCCCTCTGGCACCTATCTTTATATTTATATCAAAACAGGCCCTGATGAAAATACTTTATGCTGTTGTAGCTTGTCTTATACTTTTATCTTGCAGCCCTGGTGGAGGGGAAATATCCGCATCTCAAAACCAAGTTCATGTGGGACAGGATTCGGACAATGAACCCGGACTGGGAGAGCCAACGCCATCGTCATTTGATGCAGCCCTTGCACAAGAAGTGGGAGCTGATCAGTACGGGATGTCTTCCTTTATAATGGCATTACTCAAGGCCGGGCCTAACCGGCAACAGGACTCTTTAGAAGCTGCAAGATTGCAGAGAGCGCACTTGGACAATATGAAAACATGGGCTGAGGATGGCAAGCTTGTACTTGCCGGCCCTTTTTTGGACAATGGCGAGCTACGCGGCATTTACATTTTTAATGTTGACACTGTGGAAGAAGCTAAGGCTCTCGTAGAAACCGATCCGGCCATTCAAGCAGGATCATTGGTGATGGAATTAAAACCTTGGTATGGTTCGGCTGCCGTAAAAAAAGTCTTTGAAATTCATGAAACCATTGCAAAAGAGAAAATCTGAAATGGATTTAAAAAACTTCCGAGATTTATTGAACGAGCAACTTCAAAGCAATCTCCGATGGATTTGCTCTTCGATTTCACGCGCCGAATGATATCTATGGATTTGACGCTTATATACGCGGTCATAGCAGGAATAGTTGTACTCCTCGGTCTCATCCTGTACTTCAGGGTACAGGCATTTATTTCTCTTCTCATAGCCAGCATCGTAGTAGGTCTCTTATCCGGGATGGAACCCGGAGCTGTATTACAGACCGTTCAGGAGGGAATGGGCAGCACCTTAGGTTTTGTTGCAACGGTAGTTGGGCTTGG
The DNA here is from genome assembly GCA_041628815.1 of Saprospiraceae bacterium. Taxonomy (GTDB): domain Bacteria; phylum Bacteroidota; class Bacteroidia; order Chitinophagales; family Saprospiraceae; genus JBFKOL01. The sequence goes on along the minus strand of JBFKOL010000333.1, from coordinate 1,527 downwards.
CGCTATGTTCGGGGCCATTCTCGAGGCATCAGGTGGAGCCACGGCGATAGCGCAATTTCTGGTGTCTAAAATGGGTGACCGAGGAGCTCCTTCTGCAATGGTTATAACGGGTTTTGTCGTTGCTATACCGGTGTTTTTTGACGTGGCTTTCATTATACTTGTCCCGGTTCTGTACGCTCTGCAGCGAAGAACCGGAAAATCTCTTCTGCTGTTCGCCATACCTCTGATGGCTGGGCTTGCCTGTACCCATGCATTCATCCCTCCTACGCCAGGTCCGGTAGCAGTAGCGGACATCATAGGTGTAGATCTTGGTTGGGTCATATTGCTCGGATTTATTGCCGGTGTGCCCACTGCGTTGGTGGGTGGTCTCGTCTTTGGCAGATACATCAGTGGCAAGATGATGATCCAGGCACCTTCTCTGACTGAAAGTGAAGAAACCGGAACTTCATTACCTCATGTCGGTATGTTGATAACCATTATTGCTATCCCGATTTTCCTGATATTGTTGAATACCCTGACCACAGGCGGAATATGGAGCCTACCGGGACCCATTCATGCCACCATAGCCCTGATCGGTCATCCATTTGGAGCGTTGATCATCGCCAATCTTCTCGCATGGTATCTACTGGGCATACGTCAGGGATTCGAAAAAGATACATTGTTCGATATAACCACTAAAAGTATGATGCCCGCAGGGACGATTATTTTATTAACAGGTGCAGGAGGGGCATTCAAACAGGTATTGGTCGACACGGGAACCGGGGAAATGGTAGCACAGGCCATGTCCGAAATGGGTATCCCTCTTATTGTATTTGCCTTCTTGTCGGCTGTCTTTATCCGTGTCATACAAGGTTCAGCCACGGTAGCTATGATCACCGCAGCCGGTCTGGTCTCTCCCCTACTGGCTAACTTTGAACTCAGCGATTTCAAAATCGCATGCGTTGTTATTGCCATCGCATCGGGTTCTACCATTTTATCCCACGTTAACGACAGCGGATTCTGGCTGGTGAGCCAGTATCTCGGTATCAGCGAAAAACAAACTTTTAGAAGTTGGACCATGATGACGACGATTTTGGCAATCGTGGGGTTTGCAATGGCCTGTCTGCTTTTTATCACAGGTTTCTGAACAACACCAATCCGCGAGTTGCAAATTATTTTTCCATTTCACCGATGGTCTTTAAAATGCATTATCTTCAGATCAATCAATCATTGAGCGATGAAGTCAACATTTCTCGGACTGCGCACTTGTGGATACGTAGTTCCTGATTTAGATAAGGCCAAGACATGGTACAGTGAGGTCTTTCAGACGAAACCCTATTTTGATGAGCCGTATTACGTCGGTTTTAACATCGCAGGATATGAGCTGGGTCTTCTACCTGAAGAGTCATCGATTGCGGCAAGAAGTCCGAATATCCGCACCTACTGGGGAGTTGAGGACATCCAAAAAGAATACGATCGCTTGATAGATATGGGGGCCAAATCATTGGAGGCCCCAACCAATGTTGGAGGGGAGCTGATGGTGGCCAT
>JBFKOL010000332.1:0-4832 GCA_041628815.1 Saprospiraceae bacterium | reverse complement strand
CGGATTGCTGCCATCCACAATGTAAAACCATCGACGATATTGTTGCGCAATCGCATTCCCAGGGATGCTGAACCCCTTCCTGGTGAGCTGCTCTACATTCGCGGGACCATCAGGCTTAACCACCAGGTGAAGTATTCGAGAAACAAGTCCGCTTTAATCGCAAGTTCAGGTAGTGATTTTATTTTCTGATGAATCGCCCTATTTTTGGGTGCGCCGTGAAATATTCAATTACAATATTATTCCTCTGGTTTTGTGCAGGGGCTGTCGAGGGCCAAAGCTTTAGTTTTGGACCCAAAGGCGGCCTGACTATTGCGATTCAGAATTGGAACAGTTCGGACAGGGATCCTCTTTTTGGATCACATGCGGCCATCTTCATTGAAAGCGCGGACAAAGAACTGAAAGGCGCCCTGTTTGCTGAAGCCGGATACCATTTGCGCGGCAGTTCTATTCGTATCGTCAATTTTTTCCAGGGAATAAACTTCACTGATGGATATAAGTTTCGGAATGTCGCCCTTAAGCTCGGTGCCAAAAAACGGCTCGATACGAGCCTCAACAGCATTCCCTTTTATGCGTTTGCGATTCGGGGGGAATACAACATCAATACGAATCTGAAGGACTTTGAACAATACCAAAGCCTGTTTTACCCTATTGAATTCTACGTCAATACATTTGTTTATGGCGTCGATGTTTCCGGTGGATTTGAGTTTCCGGTTTCTGACTATGTCATTCCGTTTATCCAGTTCACGATCAGTCCGGATCTTTCATTTCAATACCGTCAGCCGGCACTCAGCAATATATTGAGTCCCTATAACGGACAAACCATTACCGTCCCTGAAAGGCAGATCAGGAACATCAGCTTTGAAGTGTCTTTCGGCATTCGTTTCTTTCGTGAGGTCGTTGTTTTGGACTAAAAGGAAACGCCCAGGCCCAGCGTCAGATATTTTGGCTGATCTTTAAATCCCCAGTTGTCCTCCCGGAAGTAAAAATATTCTCCCACTCCAGCAAAGTGGTATTCATATGTCAGATCCAGGTGAAAGTTTGAAAACACGATGCCGAAATTAAATGTAAAGCCCGCTTCAAATTTTTCTCTTCGCTCTTCAAAATACAGCAAATCAGCAAAGATGCTGTTCTCCTTTATGATGTAAGAAAAAATAGGACCGGCCCCGCCTTTGATATTGCCAAACTTCAGGCCGGCTGTAATCGGTAAAACGATATAGTGCGTTGATTTGGTCTCGTTTTGCTCAATGATCTCGTCCAGGATGTAATTCGTTTTCCTGAAACGGGTTTTTATATTCCTGTAATTGATCTCTCCCTGTAGAAAAAGTAATCCGTTTGTATAAAACCCGAATACGCCAAATCCTGGAGAGATATCCTGTTCTAAAAACCCGACTTTATAGATCAGGTAGTCCTGCCAATCATCATACTTGATTTCCTGGTACCTGTTAAAGGGTAAAGAGTATGTCCCTTTCACGCCAACCCTGATTTGGGCCTGTGCCAATGTTGATAAAAGTATAAATACAACTGTGGCCCAGATGGCTTTGTACAGGATATTCATATCGTAAAGATAACGCCAATTGGCCAGTGATTAATATACTGTTCTGAATATTAGGGCAGTCCTTCGTGCCACGAAATGTTCGTGGCACGAGCTCCTATGGTTTATCGGACCAGGATTTTTCAACGTACCTTATCCATTCACGAACTTCGCCGTCGACAAAACACAACCTTTCTGGTCAATAATGAGCATGAAATACATTCCTTACCGGAACATAGCTATGATGGCAATCAGGTCCGGGAGGTTTAACTGGGCTTCGGACTTTAGCCACAATTATGCAGATAAATTAAGACCCGGTGAAAGGGGAAGCGCCTTTCATTTTAATATGGCTCAAATCACTTATCACAACAAACAATACCATGCGTCCCTTGAACACTTCAGTTGTCTGATTTTGGCGGTCATCTCATTCACCTCGCAGCTAAAACGCTTCAGGCTAAAATATATCTTGAATACGGAGAGTATGATCTCATGAAATATGTTCTGGACACCACGGACATTTACATCACCAGGAACAAAGTCATCGGATACCACAAGAACATCACCTCCGGTTTCAGGAAACTCGAAAAAGCTGTGTCTCCTCCCGACATAAAGAAAATTGAAAAGCTTAAACACACATGCAACCACCTGACACCGCTTACAGAACGCTCCTGGCTTTTGCATCAACTTGATAACGTGTCAATTTAAGTTATTGTACCACTAATTCTCAATGAGGACATCCTGATCTATTATGAGCGTTGATGATGTGTCGACGGCAAATTCGACCCCAGCTGCTGAATAGTTGCCAATACAGGTACTGTTGGTAATGGTCAGACCACCACCACCTGTGACTTTTACGGCACATCCGTCTCCAATGGAACTGTTTTTGGTAATCATCACATGATCCATGTAAGCCACTCCCAGACAAAGCACACCGGCGCCCTCAGAGGCATATTGATGAACACCATTGGCATATCCACTGGAGATTGTCACCCCGCTTATCATCACGTCAGTGGCATTTCCGTCTATGACTATCGTGTGATAAGCATTATCTGTTGTGTCCCCGGGTAAGCCCATATCACCGGAAATGATTGTGGGGTGAGCGGCAACATCTCTAACGCCGCCACCTGTTGGATATCCGCCTTCAACATGGCTTGTGCTGCTGAAAACAAAAGTGGAGTCCCTGTTGCTTCCTTCAGGTATGTATGTGCCCCTGGCGATCCGTATCGTGTCGCCACCTGTGACACACGTTGTATTCAGGGCTTCCCAAAGAGATGGAAATGCATTGGTCCAGTCCAGTCCTGTCGCATTCCCTGTCGCACTTGAATCGACATAAAAAATGTTTGAAACCATATTTGACTCCACTGTAACCTGCGCCGTTTCGGTATCGGAATATCCACTGCTGTCGGTCACCGTGAGTATAACTGAATGAACACCTATGTCTGCACATGAAAAGTTGGATATGTCGAGCGAATACCCTGATATTGAACAATTGTCAAAAGATCCATTATCAACATCTGAGCCCACAATGGTTGCCGTGCCCCCCGGAGCTTGCAGTTGCACCGTTATGTCCTGTGCAATTGCTACGGGTGGCAAAGTGTCTTCTATTGTAACTGTAGCCGTGCAGATGCTTTGATTGCCATTATTGTCTGTGACGGTGAGGGTGACTGTATTTCCGCCTATATCCGTGCATGTAAATGCCGTTGTGTCCAATGTCATCGTTGCAATGCCACAGGCATCGCTCGTGCCATTATCCACATCATCAGGCACAATGGAGGCGTTTCCGGAACCATCCAGTTGTACTGTTAAATCCTGGCACAGCGCACCTGGGGGCTCCACCGTTACGACCGCCGAGCACAAAGAGCTATTGCCGTTACTGTCTGTGATAGTGAGGCTCACTGTATGGTCGCCAACGTCACTGCAGTCGAATGATGATATATCCAGTGACATGCCCGCAAGGCCACAAGCATCACTCGAGCCATTGTCCACATCATTGGGCGTGATCACAACATTGCCTGTGGCGTCAAGTGCTACTGTTGTGTCCTGGCAGATCGCGATTGGGGCGATGGTATCTTGCACTGTCACTGTGGCCATGCATGTGCTTGTATTGTTATTGACATCGGTAACAGTGAGGATTACCGTGTTGACGCCAACATCGGCACAAGTGAGATTGGTTATATCCAATGTCTCGCTGGCAATACCACAGTTGTCGTCCAGGCCATTATCATCATCACCGTATGCACCGGAGATGACTCTTAGATCAGAAATGGCTACTGATCTTCCAAAATAATCGAAGGGAGACCCGTCTGATGCTGTTAATTTTGCTGTTTCTGTAGCATCTGCCCAGCCGGATGCCGGCTTTTCGAATATGTAGGCCGAACCCGAAAAACTGCCACTGTCATCATCGCCATGGGCACCTACCACAGCTGTTGTGTCTGAAATCGAAACTGCTCCCCCAAAATAATCATTTGTTGCCTCGTTAGTAGCTTTCAGCTTAGCAACCTGAATCCAGTAATTACCGAGTTTCTCAAAAATATAGGCTGAGCCGGAATTTGTAAAATTGCCATCATCGTTACTTGCACCTATAATTGCTGTAACTCCTGAAATGGAAACCGAATTGCCAAAATTATCCCCGGACGCCCCATCCAGTGCCAACAGTTTGGCAGATTCCGACGTGCTGCCCCAACCGGTCGGAGGTCTTTCAAAAATATAAGCCGAACCGGACGCCGAGCCATTGTCATCATTTTCGAATGCCCCTATGACAATTGTGCTGTCAAATACTGACACGGCATTACCAAAAGCATCATCTGCTGCGCCATCGAAAGCAGTAAGTTTGGCCACCTCTACCCAGGTATTTCCGCTTTTTTCATATACATAAGCCGAACCGGAATTGGGTCCATTGTCATCATCTCCGCGAGCACCAACAATAATTGTTGTGCCAGAAATTGACACCGCGTTGCCAAATCCGTCAAAAGCAGCTCCATCGGATGCTGCAAGTTTAGCTACCTCTACCCAGGAGGTGCCGATTTTTTCGAAGACATAAACTGATCCGGAATTATCATTGGTGCCATCTCCATTCCTGGCGCCTACAATAGCTGTCGTGCCAGAAACAGATACAGAAAAACCAAAGTTGTCACTTGGCGCTGCATCGGATGCCAATAGCTTGGCTGTACGGACCCATGTGCCGCCATTATCTTCAAAAATATAGGCTGAACCCGAAAGTATGCCATAGTCATCGTCTTCATAGGCACCAACTATTGCTGTTGTGCCAGACACTGACACGGACCATCCGAATTTATCCGAT
>JBFKOL010000331.1:0-4858 GCA_041628815.1 Saprospiraceae bacterium | reverse complement strand
TCGGTTCCCTCTTTTAATCCTGTGTTGGGTAGATTCTACAACAATGGAAGCACTGTACGCTCGGGTCACATTCTAATAGTCAACCCTTCCCTGAATTTCAAGATTGACAGATTTTTCGGGTTCATCAAGATTAACAATGCAGCGAATAGATTGCGCAGTGATGTGCAGTACCTGGTCAGTGATTTTCCGGTATACGACTTCCGTATTGTGGCAGGATTTCGTTGGGACCTGTTGGATTGATCGCGCCAAAAGATTTCATCACAACACACCACCGTGTATCCCCATCATGGAAAATCCACCATCATGGTAAAGGTTTTGCATAGTGACCATCCTGGTGAGATCTGAGAAAAGAGTGACACAATAATCTGCACAGGAGTCCGCATCTGCATTGCCGAGCGGTGACAATCTATCTGCGAAGGAATAAAAGTGATCAAAGCCCTGTACACCACTCCCGGCCGTTGTCATGGTAGGCGATTGGGATACGGTATTGACTCTGACATTATTCTTTATACCAAAGTGGTACCCGAAACTTCTGGCAAAAGATTCCAGCAATGCTTTTGATTCTGCCATTTCATTGTATTCAGGAAATGTGCGCTGCGCAGCCATGTAACTCAGAGCCACAATAGAACCGCCGGCACTCATGGCATCTCTGTTGTATGCCACCTGCATCACTTTGTGAAAACTGATGGCAGAGATATCAAAAGTCTTTTTCATCCATTCGTGATTGAGGTCCGTATACGGCTTGTTTTTGCGAACATTCAAAGACATTCCTATGGAGTGCAATATAAAATCAATGGTGCCGCCAAAGTTTTTTTGAGCTTCCTGGAAAAGATTCTCAAGATCCTCCAGATTCGTTGCATCAGCTGCTATGACAGGAGCTTTCAGTTTTTCACCTAGCTCCTGAATTTTGCCGAATCTCAGGGCCACGGGGGCATTGGTCAATACCATTTGGGCACCTTGCTCGGCACATTTTTCTGCTACAGCCCAGGCTATGGACTTTTCGTCAAGTGCGCCAAATATGATTCCTTTTTTGCCGGACAAAAGTTTGTTTGACATTTTTAGTTGGTTTTAATACTTGATGGATTATCTACATTCTGCACTTTACCCTTCCTCACCTCTGGTTTCATTTGAGGAAAAAACAGCACATCCTGTATGGACGGCTGATTGGTCATGATCATGCAAAGCCGGTCCATACCAATTCCAACCCCTGCAGTCGGGGGCAATCCATATTCCAAAGCACGCAGATAGTCTTCATCTAGCAACATGGCTTCTGCATCCCCGCGCTTTCCCAACTCCAATTGTGCTTCAAATCGCTCTCTCTGATCAATGGGATCATTCAACTCACTAAAGGCATTGGCAATTTCTTTTCCATTGCAGATGGCTTCAAATCTCTCTACCAAACCTTCAGCGCTCCTGTGTTTTTTGGCGAGGGGAGACATTTCTACAGGATAATCTGTGATAAAGGTAGGTTGGATGAGGTGAGGTTCACATTTCTCTCCAAATATCTCATCGATAATTTTTCCTCTGGCCATGGTGGGATCGAGGGGCACCTCCAGTTCGCGCGCCACAAAGCGCAGATCTCCTTCCTCCATTTCAGAAATATCGTAGCCAGTGAATGCCTTGATGGCACCGTACATAGTGTATCGCTTCCATGGCCTCTTGAAGTCTATCGTGTTGTTGCCTACCTTGATGGCAGTCCCTCCATGTAAATCGATGGCCACCTTTTCAATCATCTCTTCGACAAGGTTCATCATCCATTCGTAATCCTTATAGGCAACGTATAGCTCGATTTGTGTGAACTCGGGATTGTGAAACCGGCTCATCCCTTCATTTCGAAAATCCTTGGAGAATTCATAGACACCATCAAATCCTCCGACTATAAGTCTTTTCAGATACAACTCATTGGCAATACGCAGGTACAATTTCATGTCCAGCGTATTGTGGTAAGTGGTGAAAGGTCTCGCCGCCGCCCCGCCGTAAAGCGGTTGTAGGATGGGTGTTTCCACCTCGAGGTAACCCCTGGCATCAAGAAAAGTGCGCATACTGGAATACATCTTTGACCTTTTCCTGAAAACTTCTTTGATCTGTGGGTTGACGATCAAGTCAGCATAGCGCTGACGATAACGGAATTCAGGATCCGTTACGGCGTCGTGCACCTTCCCCTGTGCATCTGTCTTTACAATGGGCAACGGTTTGAGCGATTTGCTGAGAAGACTCAATTCTTTAACGTGGACCGTTAATTCTCCGGTTTGAGTCTTAAAAACAAATCCCTTAACGCCAATGACGTCACCAATATCGAGAAGTTTCTTGAATACCGTATTGTACAGAGTTTTGTCTTCGCCGGGACAAATTTCGTCACGGTTAAGATAGATCTGTATTCGGCCGCCGCTGTCTTGCAATTCAGCAAATGAGGCTTTGCCCATGATGCGCTTCATCATAAGCCGACCTGCCAGTGCAACAGACTTGAACTCGTCGTTGTTGTCACCGGAATAATTGTTCCGGATTTCACCGGACAGATGACTGACGGGAAACGCAGGGCTGGGGTATGGATCGATTCCCATTTCGATAAGCTTCGCCAGGTTGTCCCGTCTGATCAGTTCCTGTTCACTAAAGTCCATTCTTGTCCAAAATTGTACGGCAAAATTATATGAATATTTATAATCCGTATAGGATTCTAAACTAGGGTAAAAAGTCACATGAGATTTTGTTTTAATCTGAATAGGGGGCTGGACGCATTTTGGTGTCTTCTACATAACGCATGATCTCAAAATATGAAAAAGTTAATCCCAACCGTAGCAATGCTACTCATGTGTATGCACCCCCTGGTGGGTCAAACATATGAAACCATTGACGAAGTCGACTGGAGCCAAAGCGCCGTCGAAAGCCGGAGCGGAACAGCCACCTCCTCCCAGCCATGGGACGCCTTATTGGCGGGTGATTGTGACGAAACCGGTTTCTTCGGAGCAGACCCGGCACAAAGCGTTTTTCGCATCGAAGATACGGAAGGGTCGTGCGGGTGTGATTGTATTGCCAACGATCCCGATCCAAAGTGTGGTCAGAACGACAACGTTCTCAACATTAATTTGTTGGGCACACCATTTGCACATTGCCAGACCAGGGTCCGGTTTACCGTTGCGGCCAATGGTGTAAAATGCGGCAATAACGATCAGTATACTACCGCACAGGCAGGTTGTCCGTCAGACGATTCTTACCTGGGTACAGACCTGCTCAACATTCAGATCAGCGCAGACGATCTTCCAGGAGGACAGATCATCAGTATTTGTGGTGCCAATGGTACAGGGGAGTACGTGGTAGATCTCAACACCAGTATTTTTGTCCAGCTTCAAATTACTGGAGGTACCCAGCAAGCCGGTGAATATTACACCATTAGCAATGTCGTGTTCGAAGGAGTTTCCAATGGACTTCCTCCGACTTTGAATGCTACGGTATTGACTGCCGATTCTGATGGAGAGTTGTGTGAAAACTCCCTTCCGATCATTCTTAAGACCATAGCAAATGCCTCTTACGACTTTCAATGGATAGGTCCCGATAATTTCTTTTCAAATGATGACAGCCCGGTAATCAACAACCCAACTCCCGCCAACAGCGGTACTTATTATGTAACTGTCACCGATCCCAATGGATGCCAGGCAGAACACCAGGTCGATCTGACCGTACTGCCCGCCAACAACGCTAAATGTACTACCAAACCTACCTTTGACAACCTGAATGTTTCGGTATGTTCAGACGTTGTCCTGCCTTCAGTCTCAGACAACGGAATCAGCGGTACCTGGTCACCAGGTACCGACCTCAGTGAATATGCAGGTCAAACCTTGATCTTTACATTTACACCCGATGATTCCAATATCGCTTCCTACTCTCAAGAACTGATTGTAGACGATATCTCTCTATTGGGAACTTTCGGCACACAGGCTCAACCTGTACCGATTTTCTGTAACACGGTAAGCGCAACCTATGATTTCATCGAGATCTTTCAACTGAATCTCGACATGCAACTGCAAATTAACGGGGAAAATGAAATATTTGACTTTATACAACCTGGCGAATTCCTCAATGATCACATCGACGACCTGCGCAATCTCAGCTTTGGAGGTGTCACCCCGGGCATCAAAGATTTTTTCATCGAAGCGGTAAGCCCATGTGGGGAAGTAGCCGTAAAAACATTCCAATTCATTGTCTCAAGCGAAGTAGATCCGCTGTTAATTGATACCGTACTCTGTGAAGGCGATTTTATCGAATTCGGAGGTATTGTTTTTGACATCAACAACCCATATGGTTTTGTAGATGATGGCTATTGTGATTCTTCGATTGTCGTCAACCTCACTTTTAAGCCCAAAAAGGAAAACAAAAACCCGTTGGTGTTTTCTGGTAGCTGTGGTGGCGATATCATTTACTACTACGATACGATTGTAGCCGGTGATCATGTCGGCTTCGTAGGTGGTAAAATAAGCAATCCACCATACGGCCCCAATTATCTCGATGTCTTTACTACTTCGTTCAATGGAAAGTATACCATGCCCATTCCCGCTTCCAATGGGTGTGACTCGATACAACGACTTATCATATCCCTGGTAGAAGCCGAATTCGATACAATCACCTTTGATCTTTGCTCCAATAAGGATACCCTTATCAATGTGCCGGGAATCGGGGCAATACCAGTAAACGCGAATAAACCATTCCAGATCGTTGGGGATTGTGATATCACCGTGATCGATGCCAATATCATCCAGGTACAGGCTGATACAGTAGAGATGTCATTCTGTTCCGACCAGGATACCATCATAGACGGTATACTGTTCAACATTGACCATCCCCAGGAATTGATATTCTATGAGAG
>JBFKOL010000330.1:0-4885 GCA_041628815.1 Saprospiraceae bacterium | reverse complement strand
GTAGGGGCTACTTTTGGTGCTTTATCGAATCGATTGCTAAAAGCACTTGAGGCAGGAGGAGTAGCCAATGCGGTCAACCAATGTCAGGTTGATGCCATGCCCATTACTGATTCTCTTTCGCTAGTTTTTGATGTAAACATTCGACGTACTTCACTAAATCTCAGAAACCATAAGAATACACCCGATCGCCTGGAAAGAATTCAACTTGAAGAATACGATTCGCTGTTCAAAATGGGTGGCCCTATAGTACCTATATTGGACCTGTCTATTCCTGGGTATGTCAATTACTATGCACCGATCTTTATTGGAGACTTATGTACTCGATGTCATGGAGAAGTTGGAAAGACGTTGGCCAATGAGGACTACAAAATCATTCAACGACTGTATCCTGAAGATGCGGCAATAGGTTACAAGGCAGGTGACCTGAGAGGAATGTGGACAGTCAAATTCAAACGGTAATCAGAATGTCATCGTGCACAAGTTAGTTCTTATAGTCAATCCCGAGTCAGGAAAGAAAAAGGGTAGAACAATTGCGCGAAAATTGTATCCATTCCTTGAAGGTTTTCAGGTAAATCAAATCATCACCACATTCCCCGGGAGTGCGACAGAATCAATTCTGTCCTGTGATCTTGAGAAATGCAGGATGATTGTTGTTGTCGGTGGTGATGGAACCATCCATGAAGTGATCAATGGCCTCATGAAGCGAGACGATGGAATAAAGCCGCCTCTTTCAATCGTACCGGCAGGTACAGGTAATTCACTTGCTCATGATCTCGGGATATCGGGAATTGAAGAGGCCATCGAGGTTGTACAGATGGGTCGTCAGATTGAAATGGATATTGCTGAAATTGCTTATGACAATCAAGTGATTTATTCATTCAATGTTGTCGGGTGGGGGGTTCCAACGAATATTAATATCCTGGCCGAAAAGATTCGATGGTTCAGAGGTCAGCGATACAACGTAGCTGCTTTATATGAGATTATGAAAAATCGAGGTAAGGAAGTAAGATTGGAGCACGATCAAGGCAAAGTTGCAGGAGAAGTCTCGTTTATTGTCGCATGTAATACCATACACACAGGCAATGGAATGCGATTGGCACCTAAGGCCAGGATCAATGACGGGCTCATAGACCTCCTTGTTGTGAAGAAAATATCCCGCATGCAGCTGTTAAAGTTGTTTTTAAAGGTTTTCAAGGGGGCCCACATTCCACACCCTCTTATCTCATACTTCCAGGTTAAATCTTTCACCATCGACTCTGAAAGAGCATTATTGAATGTTGATGGAGAGATTACAGGCTTAGCACCTTGCAGTGTTACAGTGATTCCATCAGCTATAAGAATTTTGGCAGCTAGATGAGCACTTCTTTTTCATAAATTCTTCATTATTGAGTTCTGTCTCTAATGGAATAACCAATTGACAATTATTGGGCAAAATCGGACATTGTTTGACGATGGGATTTTTGCTCATTCTGAGTGCTATAACTTGCCGACGTTTTCAAAATTTCGGCAAGTTAATTTGAAGAACGCCCATTCTCTAACGATCATTTGATTGAAACATCAAATTCGTATAAAACCAACTCAACACCTGATATGAAGCCCTTCGCATGTTAATAGGTACCCGGATCACTCAGTCCAGAACCAGCCGCCCCAAATGAACCTTATGTTGGTGCTCCATCGCGCCGATCAGCCACGTTTTGATATCTGACTTTGGTGTCACGTGCAGAAAAGCCTTAAATAGGGATTAAATTTCTCCAACCAGCACAAAGTACAAGTGGCTGAAAGAACGATGAGGAGGGACTGTTTTCGCAGGTCAGGGTAATCTGACCGGCATTCAAAATACTCGCATTCTCAACATGAATGGAACCGAACTTCGGATACCCTGTCTCATTGGCATCGAAATATTATGTTGTAACGATATTATAAGCCGACACCTGGTTTCTTAGCTCCTGGGGCAGGCGTTCTTCCGAAAGGATCTGTTGATCAAAAGATTCACTTTTGAGCACCAAACCCATTTGTCAAGGGTAAAATGATTCTGCCAGTTCAAGTTAAAAAGGGATAGGCACTGCCGACTAGGATGCGATCGTCGCCATTTCTTTCGATGATCTCATAAACCTGTTCATTGCTGTTATACCTGATATCCGGTGCAATCAGCCGACCGGGATTTTCTCCTGATTGAATGAAAACCGGGATGAAAGGATTTCCACACCCACACCCTCCACCGACAATAGGACGTACATCAGGAAATAATGCCAGTCATTGAGGTGACTGGCATCAAAAACTTTATTGTAAAACGTAATTTTAATGCGTACTTAACTTTTTAGGACAACCTTCTTACCTGCTACCAACCTTACAAAGTCCATCGAGCTGACCATGCCGACAATTTCGCCTTTGTCAATGACCACGAGATGATGGATTTGCTTATCCAGCATTACCTTGGCCGCTTCTTCAGCAGAATAGTCAGCAGAAACGACAGCTACATTGGGCGTCATAACCTGTTGAATATTCACATTGTCATCATAGACCCCTGCCAGGTCGAAATAAGAGACAATACCCCTGATGCGGGCATCCCCATTGCTGACCTCCACTACGGGCAAGGCACTTATTCCCTTCTGCTTCATTAAATCTCTTATGCCGCCTACATCTGCTGTCAAAGTGCATGTAGTGACTGGCGATACCATAAATTGTCTAACTTTCATAACTACGAACTTATAGTGGAGATCAAAAGTCTGAAATGATACTTATCACGGCAATTGTTGATCGTGATTGATAAACCCATTTTACAAAGGTGCACATTTATTATTTACAGATTATCGTCTACATCCTTTAAGGCTATCATCCTGGACCTTATCGCTGCCTGTGCAGCCGCCAAACGCGCAATGGGTACACGATAAGGAGAACAGCTTACATAATCCAATCCGACCCGCTCACAAAAGTCGATGCTTTCTGGGTTGCCGCCGTGTTCTCCACAAATCCCCAGCTTAAGATCTTTTCTCACACTGCGTCCTTTGGTGGAAGCGTCCTGGACCAGCCTTCCAACCCCATTCTCATCTATACGGGCAAACGGATCAAAGTCCATGATACCTTCTCTGAGATAGATCGGCAGGAACTTGCCAATATCGTCCCTGCTGAATCCAAAGGTCATCTGGGTAAGATCATTGGTGCCGAATGAAAAGAATTGCGCTCTTGATGCAATCAGGTCGGCAGTAAGTGCAGCCCGAGGGATTTCGATCATAGTACCGATTTTGTAGTCGATGGTCTCGCCTCGTTCTTTAAAGATCGCCTCGGCTACACGACGAATGATCCTTTCTTCATATTCAAACTCTCGTAACCGTCCGATCAACGGAACCATGATTTCCGGGAATACACCTATCCCTCTGCGCTTAACATTGAGAGCAGCCTCTATGATAGCCCGGGTCTGCATTTCAGTTATTTCCGGATAGGTGATACCTAACCTGCATCCGCGGTGTCCCAACATGGGATTGGCTTCGTGAAGCAAGGCAATTTTATCATTCAAAACACCCATAGAGATGCTCATTTCTTTTGACATTTCAAGCTTTGCATCCTTTTCTTGCGGAAGAAACTCGTGCAACGGGGGATCGAGTAGCCTTATGGTCACTGGCAGATCTTTCATAGTCTCGAATATGGCTTCAAAATCACTGCGTTGCATGGGTAGCAATTTGTCCAACGCTTTGCGTCGGGCTTCTTCGGATTCAGCTAAAATCATCTCCCTGATGGCATTGATGCGTTTCCCTTCAAAGAACATGTGTTCAGTGCGGCAAAGCCCTATACCCTTAGCCCCAAATTCTCGGGCGGTCTTTGCATCTTCAGGGGTGTCCGCGTTGGTCCTTACCAGCATCCTGGTATATTTATCCGCTAGACTCATCAATCCTGCGAATGTACCGCCCACTTCTGGTAATATCGTTTTGATTTTTCCTTGGTAAACATCACCAGTGCTTCCGTCGATAGAGATCCAGTCTCCTTCCTTAATGGTAAGTCCATTGACAGTGAACTGCCTCTTGCGGTAATCCACGTTGATTAATCCGGCGCCACTTACACAACATTTTCCCATACCACGGGCTACAACGGCGGCATGAGAAGTCATTCCCCCCCTTGATGTAAGGATTCCTTTTGCGGCATTCATGCCTTTCAAGTCCTCGGGAGAAGTCTCCTGCCGAACGAGTATTACGTCTTTCTTTTCAGCGGTCCATTCCACGGCTTCATCAGCAAAAAAGACCACCTGGCCTGTGGCAGCCCCAGGAGAGGCCGGAAGCCCTTTGGCAATCGATTGTGCCTCGATCAAGGCCTGTTGATCGAAAACAGGATGAAGTAAATCGTCAAGCCTGACGGGATCTACGCGCATCAAAACTGTTTCTTCGTCGATAAGTCCTTCCTCCAGCATATCCATGGCGATTTTTACCATGGCCGTGCCGGTGCGTTTTCCTCCTCGCGTCTGTAACAACCACAGCCTTCCTTCTTCAATGGTAAACTCCAGGTCTTGCATGTCGTGGTAATGTCTTTCGAGGTGCTGCTGAAAACCAAAGAGCTCCTGATAGATTTCGGGCATGGCTTCTTCGAGACTGGCGTACTTCTTCTGCCTTTCGTACTCTGAAACTCCCGCCAATTCTGCCCAGCGCACTGAACCTTCCTTTGAAATTTGAAGTGGTGTTCGCACCCCGGCAACAACGTCCTCGCCTTGCGCATTGAAAAGGAATTCACCATTGAAAAGATTTTCTCCGGTCGCTGCATCTCGAGTAAAAGCCACTCCCGTAGCACTCTGACCATTAAGGTTGCCATAGACCATGGCTTGAACATTGATGGCCGTACCCCAGGTGTCTGGGATATTATTGATGGTCCTGTAAACCCTGGCGCGTTCGTTGTTCCAGCT
>JBFKOL010000329.1:0-4891 GCA_041628815.1 Saprospiraceae bacterium | reverse complement strand
TGATAGAACAGATGGTACTCGCCGTCGTAATAGACCATCCCATTGGGATCGTTCATCCATTTTTCAGCGGGTGAAAAATGATATTGCGGCCGGTATGGTTCATTGTAGTAATTGGTTTCTTGTGATATGGGGTTAGGGGCGCAGGAAGTAAATATGAAAATTAATAATAAGATATGGATTACTGCAAAATAGGATTTCATCAACGATTGGTTTAATTGATCTTTTCAATAAATGATTCCTCTAACCCGTCAGTTTTTCTTCGAGAGATTCAAGAGAGATACCTTTGGTCTCCGGCATGACAAAGACCACAAAGAGGAGTTGCAGAAACATCATAAAGGCAAAAAAAGCAAATATAGTGGCGCCTGTAAAAGCTTCGAGGACAGAAGGTGTCACCAGTGTTATGAGGGCTGCAAAGACCCAATGGGTCCCAGATCCCAAAGCCATGCCTGAATCCCTGACGGCATTGGGAAATATTTCAGAGATGAACACCCAGATGACGGCCCCCTGACCTATGGCATGAGCCGCAATGAAGGCAGATACAAAGGTGACCACGAGAAATCCTTCCGCTCCGGATTGAAAAGCCCAAGATACAGCAAAAAGCGAAGCTATGTATCCTATGGATCCGATCAACATAAGGGTCTTTCGTCCTACCCGATCGATGATGTACATACCTACTATCGTAAAAATAAAATTGACGATTCCAATGGGTATGGAGGCACCAAGCGTACTGTCCGCCGCAATTCCCGCCGATTCGAAAATGCGTGGTGCGTAGTAGAGAACAAAGTTGATACCCGACAACTGGTTGAAAAATGCCAGAAGAAATGCAAGCATGATCGGTTTGGAGTACCGGGCGGAGAAAAATTTCGCATTTGAAACGGATTGTGCCGTGTGCCTGATGTCTTCCAAAATTTTGTCTATATCGTCTATAGGATTCAGTTGGGCAAGAAGGGCCTTTGCCTCTTCCGTCTGACCTTTTTTAAGCACAAGCCACCGCGGACTGTTGGGTATTTTCATGACCATTATAGTATATAAGATGGCGGGAAGGGCTTCAATGCCCAGCATGAATCTCCACGCACTTTCGCCCATATGGCGTCCGATAAGATAATTGGACAGGAAAGCAATAAGTATACCAAAGACAATATTGAATTGGTACATCGCCACCAGCCTGCCCCTCTTCTCCGTTGGTGCAATTTCTGAAATATAAATCGGTGCAGCCACGGAGGATGCCCCTACACCAAGTCCCCCGATGAAACGAAAAAAAGAGAATGAAAATGGGTCCGGTGCAAGTCCGGAACCCAAGGCAGAAAGCGAGTACAAAATGCCAATCCAGAAAAGTGTTTTCTTCCGCCCTAGATGGTTGCAAGGAATTCCCCCAAAGAGTGCCCCGATGACGGTACCCCATAATGCCATTGACATGATGAATGTTCCATGAAAAAGGGGGCTTGTATTCCAAAGTTTTTGGATGGGTTGATCTGCACCAGAGATTACGATGGTGTCAAAACCGAATAGGAACCCCGCAAGAGCTACGGTAAATGCCCAGTAAAATGAACGATTGACCATTGGGTTATACTTTGACCGTACAAGGTAGGAAGTTGTTCTGAATTAGAGCGGGATCCGGAATAAGGCCAATAAAAAAGGCGGCCTCAGGCCGCCTTTTTTCAGTATCTCCTTCTATTGTAATCACCACCACCGCCTCCGCGGTGGCCTCCGCCTCCGTAACCGCCACGGCCCCGGTTGCCTCCGCGATTACCCGCGGGAGGATTGGCTTGTTTTACAACAATTTGCCTGCCATCGAGGGTGGAGTCATTCAACTCCGCTATCGCCTCTTTAGCTTCCTGGTCATTGGGCATTTCGACAAAGCCATATCCTTTGGATCGACCAGTCTCCCTGTCCATAATAATTTTAACTGAGTCGATGTCCCCATATTGTTCAAAGAGGTCTCTCAACTCATCAGAAGTCGTCCCATAGGACAACTTTGCAACAAAAATATTCATACAAAAAATTGATAAAAGAAATAATAATTTAAACGTAAACGGTCAAGAACAGATAAAGACCAACCTTCGGTAAGAGAAGCGTACAATATCAATAATTGCCCTAATTCGCCATAAAGGTACATCAAATTATATTTCGATGGGCCTCTTACAATTTATAAAATGATGTCGTGCATCCAGGACGCGTACAATCAAAAGGAAGGTTGCCTAGATCAACATTGCCTCCGCTGATTATAAGACCTGTTTTCTTATCTTCAAATAAATTCCTGCTTTTCAGTACGGCAGCCACTGCAACAGCAGATGATGGTTCGATAATTTGTTTCATCCGTTCCCAGACGAGACGCATAGCATGAACGATTTCATCTTCTTCGACAAGAATAATTTCGTCAATAAATTTTTGGATAATCGGAAAATTAACATCACCCAGTTGTGTTCTTAAGCCATCCGCTATCGTGTCCGTGGAGGTGTTGGTTTCTATTTTTCCACTTTTCAACGAACGGTACGCGTCATCTACCCTGCTGGGTTCTGCACCAATAACAATACATTTTTCACTGAAATGAGCACATGCCAGGGCGGTACCGGCTATCAATCCACCTCCACCTACCGGCACCACAATGCAATCGAGATCAGGTATTTCATCCAGTAATTCCATTGCAGCGGTGCCCTGACCCAGAATTACCTCTACCTGGTTGGATGGATGCAGCAATGTGGCTCCTTCCGTACATGCGATGTCTTGTGCAGCCTCTTCCCGGGCTTTTATAGTGGAGGAGCACTCGGTAATCTGACCGCCATAATTGCGGACTGCTGCTTTTTTTACTTCAGGGGCATTTTCGGGCATTACAATGAAGGCTTTGATGCCGGCCTGGAGAGCAGCCAGTGAAACCGCTTGAGCAAAATTGCCGGAGGAATGGGTAACTACACCTTTTTCTCTTTGCTCCGGTGAAAGCGAAAGAACTGCATTGACTGCACCGCGCATCTTGAAAGCACCCATGCGCTGAAGATGTTCGGATTTGAAGAATACCTTGCTGCCACTGATCTCGTTGATCAATCTCGATGTCAAAACAGGGGTGCGATGAATGTTATCCTTTATTCTTTGATGGCAATCAATGAGTTGATCCTTCCTCATAATCAAATAACGCAATTTGCACGTATTTCAAAGAGCATGAATCGCTCTTTTCTAATGCGGCAGTTTATTTTGGACGAGCCCGTAGACCCAGGTGCCTGCCAATGCGCTAATGATGATTACTGCGACGACCCAATATCCGTGACCTAATAGTACATACAGAGGGCCTGGACATGCTCCGGTCATAGCCCATCCTAGCCCAAATATGGTTCCTCCTGCCAGGGCTGCCTTGTATAGTTTCGGTTTTTCCTCGAAGATGACTTTTTCTCCTCCAGTCGTCCGGAAGCCGCTTTTTTTCATCCAAAAGTGCATCAAAGCACCTATAACCACAGCCACTCCAATGATGCCGTACATGTGAAAACTCTGAAACCTGAACATCTCCTGGATCCTGTACCATGAGATGGCCTCGGATTTTGTCATTACGATTCCAAAAAGTATGCCTGTAAGAATAAAACTTATGTTCTTCATGATGCCTTAGAATAAAATTGGAAATATTAAATGTGTCATTATCAACCCTCCGATGAAAAACCCGACCACAGCTATGAGAGATACCAATTGCAGGTTCGACAATCCCGTTATAGCATGCCCGGATGTACATCCACCGGCATAGCGGGTTCCGAATCCTATTAAAAATCCTCCAATGATGAACAGGACGATGCCTTGTAAAGTGCCAAGTTGGCTCAGTTGAAAAAGATCCAGCGGGACCATTTGCCCTGCATAGGTGGGCGCTTCTACACCTAATGCCGCGAGATCGCTTATGGTGTTATTTGATAGGTTGGTAGGCTCAGGGCTTCGCAGGTAATTGGAGGCTATGAAACCACCAATAATGGACCCGGCAACAAAGTATAACAACCAACCATGCGATTTCCAGTTGTAATCGAGATAATCACACGTCCTGCCTCCTCCTACAGCCGAGCATAGTGCCTTAAAAGATGAAGACACACCAAATTGTTTGCCCAGCCAGATTAGAAGAAACATGACCATAACAATCATAGCACCGGATATGCTCCAATGCCAGGGCTGGCTAATGAATTCTATCATGGTAATTGGTTTTATTAGTTTAAGTGGTTTAGGGTATAATTCGTTTAAAGCGTTTAAGAAGTTATGATGGCTTGCCATTTAATCGGAGCGTTAACATAGTTGTTCAAAACTTAATTCGCAATAGAAGTTATAATGTTGCACTATCCGCCAAAGCTCATGCGCCGTTGGGCATCGTACATTTAGTGTTGACAGAGGTATTCTCTGTAAAGTTATTCTGCATTCTTTCAACGACTTTAAGTTGAATGATTTTCGGTTTAACTAATTATAGTAAACGTCAATAGATAAATTTTTAACGCAGAAAGAGTGGTTTTCCGATTGCGAAATGTCCAGCTCCATCAGCTCGCGATTAGCAAGAATGCGTAAATTTCTAAATTCCTGTCAATGAAGAATGTGATATGAAGCACAAATACTGTAAAATGAATCATGTTTTTGTGGGTATTTCGAAAAAGATGGATGCCTCAAATATAATAGATCCCATACTTGGGTCTTCCTCAGAATGCCTGGTATGAATCAACTTTCTGTCCGGACCAAGTTGTTGTACGGCCTGGGCTTTTCTTCCAGGGGTATTAAAGACGGGTTGTTTCAGCTGTTCCTATTTTTCTATTTTAACCAGCTTTTGGGACTCGATGCAGCGCTTGCAGGCTCTGCATCATTAATTGCTTTGGTATTTGATGCTGTATCTGACCCCTTGGTAGGAATGTGGTCTGACAGATACAGTTCCAAAAAATGGGGACGC
>JBFKOL010000328.1:0-4896 GCA_041628815.1 Saprospiraceae bacterium | reverse complement strand
TGGCTCCTTTCCTGAATCAATTTGAGGTGGGAGGATTCCCTTTGGGCTTCTGGTTTGCTCAGCAGGGGTCGATATACGTCTTTGTTCTTTTGATCCTGGTATATGTCGTATTGATGAACCGGCTGGACAGGGCTTTTGATGTTGATGAAACGTAGCGATAATTGATCTGCCCATGAGTGTACAAACCTGGACCTTTCTGATAGTCGGTCTCACTTTCATATTATACATCGGCATAGCCATTTGGTCTAGGGCTGCTTCCACCAAAGAATTCTATGTAGCCAGTGGCGGAGTACATCCGGTGTTAAATGGCATGGCTACGGCAGCTGACTGGATGTCGGCAGCTTCATTTTTGTCCATGGCCGGTCTCATCTCTTTTATGGGATTTGACGGATCGCAATACCTGATGGGATGGACGGGAGGCTATGTGCTTCTGGCCTTGTTACTGGCGCCCTATCTCAGGAAGTTTGGCAAATTCACGGTGCCGGATTTCATCGGGGACCGGTACTATACCCAGACAGCGAGGATAGTAGCTGTCGTATGTGCATTGTTCGTTTCATTTACGTACGTGGTAGGGCAGATGAAAGGTGTAGGCGTAGCTTTTTCCAGGTTTCTGGGTGTGGAATTTGGAATAGGTGTACTGATTGGTGTGGCCATTGTTTTTTTCTATGCCGTTTTAGGTGGAATGAAGGGCATCACCTATACTCAGGTAGCCCAGTATTGTGTCCTGATCTTCGCTTTCACAGTACCCGCCGTTTTTATTTCCATTCAAATGGTGGATCATCCAATCCCACAAATAGGTATGGGCAAAGCTCTTTCGGATGGCACACCGTTGTTACAGAAGCTGAACCAACTTACGGTCGATTTGGGATTTCACGAATACACCAGTGCCGACAAACCCACGATCGATCTTTTCTGTGTTACGGCGGCGTTGATGATGGGCACTGCCGGTCTGCCACATGTCATCGTGAGATTTTTTACTGTTCCCAAGGTCAGGGACGCAAGGGTGTCGGCGGGATGGGCACTACTCTTTATCGCAATACTCTATACTACGGCACCTGCCATTGCGGCCTTTGCGCGTACCAACTTGATTACCACGGTTGACAATGTGGCGTACGATGCAATGCCCGGTTGGTTTAAAAGTTGGGAGACAACAGGCCTCCTTTCTTTTGAAGATAAAAATGGAGATGGCCTTATCCAATATTACAATGCTGAAAATGCCGAATTCGTCCGTTTAACAGCTGAGCCCAATGGGTGGCAGGGCAATGAACTGAATATAGACAGGGACATAATGGTTCTTGCCAATCCGGAAATTGCGAATCTGCCGGCTTGGGTCATTGCTCTTGTCGTGGCAGGGGGACTGGCGGCAGCACTGTCGACAGCAGCAGGTCTCCTTTTGGTGATATCGACATCCATCTCCCACGACTTGCTCAAAAAATGGTTGAAACCGCACATCACCGAAAAAGAAGAGCTTAGGTACGCCAGGATTTCAATTGCCATAGCTGTCGTCGTTGCTGGCTATGCTGGATATAATCCCCCGGATTATGTCGCCGCCATTGTTGCCTTCGCCTTTGGCCTGGCAGCTTCGTCATTTTTTCCAGCGATCATTCTCGGTATTTTCGATAAAAGGATGAATATGGAAGGAGCCGTCAGTGGCATGGTGATAGGCATTGTATTTACAGCTGTTTATATCATTTATTTCAAATTTGGCGGTGGCACGCCAGATCAATATCTCTTTGAAATTTCTCCCGAAGGGATCGGCACTGTCGGTATGGTCATCAACATGCTTGTGGCCTTGATCGTCAGTCGAAGGACTTCGGCTCCTCCTCTCATAGTACAAGAGATCGTTGAAAACATCAGGGTTCCCAGGGGATCGGAAGACCCCATTCGACATTAATCTGGTGTACGAGTCACTTCACAATCCTGAATTCTTTATCTTCGCGCCTCGTATTTTTACCCCCACAATTTATGACAATGACCCATCAGATAACATCACTTGAAGACTACAAAAAAACTTACGAACGCAGTATCCGTGACCCCGAAGGATTTTGGGATGAGCAGGCACGGACCTTCACCTGGACCAAGGAGTGGGATAAGACTCTCGAGTGGAATTTTGACGAACCAGGGATAAAGTGGTTTGCCGGTGGCAAGCTGAACATTACGGTCAACTGTCTTGACCGGCACATTGCCAAAAGGGGAGACCAGACTGCCCTGCTTTGGGAGCCCAACGATCCCACGGAAGGAATTAAGTCCTATACTTACATCGAATTGCTCGAGGCGGTGTGTAAGGTGGCTAATGCCCTCAAATCAAAAGGCATAAAAAAAGGCGACAGGGTCGTATTTTATATGCCTATGGTTCCCGAGTTGGCCATAGGAGTACTGGCATGTGCGAGGATCGGTGCCGTTCACTCGGTCGTTTTTGCGGGATTTTCGGCTCAAGCACTTGCGGACAGGATCAACGATGCACAGGCGAAGATGGTTATCTGTTCGGATTACAATCGCCGTGGAGCCAAACATATTGCCGTAAAAAAAGTGGTCGATGATGCCCTTGATCTTGGATGCCCTTCCATTCAACACGTCATGGTCGACAGGAATACGGGTGATGCTGTCTCATGGAATAAGGATCGCGACTTTTGGTGGCATGAAGTGGTAGATCCTCAACCGGTGACTTGTCCACCTGCTGAAATGGATGCCGAGGATACACTTTTTATTTTATATACTTCCGGATCCACCGGTAAACCCAAAGGAGTCGTCCATACATGTGGTGGCTATATGGTTTATGCCTGTTTTTCTTTCCTGAATGTGTTTCAGTACAAGGAGGGCGATATTTATTGGTGTACTGCCGATATTGGATGGATTACCGGGCATACCTACATCGTCTATGGTCCATTGCTGGCGGGAGCTACCACCATGATGTTCGAAGGGGTGCCTACTTTTCCGGACGCAGGCCGGTTCTGGCAGGTATGTGAAAAGCACAGGGTAAATCAATTCTATACAGCACCCACCGCCATCAGGGCATTAATGGCTCTGGGAGACCACTGGCCGGCCAAATATGATCTTTCATCTTTGAAAGTGTTGGGTAGTGTAGGTGAGCCTATAAACGAAGAGGCTTGGAATTGGTACAATGAGCACATAGGGAAGAAAAAAACGCCCATAATTGACACATGGTGGCAGACGGAAACAGGTGGAATTATGATTACGCCACTTCCTGGTATCACCGATACAAAGCCTACTTATGCTTCCTATCCCATGCCTGGGGTGAGACTCGTCCTGGTGGATGCAAACGGCCATCGCATCGAGGAAAATGATGCCGAAGGATTATTGTGTATTGACTTTCCCTGGCCATCTATACTGAGGACAACCTATGGAGATCATAAACGTTGCAAGGAAACCTATTTTTCAACCTTTGAAGGTATGTATTTCACCGGCGACGGCGCCCGGCGAGACAAGGACGGCCGCATCAGAGTGATAGGTCGGGTCGACGACGTGCTCAATGTGTCCGGGCACCGCATGGGTACCGCAGAAGTGGAGAACGCCATCAATGAGCATCCCAATGTGATCGAGTCGGCTGTCGTGGGATACCCGCATGAAATCAAAGGGCAGGGCATCTATGCCTATGTGATCACTGATGGCAATGAATCGCCGGGTGATGCATTTGAAAAGGAACTGAAGGCCGTTGTTACCAAGGAAATCGGACCCATTGCAAAACCCGATAAAATACAGGTAGTAAGTGGTCTTCCCAAGACGCGGTCAGGCAAGATTATGAGGAGAATACTGAGAAAAATTGCCGCGGGAGACATTTCTCAATTGGGCGACGTGTCCACTTTGCTGAATCCTGAAATCGTTGAGGAAATCAAGGCTGGCAGCAAATAGTAGAGAAAGTGAGTGTTAAAGTTTAGCAGCCAGGCGGGATCCCTGATCAATGGCCCTTTTCGCATCCAGTTCGCGGGCTTCATCTGCACCGCCAACCAGGTGTACGTTGACACCAGCGGACTGTAGAGTGTCAAAAAGGTCTCTCAGTGGCTCCTGACCTGCACAAATAACGATATTATCCACAGCCAAAACACTGGAATCATCTCCTATTGTAATATGCAATCCTCTATCATCTATTTTGTCATATTTCACATTGGCCAGCATTTTCACCTCTTTCATTCGGAGGCTCGTCCTGTGGATCCATCCAGTCGTCTTGCCAAGACTTTTTCCATGTTTTCCGGATGATCTTTTAAGCAAAAATATGTCCCTGACCGATTCATCGGGTTTGGCTTCCTGGATGCTGCCAGGATTCGAATAGGACATGTCGACGCCCCATTCGCGCATAAAATGAGGGATGCTAAGGGAAGGTGAATGATCCACGTCTGTCGAAAGATATTCCGCCACATCAAACCCTATACCTCCGGCACCGACGATAGCTACTGTCTTACCCACTGTTCTTTTATGAAGTAGTACGTCGATGTAACTCAGCACTTTGGGGTGGTCTTCACCGGGGATCCCCGACTTCCTGGGTGTTACGCCCGTACAAAGGACCACTTCATCATAATTTTTATCAAGAAGGACGTCCACATCGGCTTTCACTCCCAGGTGCAAGCTAACGCCGGTTATTTCGATCTGGCGTCGAAAATAACGGATGGTCTCATGAAATTCTTCTTTCCCTGGAATTCGCTTGGCCATATTGAACTGTCCTCCAATCTCAGCCGACGCCTCATAAAGATCTACCTGATGGCCTCTCTGGGCAGCAATCGTGGAGACAGCCAGCCCAGCGGGCCCGGCACCTACTACGGCAATCTTTTTGATTTGATCTGCGGGAAGATAATTTAAGAGGGTTTCATGGCATGCCCTTGGGTTGACAAGACACGAACACGTTTTGAGTTCGAAAGTGTGATCGAGGCAGGCCTGGTTGCA
>JBFKOL010000327.1:0-4915 GCA_041628815.1 Saprospiraceae bacterium | reverse complement strand
GCGGTGCATTTCATCGATTTGCATCGCGGTACCAACGACCTTATTTTGGGTACGCACGGACGCGGTGTCATCATTGTCGATGATATCAGTCCATTGCGGCAGATTTCCCGCGAAGTCCTTCAAAAAGATGTCCACTTTTTTGCTACAGAGCCAAGCATCATCCTGGAAGAAAGTGGTTTTGGCGGGACGGCAACTGAAAGGGAGTTTGTTGGTGCTAATCCCGACAGGTCTGCAAAAATCATCTACTACCTGAAAAAACGTCACATTTTTGGTAAGATGAATATGGAGATCTTCAACGAGGCTGGTGAAAAAGTGACGGAGTTAACCCCTGGTAAATCGAGGGGCATCAATGTAGTTAGCTGGAATCATCGGACCCGCCAGCCTAAGATGGCCAAAGGTAAAACATTGACTTTTGGGGGATTCACTCCGCCAAGAGTGCCGGCAGGTACTTACAGGATTGTACTAACGAAAGGAAGAGAAACCTATGAGACATCCCTTGAATTAGTCCCTGACCCCAAATCCATCTGGACTGATGAAGATCGTCACATTCTCCATCGCACTACCAGGCAGCTGTTCGATATGTCCGAATCACTTGCTTATACCGTCTACGAAATAGATGAATTGTTGGTTAGGGCCCAAGAAGTTCAAAACCATAGCCCTGAAGGTGAAAATATTGGTCAGTCAGTAATAGACCGGTTTACGGCCCTCAAAGAAAATCTCGTCATAACGACTGGAGACAATTACGTGGGAACCGCAGAACCCCAGCTCCGTGAGAAAATTGCCAATCTGTATGCCAAGGTCGCCGGGGGATACGCACCGCCGTCACCTTCGGAAATAGAAAACCTTGCCCTTATCAAAGAGACCTTTGAAGAAATGATGTCCCTTTACCAGGAAATCAAGGAAAATGAGGTCCGAAAAATGAAGGAATATATCTCTGAAAAGGGATTAAAAAAAGTTGAATTAAAAACCAAAGATGAGTTCTTGATGGAGTAATTCGATTCAGTTGTTTTGAAAAAGGGAGCCGGTCGGCAACGACCGGCTTTTCTTTATACTGAGAACAAATTTGATTGAATAAAATATTCTTTATCCTTCTGTTCGCGAAAATCCCCAAAGACCATTTTAGCTACTTTCAGCTATTTTGATGTAGTTCTTCCAGTTGTCACGCTCATTGGACAATATTTCTTCTACTCTTTGAACCAACAGAACGAATGGATCTGCAGATTTGGCGTAGAGGCCCGTTCTCGTCTGGAAGTTGATCTTTTCGCGTTTTAACAATTCCCGTGTAATTCGGTATTCTGTCCATTTGTCCTGGAATTTGTAAAGACTTCCTGCTCCTGAAACGACTGCTATGGAAACACCCATCAGCCCTATGACAATTTCTTTCAAATAATCTGGTAGACCAAGGTCTATACCGGTGAAAAACGGGATAAATGCAGACATGGTGATCACGGTCAGTTGTACCATATAATGGCGATTTTTATTTTCGCTGGCTTTTCTGCCGAACCAATCTGACTGATTGTCCAATCTATCTGAAATGTATTCCGATTCTTTCATTTTCATGAGTTAGGATCTAAATGTGTTATTCCAAGATAATTGTTAACCTTGAAATCGTTTAGCTTTGACATGATTCAATGAACCGGAAATGTACGAAGTGGTGACTTTCGGCAGGTCTTCGATAGACCTCTATTCCAATGATGTGGGCAGGCCCTTTCACCAAATCCGTTCTTTTAACGCCTACGTCGGTGGATCTTCGACCAATATTGCTGTCGGCTGCGCACGCCTGGGTCTAAGAACAGGATTGATCAGTGCTGTTGGACGAGACAAGGTGGGAGAATTTATCATGCACTTCCTTCGCGGAGAAGGGATTGACACATCCTTCGTATTCGAAAAGACTGAGGGGCGCAGTAGTGCGGTTCTTTTAGGTGTTGAGCCTCCGGACAAATTCCCGTTGGTGTACTACAGGGAAAATGCGGCTGATATTTTGATCAATAATCGGGATGTACAATCCATTCCCATTGACCGGATCAGGAACCTGGTAATTTCCGGTACAGCTTTGAGCCGGGACCCCAGCCGGTCTGCAGTCTTCGATCTCCTTGTCCGTGTCAACCCATCGGTGACATCGGTCGTACTTGATCTCGATTACCGCCACGACCAATGGGATAGCATAGACCTATACCAGGAGGTAATAGATTCGGTGATCGAAAAAAGCGCCCTGATCCTTGGTACCGAGGAAGAAGTTCTAACGGCTGCCGATCCGGAAGTGAAGGTCACCATCCATGAACAGCAGATTTCGGCACCATTGGTTGAGGGCAAAAAGGAAAAAGCAATAAACAATATATTATCAGGAGGCGATAAAACATTGATTGTTAAAACTGGAAGAAATGGCGCCCGTCTTTACAGCAAACACCACAGCGGAACAGTTGTGCCGGGATTTCCTGTCGAAGTGTTGAATGTACTCGGCGCAGGAGATGCTTTTGCCGCGGGTTTACTTTACGGTAAAGTAAATAACTGGGATCTTGTCAAATCTACGCGTTTTGCCAATGGCTGTGGCGCATACATTGTTACTCAGCATGGCTGTGCGAATTTTAACCCCACCTTATCCGAAATTCAAGCCTTCATAGAACAGAATGGAGGATTTTAGATTTGCAGGAATTGTTTGACTTCTTTGGTCAAAAAAATATTTAGCAGCCCTACGCTTGCACTATTGCTATCTTGAGTACCAAATTCACGTCAAATTTATTGGCTATGCTAAGGATAGGACAGGTGGGTTTAGGCAGACTGGGTATGCAATATGCCCGCATCCTCCATCGATATATTGTACATGCAAGGCTGGTTTCAGTTTGTAGCCTCGACACTGCAGAACTCGAGAAGTGTAAAAAAATGATTCCTCATGTCAACACGTTTCAGTCGTTTTCTGAAATGCTTGAGGCATCTGAGCTCGATGCAGTGGTAATCGTCAGTACTACGGGAATGCACATCCCGCACATCAAGGAATCACTCGGTGCCGGACTCCATGTGTTTTGTGAAAAGCCATTAGCGGTGAGTCCTTCAGCCTGTTTTGACGTGGTGGATTACGCATCGTCATTCCCTGACAGCATAGTAATGGTAGGTT
Source organism: Saprospiraceae bacterium (assembly GCA_041628815.1). Lineage (GTDB taxonomy): Bacteria > Bacteroidota > Bacteroidia > Chitinophagales > Saprospiraceae > JBFKOL01. Next base: position 1,803 of record JBFKOL010000327.1, on the reverse strand, counting down.
TTAACAGGCGATACGATTCCAGTTACCAGGCTGCCATGGAAGAAGTCAAGAAAGGTACCATCGGAGAGCCCTTCCTGTTCAGGTCACAGACCGTGGATCTCGACTCCGTAGCTGAATTTCAGTTGAAGTTTGCCCAGAACAGCGGCGGTATATTCATTGATTACAATGTTCACGATATCGATCTCATGCGATGGTTCCTGAACACGGAGGTCGAAAGGGTTTGGTCCTTGGGTGGCGCATATAAGTTTCCGGGTTTTAAGAGGCTCAACGATGCAGATTATGTGGTGTCTACATGCCAGATGACCAACGGCTCAATGGCTGTTTTTACGGCGGGTAGAGTGGCGACTCACGGTCACGATACTTATACCGAGATTACCGGGACGGAAGGAACGCTCCGTGTAGGCCGACCTGCTACCAAAGACTTTCTCGAAATATATGACCGCAGTGGGATGCGAAAAGAAATCCTGACAAGTTTCTGGGATAGGTTTGAGAAAGCCTTCACAAGAATGATCCAGGATTTTATCGATTGTATCTCTCACAATCGAACACCCAAACTCAACCTATACAATGCTGCTAAGGCTTCAGAAGTCGCCGACGCCTGTAAAAAGTCCTATCAGACTGGAGAAATTGTTTACTTATCCTGAGGGAACGAACAGCACCATTATAATTTATTTTGCCTGTTGAAAACTCTTCTTCACGGAATCAAGGGGCTAATCATCTATGGATCCATCAAGTTTTCATTCCAAAGTGAATACTTCGGTGACTTCCTTATGTAAAAGGTATTTTCGCGGCTCCAGGAATGGTCATCTCAAAAACATTTGGCGGTAGTCCTCTATTCTATTGTGCAATTTTTCTATTTCGGTGACATTGGCAATGCCTGCACCTTCCACGATCAGAGATGCCGCACAATGAGCGAAGGTGACGGACTGTTCGATATCCCTGGTTTTGGCATACTCCAAAAGGAATCCCACGGCAAAAACATCGCCTGCGCCTGTCGGATCGATTTCTATCACCGGATAAGATGGGAAATGTCTGATTGAGTTGCTAAAGTGGACTTTGGCACCATTGCTTCCGTCGGTCACGATCAATATCTCGACCAAAGATGCGATTTGAGGAACAAATTCCTCAAAACCGCGGATGTCGTCTACGCTCATACAGATGACATCTACATCTTTAAGGATGTCCCAATCCATAGGTTTGGGGAATATCTTGCCGGATGCGTTCCAGCCTCTTAACCATCCCTGAATGGTGGCTCCTCGAAGCGAATCCTTGAATATACCCGGAATGCCCGGGTCAATTTCATCAGCTATCAGACAAAATTTCACGATTGGCACCTTTCGCCACTCCTCTGGTATGTCCTCCACATTGAGTGTTTCAGCTCGCTGTATCAAATATTGGGTCCTACCTCCTTCATAGTAGATGTTCTTAAAAACCGTCGTTTCAGCGGCGGTTTTGCAGCGAACTTCGATGCCGGCATCGGAAAATCTGTGCCGAAATAAAAAGTCCTGACCGAAGCTGGTCACAAGAGCTGTTTTAACATCAAGATGGGCAGCTATGAGGCTACAATACGATGCTGTTCCTCCTAGCACGAAACCCTTTTCGGTCCAATCGTGACAAACATGGCCAAGGCATAAAAATTCGGGTACCATATGGTGTTCTGACAGATGTAGGCTAAAATAATAAAACCGTCATGGCAGCACATATCGGTTTTTTTTTATTTTTCACTACGATGACGCATGAAAAACGCGAAAAGCAACAGCTATACTGGTCTAAAAACTTGACCTATCTTGCAGTACTCCTTTC
>JBFKOL010000326.1:0-4932 GCA_041628815.1 Saprospiraceae bacterium | reverse complement strand
TGCCGCCACGTTGATAACACCTGAACCGGATAGAACTTCATAGTTGATATTAATGGCAGTATTATTTGGATTGTAGAGAAAGACATGCGTCTCGGCATTAAGAGTCGGTGTTCCCACCGGATTATAATAATTATTGCTCCACCGGTCGACGGGATACAAAGTAAAAAACCGCATTTCGTAATAGGCACCGATATCCCCGGTGATCATATGTGCCTGGATGGGTTTATCTGCCAGGATTCGACCATTGGACGACATATTGGTGATGTGTGAGCTTTCACCTTCATTCAAACTGATGGTCAAATCAAAATTACCATCACCATTTTGGTCCACTTGTACACTGGTATTGTTTTGCGACGCCATGATATTGATCGCGGTATATTCGAACATTTGATTGTCCTGAGAGTTGGGAAGATTGACGCCTACTGGCACCTTGTATTCGAGCCCCCAAAGAAAGGTTTCAACCATTTCCGACGCCCCTGCAAGGACAGATCCCGGGTTGAGCGCCCACCCAGCCCTGGTCATTGCCAGGGACCGTGTCGATCCAACTTTGTCGCTTCCGTCAAAAAGGATTGTTGAAGGATTTCGGGGCAATGTGACGTCATTTTCCAAAGTGATGACATCTCCCGCGTTTAAAAGATCGGTGGCATATCCCGGTGGGATCCCATTTGCCGGATTGTTGTCGCCCCATACTTCCGTGCTGCTTTGAGTTTTGGTATTAATATCTGGTTCATAACCGTCTTCCCAATGGTCATAGTAGATCAGTGTGCTATCTTCTGCAACTACTATGGATATGACAGAACGTATGGTCTGACTGGGATTAGTGAATACGTCGAAGGCATTGTACAGGTCAATTTCTTCCATCGGGACATAGAAAAAGGTATTGACCTGTGCACGCAGAGAAGCGGTCAACAGAAATGGAGTGAAGGCAAGAAAAAGTAGATTTCTTACCCTAAATGATATTTTGCTTCGATCAAGCATCCTGGCGCCATCCCTTGTCCAAATACAAGAGGAATTGCACAGGTCTTAGTCGCCATAATGCTACACCAGTTATTGATTGATAGAATGGGATTTCCTGAAATTGACCTTCGGAATCCAACCTGAATGTAGGGTACAAGCTAAAAGTCCTCATATTCGTCCGAGGGATTGAGTGTTACTAAAGATTATTCTGAATGAAGGTTCGTACTATCAGGTCAGGATGAAAAAGTAACGATGAGTTTATCTTATGGTTTTATCAGTCATTCGCATGCAAACATATATAGAAAATTTCATATATAACAATTATATATTAGAAAATTTATGATATATGTGTGTATCACGAAGTTTCGCAACTGACAGCTTCCTGGCTAATGAAACCGACTTTGGATATCTATCTCGAATGATATTCGTTCCCAGTATCGACTCTTTATTCCGATTAAAATCCATTGACTACTCTATCTTCAAACCACATCTTATCGTAAGATTTTTTGACTATATGTCTTCCCGTTGAAGTCACCCATGCATTTTCTGAATAATTGGGATTTCCTCTTATAGAATGGGTTACTCAGCTATTCCCTTAACTCTACGATTGATTTTGAGGAAACCATATTTGTAGTTCATCCTGCAAACATAAGGACGGTGCCAATCCCACAACCTTCCGGGAGGACCCTGGGTTCGAGTCTGATTATGCTCTATACTACCATTCTGTCCTACTCTTTTAAACCATTTGTAACTGATATCGTTTCTTTTCGCGGATGGTCATTGGCGGCGATGGTTCACTAGCTTATTTGGTCAGAATCCTGTGCACTTTTATAGAAAGTATTACTTTTGCGCCGATCGCTTAGCTCAGTCGGTAGAGCAACGCCCTTTTAAGGCGTGGGTCCTGGGTTCGAGCCCCAGAGCGATCACTAAAACCCCTTGTAAGTATTTGATTTACAGGGGTTTTGTGTTTTATATGTGGTACATATGTGGTACATCCTCTATTTTTTCTTCTAACTTCCCTCATCTACGTATAAGGTACTGACTTTGGACTTTATCTTAAAATTTTGGATAGAAAGCTTGTTAAATGATCAAACAGAAAACTTTTTTACAGATTATTTTACAGCCTGCCTTTATCCGCAAAACTGTAATAGGTGCTCGTCTTTAAAAGAAAGTGGGACGTTTGAGCTAAAAACTAAGTTTCACTGTCTTTTGATGACTTGCACTGTGTGTTTCCGCCTTTCTTTCTGAGGTACAGTTCGAATTTATACGCCATTTCAAGATCGACATTTTGAATTCTTAGATTTGGGCAGAACACCTTTATATGATTGACCAGAGCATGTAGGTTTCGAGTGTGTTGTATTTCAAATTGTGAGGATTCTCCATAAAGAATTATTCAACATAAGATGTAAACTTCACTCCAGAATCATTTCTGATTTTTTCCTTGCCAGCTACCACATTTACGATGGCAGGCAGGTCTATTTTTTGTCAAGAACTATCTCATTGTCAAAGGCAGTTTGAATTTTTCACTTTAGGTTGCGCAATGAGATATTCAACATTTGATGATGATTCCCTTTAATCTTTTGTTCTTTTTGATTCCATTCAGTAGGAAGAGTTTTTCTCCCTGACCAGAACTCTTTCTGTTGCCCGTAATAATGAATAACTACAAGAATGGGATACTCCAAACCTGGTTTTCTGGTATTGATTCTAAGGCTTACTTTCCTTGCAAAACTAGTTTGGTTATGAATAATGTGGCCATATAATGGCCATTTTTTGATTCACAGTTCTGCACAACGGCAAACTGCGATGTACCAGATGCTCAATTTATTGGAATCTGAATTTTATTAATATACATGCCTATAAACAACTGATATACAGTTATTTATAGTTATCATCTGTCAATTACAGTAAACAATTGTAAAGCATATAATGCGGGAAACTAATACTGGCTGGAACGAACCCTAAGGGCTGCATTGTCAACCTCTTTAGCAAGAATGTCTAAAGGGGTTTTTTATTTGTGTAAAACCCAAAGCTTCCTTTAGCGGTGAGATTTGAATTAGCAACAAATCAGATAGACCAAAAATCGAAAATTCGAAACAGAAAAACGGCCAAATAGATCCAGTTATCGAAAAAGCCCTTACGATGCACTTTTTCCCTGGCACTTTTGGGGGCAAATAATAAAATGAAAAATAGGAAATATTGGCCCTCTTGTAATGAATATAAAAGACTGGATCTTTCCAGTTTGCGGTCTTCCTATAATTAAATAAAGGTAGCACGTAGTGACTATTCGACGCTGGAAATAGAAATAAGACAATGAGAGTCTTACTAGAATTAAAGACTTCTCTTTCAACCAACTTTATAAAGAAGGAATGATGGAAATCCGAAAACTACTTTACACTTCAGTTATCATCTTATTTATTTTTCAATGGTCTCCTGCACAGGAATTCGATATCAGACTAAAATTGGATGAATCCAATTGTCTTCCCAATACAGCCTGTTATTTTGTACAGATTAGATCTTCAAACCAGGATAATTGGAATCTCGCAAGTCAGAATTATCGTATTTTCTACGACGGATCAAAAGCGACATTAAAAGAAGAAGCTTCGACTTCGTTGTTGCCATCAAATAGATATTCTTCTCTATTGTTCAGAGAAAGGGTCGATAATGTCGATGCTTCAGCATTAAGTAAAGACTTGCCTTTTGCGGAAAATATGAGTTTCATTAATTATTCCATTGATTTATCTAATCTAACTGATGGCGGAATCAAACTTCCCATGGCCGGAGGTTGGCTTCTAACCTCTAAATTGTGTTTTGATTTAACAGAAGAGGCTTCTGCGGCGCCCGATGTACATTTGGATATGGTTTGGGGCAGGAAAGGCAAAACGGATAGCTATGCACCTGCTTATGTTGCTGTCTCAGAATGGTTGGAAAGCTATTCTATCTCCCCGGCCCAGGGAAAAACATACGGAGATCTGAATGATTCTACTGGAGTTGTGCCTACTAAATTCGTTACCATTGAAAAACAGGATATACTTTGTCATGGAGATTTTGGTTCGATTGATCTGACTTATCACCGATCAAATAGCTATGAAGTAAAGATAAATGGTGACCACATGGACTTAGATCGAATACCGGCAGGGACCCATGAACTTATACTTTCTGATCAAAATGGATGCGAGTACAGGGAGGAATTTGAAATTGCTGAGCCAGAAAATCTCGAAATGACGATCGTCAACTCCGAACATCCAAAAAACTTAAATTCCACAGACGGCTTAGTTAATGTCGATATAACCGGGGGTGTCCAACCCTACATATACGAGTGGACAGGAGACAACGACTTCTATTCTGCCGAACAGAACCTTAATAATCTTTCTATTGGTGAATATCAACTTAAAGTCATGGATGCCAACGGATGTGAAACGAGTCCATTAATAATCACAATGGATGCCTTGACCAATATTGAAGAGGTCAAAGAATTGTCCGATATTCAAATTTTTCCAAATCCTGTAAAGGATATTCTACAAATCCAAAATATAAGTTCTGACGTGAGTATTAAAAACCTGGAAGTATATGACTTAAGGGGTATTTTACTGAAGTCAGAGGAAAATATTCCTTCATTTCAGAGGAGGATAAAGATGGATGATGTCACACCGGGAATATATATTTTGCGGCTTGTGCTTTCAGATAATAACAGCCTAACACGAAAATTTATAAAAGTGTAGGCATTATCAGGTACTTTGGGACGCGACGTTTCCAATCAAGAGTGACTGGTCTTTTAAAAATGTCCTAAACGTATTTTTCAATTATACCAGGAATCAATTATTGGTGAACGCCTTTTTTACCTACCATCTGTACATAATAATTCCAGAATTCATTTATAGATTCAATGACTGATTTCCAGATTTTTCTGAGAAAAGTCAAAAATCATTAAACATTGGAAAGAAGAATTATGTCTGTTGACGTTACTTTCTGTCGGTC
>JBFKOL010000325.1:0-4956 GCA_041628815.1 Saprospiraceae bacterium | reverse complement strand
TAGTCTTCGACTTCTCCGTCGATACACGGATCGCAAGCCGAAGTGATGCGCCCATAATCCACAATGATCCTTAGGCAGATTTCACCCATGAAGGCGTCATAGGGTACCTGGACATCGGTACCGGTCTCTTCAAGCGTTCTCCCAGAGAAGATGAGTTCGCCTTCGTCGTCAAAGTCCTTGTCGTTGTTCCAGTCGGCATAGGCTGCGATCGAAACTTCACAGATGTTATCGGTGTAGCCTGGAGTTACCCATAGACTAAGGATGCCTCCCTTGCTGACGCGTACCCTTACATGCCGGTAGTCGCCGTAGCCACCATCGTCTCCGCTATTCGTGAGAACATCGTTCAGTTTGGTGTTTTCGATCCATTCGAATGCGCTGTTTCCCGTTGCCGGGCAGCAGCCGACCTCGCAGTCATCGGGTACACCATTTTGATTGTTGTCTTTTAAATCATTGAACCCGGGACACTGGTCGTTGGAGTCACAGACACCGTCACCGTCCGAGTCGTCACTGGCATCCAGCGGGCATGGGTCACATCCGTTGGGTACACCATCGCCATCGCTGTCTTTAAAATCATCATGGCCAGGGCAAATGTCCTGATCATCACACACACCATCGCCATCGCTGTCGTTGGAAGGACTGTTGGGGCATGGGTCACATCCGTTCGGTATACCGTCGCCATCGTCGTCGCGTTTGTCGTTCCATCCTGGACAGATGTCTTCACTGTCGCAAACCCAGTCTTTGTCGGAGTCGTCGTCGTCACAACCGCACATCCCGGCTTCAGATTTCTCGGGATTATCCGGACACTCGTCTTTCCTGTCGCAAACACCGTCACCATCCGAGTCCACATCACCGATCATCTCGCATGCGCATGGTCCACATTGATCTTTGGGGTAAACAAAGCTTCCATCTTCGTTGATATATTTGTTCAATTGCTCACGCTTGCCTACAATCGTCCTTAGGTTGTCGGGGTTCAAGGGTATATGACACAGGGTAATCTTGCCATCGGGACTGGCGGGGCAGGCCTCCTCTTTTTGTTCTTCGCAGGGACCGCAAAACGTATTGTTGTCGGTCAAAGCACTACACGTAACCCTGCGGGTACGGCCGTCCTGGCATACGTAGATCCATTGATTCTCGTAACTGCAACCACAGTCGTCATCGTCGCAAACATCACCGATGCCATCGCCGTCTGAGTCGTCTTGTTTGGGATTATATACATAAGGGCAATTGTCTTTATGATCGTATATGCCATCGCGGTCGCTGTCGGCAAATACGGTGGTTATTTCGGAATGTTTTGTAAGGCCATCATTAGCGGATACAAAAAAGGCAAGACACAATGCAAAAAAGATGAGTGCAAGGGTTTTCATCCTGTTAAGGTTTTTGTTCAAATTTGGGTGACGACAAGAGGTAGTAGCACGGTATCCCACCGGGATCAGTTATTACGACTTACCGTATTGAAAGCGCCTTTGGCCATTCACGACCACTCATCGTTACAGAATGCTTCGATTGGCAAGAAAAACCTTTACAGGTCGTTCATTTTTCTTTAGGGTTTTGGCCGGGTTGAGGCCATCTAATCGAAAATACAGAATAATGATGCCCGAATTGTTAAGGACGTCAATCTATTGACCTGATCTGCTAGCTACTTTACATTAATTCTGAGTGTATCCCATTTTCAAGGTAGCTAATACTGTATGGTAAAACTTATATTTTTATTCCCATGAAACTTCCAATCTATCAAGTTGACGCCTTCACAAGGGGCCCCTTCACAGGTAATCCCGCTGCCGTTTGTCCATTGGAATCGTGGCTCGAAGAAGACATCATGCAAAAGATCGCCATGGAGAATAATCTGTCTGAAACGGCATTTTTTGTTCGAGAAGGGGACCATTTTCAGTTGCGATGGTTTACCCCTGTGGTGGAAGTGGATCTCTGCGGTCATGCTACGCTTGCTACGGCCTACACCTTGTTTGAAATGCTCGGATACGGAGAAGAAGTCATCGATTTCGACACGCGAAGCGGAATGTTGTCCGTCAGAAAAGCAGCTGTCGGAATGACCATGGATTTTCCTGCCGATCGCGTCATACCTGTCGAGATCGACAGGCACCTCATACGGGCCCTGGGTATCACGCCGGCGTTTGTCTTTCAGGGCAGGTCCGATGTCATGTGCGTTTTCGAAAATCCAGAAGAGATTCGAGCTATGGCGCCTGACTTCAACCTGCTTGGCCAAAGAGGCGGTCGCGGCACGATTGTGACGGCACCCGGGGACGAAGGGTTCGATTTCATATCCCGCGGTTTTTTCCCACAGAGCGGTATCAACGAGGACCCGGCTACCGGTTCGGCACATACCACCCTTACGCCCTATTGGTCTCAAAGACTGGGTAAGAAGCGTCTCGAAGCTTGCCAGGTGTCTTTGCGAAAAGGATATTTCAGCTGCGAAGACCGCGGCGACCGCGTCTTGTTGACGGGCCAGGCACGCAGGTATATGGAAGGTACCCTTTACATCTGAACCGTTCGCGGGTTCAGGACTTGACGAAATAAATGATCGATCCGCACTGTTCAGATCGCAGCGAAGGCATGAATACAAATTCGCGCGACTTTCTGATCGCAAGAGAGGTCAGCGAGCTCCTCAAGATGCTGGACTGGCCTCGGTTGAAGGATGAAGACACCACTTTTCCGTCGGCGTTTACACAAACATCGATGACTACGTGGCCATCCTCGGTTGAAAGCATAAATATGTTTGGTGTTGTCTCGACCTTGCGGTCTCCAAGGCCATTGGTCACCTGGAGCACAAGTTTGCTGTCGATAGGGATGTCCTGGCTGGCCATCCTGTCTGGTTCGGGCATAGTGGGTTCATCCGAAAAAACAGGTGCGGAAGTGACCGTATCGGCCTCAATCCTTTCAGCAGATAAGATTTCATCGGAATTCGTCTCCTGCTTGTCTTTATCTGATACTTCCTCTACTACCTGTCCCTGCCAACGCGATTGGGTTCTTGACAATACCTGACCGCCACATATGGTCGAAAGCTTTTCTGCAGAACGGGCATGGCCGAGAAGTGCTCCCTTTTCAAAGCGTTCGCAAGCATCGTTCTTATTGCCAACGTTGAGAGATATTTCACCGGCCATGTAATACAGTTCGCCATCATAAATGTCGAGTTCAAGGGCGGTGAGGATGTAATTATTGGCGGCCTGGAAGTTTTCAAGCCTGAACTCGGTCCTGGCCATCAGGTGTATGACATCTTTGTTGATGCCTCCCTTTTCGATGAATTCGAGGGCATCGTTTTTGGTGCCCTTGTAGGCTCCCAGTTCGTATTTTGCCTTCCCGCGCATGAGGAGGGCCATGAGATGGTACTCATCCTGGGCCAGGATCCGGTTGTACATGCGTACGGCTTCATCGAAGCGGCCGCTGTTGAAAAGCACATTGGCTTTCATATATTGAATGGTGATATCGTCATCCCAGTCTTGGGATCTGGCGGGAACAAAGGCAAGTACCAAAAGCAAAAAGATCAGTACTGATTTCATATGGGGTTTCTGTTTTTGTCCTTGAATGATAGTCTGGTACATTGTGTTCAATATCCTTTACTTTGTGAGACGGTTGATTCGTCAGGAAGGTCTTAATGAAAAGTTGTTTTCCGATAAATAAAAGTTAATGAAATCTCACAATACAAAAATACATGAATAAGGTTTACATCGTAGCGGCTGTCAGGACTCCTATGGGAAGTTTTGGTGGAAAATTGTCCGGCTTTAGTGCCACCGAACTTGGATCTTTGGTTATCAAGGGATGCATAGAACGTGCAAGGTTCGAACCGAAAGAGGTGGAAGAAGTGTACATGGGGAATGTCTGTTCTGCCAACCTGGGGCAGGCTCCGGCGCGGCAGGCCGCCTTGGGTGCCGGTATTCCCTTTGAGGTACCATGTACGACCGTCAACAAGGTCTGTTCTTCGGGTATGAAGTCTATCATGCTGGGTGCTCAGAGTATTATACTCGGCCACAACCGCATCGTCGTCGCCGGCGGGATGGAAAGTATGTCCAATGTACCTTTCTACCTGCCCACACACCGGTGGGGCCGGAAATATGGCCACGACCAGTTGGTCGACGGATTGCAACGGGACGGCCTGTCCGACGCATACGACCACAAGGCTATGGGTGACAGCGGTGATGCCACGGCCCGTAAATATGGCATCTCGCGGGAGGAACAGGATGCCTATGCCATAAGATCCTACAAGAGAGCTGCCGAAGCCACAGCAGCTGGTAAATTCTCCTCTGAGATCATTCCCGTCAATATACCCCAGAGAAAGGGCGACGATGTAGTCATGAAGGAGGACGAAGAGTACAAAAATGTGGTCTTTGAAAAGATCCCAATGCTGCGACCTGCCTTCAGCAAAGATGGTACCGTGACTGCAGCCAATGCGTCTACTTTGAATGACGGCGCTTCTGCTATGGTACTTGTCGGTGAACAAGTGGTAAAAGAAAAAGGATTGAAGCCGCTGGCGCGCATTGTTTCTTTTGCCGATGCAGCGCAGGAACCGGCATGGTTTACGACGGCACCGGTTAAAGCGGCACCCCAGGCGCTTTCCAGGGCAGGGCTCGGTGTCAGAGACGTCGATTTGTGGGAAGTCAACGAAGCATTCTCGGTAGTGCCTATGGCTTTTGCCAGGGAACTCGGTGTCGACGATGGACGAATGAATGTACATGGCGGCGCTGTCTCACTGGGTCATCCATTGGGTTGTTCCGGTGCACGTATTGTTACTACACTGGTTCATGCGCTCGATCAACGAGGTGACAAAGTAGGCTGTGCAACGTTGTGCAATGGGGGAGGGGGCGCTTCAGCCATCGTTTTGGAAGTGGTTTAAGTGGTCTGAGTATTTTAAGTAGTTTAATTTGTTACTGGCAACTGGCAACTGGCAACTGGCAACTGGCAACCATGCCAGAGGCAGGCAGGCTGGACAACTGGCAACTGGCAACT
>JBFKOL010000324.1:0-4958 GCA_041628815.1 Saprospiraceae bacterium | reverse complement strand
GTATAGATGGTATCGTACCATTTCCAATTGGTGACCGGTGCGACTGCAATAGCAGAGCGAAAAATGTTGTTGCCTTTAAGAATACACAGCGAAGACATATAACCTCCATACGACCACCCGAATATCCCGATCCTGGCGGGGTCTGTATAGGGCAGGCCGGCCAGGTATTTACCTGCTTCAATCTGGTCGATGGTTTCATAATGACCCAGGTTCATGTAGGTCATTTTTTTGAATTCTTCTCCACGGGCCCCTGTTCCACGACCATCCACGCATGCCACTATGTATCCTCGGCTGGTGAGCATCTGGTACCACCAGTAATTGGTGCCGCGCCAACCGTTGAGTACCTGCTGGCTTCCCGGTCCGCTGTATTGTACCATAAACACAGGGTACTGCCGGGATTCATCAAATTGGGCGGGTTTCATCATCCATCCATTCAGTTGATCGCCGTATTCAGTGGTTAAGTTGAAGAATTGAACAGGTACGGTACCATAGGTTTCCTGCTGGGATGTGATCTCCTGGTTGTCTTCCAAAATTCGGATTTCTGCACCCGATCTATCACACAACCGGTAGGTCGGAGCCGAATTAATGGTACTGTGATTCAGCGTGAAGTAATCATATGTATTGCTGAAGCTGGCATTGTTCATTCCGGGTTGGGTCGATATTTCCACAAGGGACCCACTACCAAGATTAAGCTCATAAATTTCTCTCTCCAGGGGTGTTTTGGCTGCAGCCTGAAAGTAAAGCCTGTCATTGGTTTCGTCGACACCATAGAATGCCGTCACATCGTATCTGCCGGAAGTCAGTGCCTTCCTGGACTTGCCGGACAGGTCGTATCGGTAGATATGGTTGTACCCGCTTTGTTCGGATGTCCAGATAAAGTGCTTGCCATCATCGAGGAATGTCAGATCGTCGGTGATGTCAATATAGTATTTGTTCGTTTCGTGAAGCATAACGGTGGTTTCCATTTCCTTCACATCCACGAGCATCAATTTCAAATCGTTTTGATGGCGGTTCATTTTAAATAGGCACACGATGTCCGGATCCTTGGTCCACTTAACACGGGGGACATACATGTCATCCATAATGCCAAGGTCTATTGGCGTTGATAATTCTGTATCGAGGTAATAGACGAAGGGCCGGACCCTCGCATTGCTCTCACCCACTTTTGGATATTTGAACGTCTCGTATCTGGGATATACGTCGTCTTCATAATAGGTCATTGTGAATTCTTTGACCTGGGATTCATCAAATCTTAGGAATGCTATTTTCCTGCTATCTGGGGACCACCAGAATGCCTTGACAAATCCGAATTCCTCCTCATACACCCAATCCGTTATGCCGTTGATGATTTCGTTTTTCCGGCCATCCATGGTTATAGGCAGCGTAACACCCGCTATAAGATCAAGGTAGTACAGATCGTTTTCGTAGACATAAGCCACTTTTGTTCCATCGGGCGACAAGGTGGCATTCATTACCTTGCCTTCTTCAAAAATCGAGTGGGTTTGACCATTCTGGAGGTCATAGACGTGGTATTTGGCCCGGTAGGATCTACGGTAGATTCTTTCTGTCTCAGATTCCAGGAGCACTTTGCTTTCGTCTTCACTGAATGAAAACCGGTCGATCTCACCACTGAAATCATAGGTGTCAGACAACGCGCCTGCTGACAGGATATCTTCTTTCCATTCGCCGTCGGTCACATCGTATTTTTTGATGGTACCATTGACTAAACGGGTATAATGCCTTCCGTCCTTTAAAAAATTGAAACCTGGCACGGATTGTGTCCTGAATATTCCGTCCCGCCAAATATCTTCGACGGTAATGTTATTTTGTCCGCTGACGGTCAGGGTAAAAGCACCTGCCAGGAAGGTGCATAAAAAAAGCTTGATCATAGCATTCGTTATGGGCATGGGCAAAGTTCAAAAAAATTGCGGTATTAATCTCTTTTAGGATACATTTGAAAGCAAAGCATCACGTTGACAAAAAATAAATCGTACATAGCGGTACTCATCCTGGTTAGCATTTTATTCCTTTCTTCATTTGATAGAGATGTTACCCCAAAATCCGATGCTACGCTAGGCAATGTGAGACTCGGCGAGGAGACGCTGTGTGTTTCATGCCACGAGGAGACTGTCCGGCACTACGGGAAACAAAACAAGGCCCAGTCGTTTTATCGGCCCACTGAAGATTTGATAACCGGTGAGTCACGGGGTTTGCCCTATTATCACAAGCCATCGAGAGCGTATTTTGACCTGTCATGGGTAGATGACGCCTTGGTTTTTTCCAGGTATCAAAAAGATAAAAGTGGGGTTGAGATGAATGCCATCAAACAGAAGGTGGATTGGGTGATGGGTTCAGGTGATGATGTACGTACGTTGCTCTACCAGACCGGTAATGGGGAGCTTTGTATTTTACCTCTCGCCTGGTACCGGGATCTGATGGCCTGGGACATGGCTCCCGGTTTTTTAAACGAACTGACTGTTACCCTCGAGCAACCAGTGACGGCAGCATGCATGTTTTGTCATAACGCATATCCGGGAGACGAGACTGACATTTTTTGGTCTTCTGCGTATTTTCCCCATGAATTGCCGGAAGGTATTTCGTGCAATCGTTGTCACGGCGATCCTTCCACGCATATCGAATTGGCATTGGCTGAAGGATCGAGCGATGCCGATATCAAAGTCAGTATTGTAAACCCCGTCAAACTCGATAATCCTGAGCGGGAAGACGTATGCAATCAATGTCACCTGCAACCGACGGTAGCCGTGGATGCCCAGCGTGTTTTTGGCCGGGATGCGTTTTCCTTTGTTGCTGGTGAACCCTTGTTGGATTACAGGATTGAGGTAGACATCACCAATGTCCAGCGCAACGGGGAACGAACCTTTGAAAAAAATCACCATGCATACCAGCTGTACCAGAGCAGGTGCTACACGGCAAGCGAGGGTCTCCTGTCATGCATGACCTGCCACAGTATACACAACCCTCCTGCAGAACCCGAAAAGTCTCATTTTTTCAATGACCGGTGCCTGACGTGTCACGAAGGACAAAAGATCCAAAGTCTCCACAACAACATGACTACGGAAATAAAAGATTGTGTTTCGTGCCACATGCCTCAAAGTAGAACGCACAATTATGTGCACATGACAACTACAGACCATCGAATAAGGGTGGTGCCAGACCTGGATGTGCTGTTAGAGGAAAGGGAGGAAGAAGACATTTTAATCAGGAGCGTCATGTCCTACAACCTGCCTGAGCTGGATACAACCAAGAAGATTTACCTCGCCATTGCGGTTCTGAACATGACTAAAAAAAAGCAGGTATTGAATTATGTTAAAAATCTCCTGGAGAAGGAAAATGCGACCGAAGTGATGCCCTATCTGTATGTAGCAGAGGCTGAAATGGCCAATGACTTATATGAAAATGCCTTGGAAAGCCTGGAAGCAGCATTGGTCATCGAACCAGAAAATCCGGTTGCCATCGAATGGAAAGGGGTCACGCTGATGAAGCTGAAGAGGATGGACGAAGCGCGGGTTTACCTGGACAAGGCCATCCAACAGGTGCCAGAACGCGCCGAATGCCATTACAACATGGGATTGTACCATTTTTATCATAACGATCTCGAAAAAGCCGAAGTGTCATTTCATGAGAGCCTGGCGCGAAGGAGCAATTTTAAAGTTTCGTGGTATTATCTTTCCCTGGTTCACCTCGAGAAAAAAGAATACACAGAGGCAGAGCGGTGTTCCCTCGAAGCGCTTAAAATAGATCCAGCGCATACGCGTTCTTACCTTGCACTAAAGGATGCGTTGGTGGCGCAAGGCAAGAAGGATGAAGCCAAACGATACCTCGAACATGCCTATGATATCGTTCCACACGAAGTATTAATTTCGCAAGAGTTGTATAAATTATCGCAAGAATGAAACTGCATAGACTAATTACCCTACTTTTCTGCTGCGTCATCTGGTCTGCGCAATTTTATGGCCAGGTGGAAGTGAAAAGCGTCGAATGTTACGCACCCATTATCGATCAGATATCTGACCTTGAATCCAATAAAGATCCCAAATGCCATGCTACAGCCAGCAGGCTGGAAGATTTCATGTATGGTACGCCGCTGAGTGCTGATGCAAGGATGGTGCGAATGGATCTACAAAAAGACCTTGTCCGAAGGCTGTGGGCAAAAGCATCAGAAGCAACTCCACCCACGCAATCTTCTATAGGCGAGGAGGCCGTAATGCAGGCAGCTGATGGAATCATCCAATTCAGCACGCTGGGTGAAAGGTGGTTCATACATAATAAGACCGGTGGAAAGCTCGAAATTGACCGTACCGATTTCAGGCAGTATGCTTCTATAGCTTACGGGTTAAGGGCGATTCTTGCCATACAACAGGAGCTCCTCTTCGACCCCGCATCAGATCTCAAGACACTGGAAAAGGAAGCCGTCGAGAGAATGAAATTTGTCGTGGATATTACGACACTTGCGACGCTGAAGTTGGCTGATTTTTATACGAGACAAGCCAACGAATATTCGGTTTCTGCAAGTAGGTTTTCAGCGGCATGGTCCGAAGTCGTCAAAGGTTATACACCAGTTGCAAATTCTACCTTGAAAGCAAAGAACCTGGACAATTACCGCTCCGATTTTGTCATGCTCAGGGAGTCTATAGAACAAAAGTTGCAATCTTATCAAGCGTATAACCAGATAGGCCAGGCCATTTTCCTCCGCAATATCCAGGTATATTTTGCCAAGCTGAAGTGGCCCACCGATCCACAAGAGGCAGAACAGGTGGAGAACCTGTTCCGCGAGGCACTGATCTTTTTTGCCATGGATGTCCTTCACTTCTCCGAAAGGCTGGCAAGGCAAAATGAAGAAGCCATTATCACCTACCAGACGATGAAACGAGCGGTAGATGCCTTCCTTCCCTACACGGTCAATGAATTCGAAGATGTCATTTATTTTCATCTCCTGC
>JBFKOL010000323.1:0-4961 GCA_041628815.1 Saprospiraceae bacterium | reverse complement strand
TGAAAAGTAACGGCCCTCATGAGTCAATTGATATCTTTCCCGGTTTCCCAAATGATAAATAAAGATGTCCGAATAGGTCTTGTTCTGCCAGCGCGGATCCTGGCTGTAAGCCGTCCAGGCGACCTTATTACCCGCTACAGAAATAGATCCGGTGGTGGACTGGAGAAGTACCCCCGGCTCGAATAGCACTTCGACTTCACCCTTTTGATCTATTTGGACCATGGTGCTCAGGCGCTCATACGAGTTGAAAACAGCCACCCATGTGCTGTCCCCGGTGAAGTGCGGATTATTGTAATGCTCGACTGTTTTCTTCGGATGTATATTGATTTTTTGTGCCCGGTCCGATAATCCCGACGTCTCGGATTGGGACCACTGGTTCTGGATGCGATCGATCGCTTTGATGTACAGTCTTTTGGCATTCCACCCCGTTCTTTTCTTGAGGTTGCCGGAAAAAGGGAATAGAATGCCTTTGAATCGTACGGCGTCATCAGATACCTTGGCCCATATGTCGTCACCGAATTCGTCTCTTCCAACGGTAAGCATTTGGTAGCCGAGGTGGTACCAACTGGGTACAAAGTCTTTCAACGATCCGGCAGCGGCTTTCTCAAAGCCATATTTCCTATCTGCTACAGCTAGGGACTGGTATTCCATAAGAAACGGTGACCATCTTCCGCGTCCACCGGAGGTATATTCAGTCTCGGCGATGACGGCATCACCTTCCAGGTACCACCGCGGCAGTGCCATCGAAAGCATGCCTCCCCATGCCCAAGAGCCCAACACCTTTTTGACAGTCTTGGTAATACCCCGTGCCGAATTGTTGAACTGCTGTATGTGCCTGTATTCGTGGATAGTGAGGTTGTCGAGGAAATAATGTGAAGCCCAGAATTGTCTTGGCGTTGGGAACAGTTCGGACCGGTAAGGCCCTACCGTAACAAATCCATTGCCTGCCACCGGTTGGTTGTTGACTAAAATAGTCACCTTTTCATTAATAGATCCGATGGTGCTGTCTGGGTTTTCCCAGAAAAAATGCGCCCATTGTGCCACCCTGAGCCCTCTTTCTTCGAGACCCTCGGGAAAGATGACCTGCACCTTGTCGGTGTTTATCTGGTTCCATTTGAGCGAATAAGGATTCTGCCCAATGGGATTGGAAGGGACCTGTGAAGGGAGGATAGAGCCTGTCAGCAACAGGATGGCAATGATGGTCCAAGTGACCAGTCTTTTTACCCCACCAGGTATCATATACCAAAGAAAGTCAAAGTTGAATCATCAGGAAAAAGAGATTTGATTCTATTGAAACAGAAATGTGTTTAAGTCAATATTTGAACGATCGATTCAATCCTTGTTCTCCTTTGGATTTTCAAAGGTCTTAATCACAATTACCCCATCAACGGCTTCTTTGCCGTAGATGATGGTCTGGGACCAACCCTGCAGGAGTTCAACTGAACAGATATTGAGTACATTGATGGCGTGGGCTGCCGAGGCATAGGATTTACCTACCGCTAAACCATCGACGACGAAAAGAGGAATGTCCCCGCGAACGGTCACCATCGATGGCGTGGCACGGGTGTTGATGTTTACCCCGGGGCGCCGTTCTAAATAGTCCAAAAGCGTTTGGCCTGGTGGTGGAGGGGTATCCGAACGTTCGACCTTTCGTGTAGCCACTAATTCATCACTTTTTGGCATCCGGGTGGTAGCACAGCCTATATGTAAGAAAACCAGGCTTAGGATAAAAATTTGAACCGCGTTATAAAACAGGCTATCATGGTCTGCAATGTGGCCTTTGGTTTCAGATTAACGACCCCTTTCATCCCTAAGAACAATAGAGGATCATGATTCATTTCGATGAGTGAAGAAATTAATTCGTTATCCTGGCAAAAGGGTATAAACCCCAAATCGATTGTAAAACCATCTTAATAACTTGACATCTCCTAATGGCTTTGACCTATGCGGTACATGGTGTTATGGGTGTTTCCATTTATGTTCAAGGTGCTACCATGTCTGGCGGCAACCTACTACGTATCTAATTCGGGTAATGATATGAATGACGGGTTGAGCCTATCTGCCGCATTTCAGTCTTTGCAGCACGCTGCCGATCTGGTGATTCCAGGAGACAGCGTACTTGTTGAAGACGGAACTTATACCGGTTTTGCACTCTGGTCAGGCGGGACCGCGTCCTTATCTATCGTTTTTAAAACCATAGGCACAAATGCGGTGATCAATGCGCCCTGCCTCACCAATGATGGAATCAATATCGAAAATGCCAATTACGTGATTATAGATGGGTTTGAGGTTATAGACCAACCCAGGAATGGTATCCGACTCGCTCTTGCCAATCATTGTATCGTAAGAAACAACCGTTGTGACAACAATTTTGAACGCGGCATATTTACCGCTTTTACGGACGATATCTTAATCGAATACAATGTCTGTTCGAATTCCATCGACGAACACGGCATCTATGTATCTAACAGTTCGGACCGCCCTATCATCCGCTACAACGAATGTTTTGGCAACAACAACATTGGCATTCACCTAAATGGTGACTTATCAGCCGGTGGCGACGGGATCATCAGCGATGCCCGGGTCTACGGCAATTATATTCACGACAACAACCTTGCCGCAGGCATCAATATGGATGGGGTGAAAGATCCGGTCATTTATAACAACATCATCGTCAACAATCACTTTGGACAGGGTATCGCTTTGTTCCAGCAGGACGGTGCCGTAGTCACTTCAGGTGCCAAAATCTACAACAATACGGTCCTTGTACCCGATGACGGAAGATGGGGTATCCTTATGACTCCTGGTGCCAATCAGAACACAGAGGTCTTCAACAACATCATCATCAACCTGCATGCCTGGCGTGGGAGTATTTCATGTGTGTCCACGGAGAATCTTTCCAGCAATTACAACATTGTCAGCGACAAGATGAGCAATATGGGTGACGGGGTGACCATCACTTTATCAGAATGGCAAACCTTGGGACTGGATGAACATTCACTTATCACTGCACCACTGCAAGACCTGTTTATGGATTATCCTGGCAACGATTTTCACATCCTGTCGACATCTCTGGCTCAAGATGGTGGAAATGGTGCTTTGGTTTCGGCGGTAGTGAGCCAGGACTACGATCAAAACGAACGACCTTCGGGATCAGCATTTGACATTGGCGCCTATGAATTTCAGGGTCTTGTGACCTCAGCCAAATACGAACTGACGTCAGAAGGTATCAAACTCTATCCCAATCCTGTCGATGGCATACTGACCATTGAAGGTGATTTTACCGATTATTCGATGGAGATTCTAAACATGGGAGGACAGGTCGTTCAATCCTTTACAGATACGGCAAGCCCAGTACAATTCAATATAAGTACTTTGGGAAGTGGTATTTATTTTATACGGATAACAGATGTTAACAACACAGATTCGTCTGTGCATTCAATTGTCAAGAACTAGTGCTTATTCGCTGTCCTATCACAAATTTCGCGAACGACCATTAATAGTGTTGCGAAGATGTCCTGGTTGTACCCCAAGTGCATGATCTACACCCTCAGATGGTGGTATTATTCCTCCTCAGAGCTCATTTCTTCGGCATCGGCTATAACCACTTCTGCAGCCTGCTTGGTGTCCGTGTATTGCTGAAAGTGTGTTGCCTTACCGTCCTGGAGCGTCCAAACATGCGCGAATTGGGCATCCAACACTTTACCGGAGGTTTTATGTTTTGCTTGATAACGACCAGTGACGAGGACATTTGTTCCACCCACGGGTTTGATCTCTTTATTCTCCAGATTCCAATACTCCCAGTCCTCTCCGATAGGTGCAAATACACCCTGAACGACTGCATCGGGGCCTACATACGGATTACCGTCGGCATAAATATAATTCTCCGCTTCATTCCATTGGACTTCAGGAGATAGTTGTGCAACGACACCTTCTACATTCCCTTCGGCAAAAGCATCATACATGGATTGGACTAAGGTTACATTGGCTTCACCCAGTTTGCAATCGCATGGCGCACAACTGGAAAGGAGTAATGCGATGACTAAAAAGATAAAAGAGGCTCTCATGGTTGTTTGATTTTTATTGATTTAATAACTGCAATGCATACGACTACATCCTAGCAGCATGCGATGAAAAGATAGTGAGAAAATTGGAGAAGTTTTTTCTCTGGTGCCCTATCATCAGAATCCTGCACAAAGGATCCCGCCCATTAACACAAAACTAATTATCCAGAAACCTGTGTGAATCATCGTGTACTTGAAGGGTCGCCTTTCGAACATCGCCGGTATACCTATAAATGACAGACCCGTTAACAATGCCAGCTCAAATCCATGCAAAGCCCCGTGACTAAAAGACCTGTGGCGGTCTCCGTATTCAATCATGAAATCATTGATGATCTGATCCGCATTGGCCAGACTCGCATCACCCATCAACAGCTGGTAGATCGATGTCTGGTGGATGGCAAATAGGGCGAGTAGATAGGCCGCAAAAAAGCTGAACAGGTAGGTGAGCGCAAAAATCTTTACCATATTCCCGGACTGCGCACGTTCTTCACTGATCTCGGCGGATTGCATCCATGGTTTGCCAAAGACGGCAGGATGGTACCAAATAAATCCGACTATTAGGGGTATGAATGCTACGGCTGGGATCAGCCACCAGTTGGTTTGTTCCATATTGAAGTGATTTGATGTTTAAAATAGAAAGATCCGTCGGTTATTATTCAAATTATTGGATGTAAAAATCATCACGAAGATCATGGACGGCACATTGGTCACAATGACCTTATTCCGTCCATGATATCCGATCTGTCAATACCCCAGCCTTCCTACTTAAGATTCCTTAGAGGTGTCACTTCCAGTACATCCATCTGGATGAACTGACCATCGTACTTGGCCGGAGCAGGAGGAATCCCCGGTATGATGATCGCATTGCCGCGTCCGTCGTGATTGCTGATCAATACT
>JBFKOL010000322.1:0-4972 GCA_041628815.1 Saprospiraceae bacterium | reverse complement strand
TCACACCTGCCCGCCCGGCAGGCGGGTATCGCATATCTCATATCCCATGCCCTTTAGGGTTAGGGATTTTGCGGAGAAGATTGAGATTGGTTGCGGGTTGGTTTTGTTTGTCCAATGTATTTTGGACAAATTAACATGGGCTACCAGAAAGGCAGATAACCAATTTATAATTCATAATCATGAATTATTCCGTGTCTACCTTTGACTGAACAGTTAAATCACCTTGTTCAGGGCAAGCACCGTGGACACAACGGACTTGCTTTGTCCGCAAAATCTTTGTGCTTTTGAGGTACTTTGAACCATTGAAGTACGGGCAAATACAATATCCTATAAATGACTATTTCAGGTTGTCGAGTTCGTTTTCTACCTCTATCAATAGATCCTCCGTACTCCTTTTGAAATTCCCCAAATAATTAGACACAGCGACATTTAAGGACCTGAAATGATATATTGCATTGGTGATGTCTTTTCGTTTCCTGACAGAATCATAGTCTAAAGGTTGCATCCGGAGACTCTTACCAGGTTCCTGAAGGGCGACAAAAAAAGGATAGATTCTTTTTGATTCGCTCAGGTGAATTTCACTTAGTTTTTGGAGCCAATAGCGTATCGTTGAGTGATCTTGAGAATAATACACTCCGATATTCCTTCTCAAATTTTTATTACTGATAATATCGGTTCCTCGTTCTTTGACCAGATCGTAAACTGCAATATTGTAGTTGTACCCAAAAAAAGGTCGGTATGCTATAGAGAAGAGTACATCTAAGGAGGGCTCATAGGGTGCTCCTGCGTTCATGTGATCCAGTAATTTCTTGGTATTGGATACCTTGAAACTATGCTCTGCCAGGTTTTGATTAATCTTGGCTGTATCCTGGATCAGGGCAAGTTGAATCTCACCGAGGGTAGCAATTTCTAACTTCCTTATATTTCGATCATTTTGCCAGTTGTTGATCTGTAAGGCAATGAGGATGCTCATTACTACAAGACTTATTTCACCGATAGCGTAGAGCAAGTAGCTGCGAGTTGAGTCTGATTCAATCAATGACCTTCTTATTTTCCTCAGTACTGTAAGCATAGACTTCATGGTGCTGACATCGTGCAGCGACCGTCAATATAGGTAAGAAAGAGGAATTTGATCTTCCCGACAATCTCATTTCCTCGATATCGAGACAAGAATTTCGAATCCCTTTACATGTCAGGACTCCTTGTAAAAGCGTTACAAATAACCTCCCTGCGTCCCGTTGGCATACGCCGTCGGTCGCAGCTTTGCCCCTCCGCTGGAGCCAACTTTGGCGGCATGAGGATGGCGTAGCGCCGAGGGTTTGGCTGCCGGAGACTGGCGAGGCAGGCTTTCTTGCTGAACCTGATTCAGTCCATGATCGTCTTATTTTCCTGAGGAAGGTGAGCATGCGCTAAAGATGATAAGAAGCTCCAAGTCATAGAATACGGCAAACTAGCCCTTCGAAGGTTGATCTTAACACCAATACGATCTCAAAAAAGGACTTGCCCGTATCGGCTTTGTCCCTTGTCCTGCACGAAACCAATGATAATTCATATGCTTAGCGCAAATCTATAATCGACTCAAATCACTGATCATAAAATAAGAGATCCAGATTAACCAAGATATCTTGGTACATCCAAAAATGCGCATAGCGATAGAAATGGCTTGGATTTCAATTAACGAGTCAATTCCTGGTGCGGATACCTACGGATTATTGCATCTGTACCGTCGTTACAACCTATGTTCCCGTAGGCAAGCATAAAAGAGCACAAGAGTTGGCCAGTATTGCCAAAGAGGTAGATCCCATTTTCAAACCGTAATAGCAGGAACCGCGGGTTGAAGCAATAAGAGAAAGCATGCAGTATTTTGAAATTGATCGTGACGTCATTTTACATTGAATGGAGATCCCTCATTCGCCCACGATCTCCCAATCACCTGAAAACAGCCCTTACGATCTTTGGAAAATAGATCTCCTCATTGGACATCAGAACATCGAAATCCGGGTGATTCGTATTGTAGGTGATCACCCATTCTCCGTGGCGGGAAAGCGCGGGGTGGACATAGGCCGTATAGACCATCTGGCCGGGTACGATTACCGACGGTTTGTAGAATCGTACCGGTCCGGACCATGGGCCTTCGAGGCGAGGGGCTGTCCGGTAACCCAGGTCGGCCTCACCGAATCCGAAGGTCTGTACCTGGACATAGGTGTGCAACAGGCTGTCGTAGTGGACGGAGAATTCAGTGATACCGGTAAACAATGCCGAGGAAAGTGGCGCTTCGGTCATTTCCCTGGTCCATTCGCCCTCCACCCACCACTCGAGACCTGACCAGTCGCCGGTGAGCAGTTGGTCTTTTGATATTCGCAACAGATAGGTGTCGTGCGTATCGGGTTCCTGGACACCAAATGTGTAGAGGGTATCGCCACGGGTGAGGACGGTCGACGAACCGGCGATAATCCCATGGGTGTCGGGTCCGCGGATGTATGTTTTGTTCCATTCGTCGGGAGGGTCACCGGGATTATTGATGAGGACGATGTCCCATCCCACCACCTCGAAACCGAGACCGGTGTCTGTCGCATGCACCCTGAATAAAAATACAACCAGTGCGCTGTCGAGGACAGCCCCGTGTCCCGTCCAGTACCATTCGTCACCTTCGTCAGGAAAGAAATCAGCGGGCTCTCCTGGGTTGCCGCCATAGTAAAACTTCATGGGAGCATCGAGATGTGCTTCTTCCTGTATGGCAATACTGTTGCGAATCATGAAACGAGCATTGGATCGTTTTCCCGTACCGTCCTGGTCGATGAAGGTATCACTGAAAAGCCATAGGATCCTGCCATCTTTGAGGTCTATGGTTTTGGCACCGTCGGCCCCGCGCCAGTGCGGGTCTTGTTTGAAGAGGGCATTGTCGATTTCGGAGATGGTGGGATTATGCAGCCTGTT
Source organism: Saprospiraceae bacterium (assembly GCA_041628815.1). Taxonomy (GTDB): domain Bacteria; phylum Bacteroidota; class Bacteroidia; order Chitinophagales; family Saprospiraceae; genus JBFKOL01. The sequence continues at coordinate 2,035 of JBFKOL010000322.1, read as the reverse complement.
TTCTGGGGTTTTCGGTCCGCAGGAACAGATGATTATCGTGATGATCGAGAAGGTGAGAAGGGTGGTGTGGAGGTGGGTGATCATGGAAGTTGTCGGGTTTTCGGGCCTGCCCTGAATGCGCAGCGAAGCGAAGTCATTCATGGGTTGCAATGTTGCAGAGATGCTAAGTTACAAAGTTGCAAGGTTGAGGATTGAGATATAGTTTGGTCAAATCACTTGCTGACGATAAATTCTGGGGTATTTTATTTCCTTGCCCTTTAGGGTTAGGGTTCTTGTAGATGATGTAGGTCGTGGAGGGCAAGCGTGCCATGACTGCGAACTAAGTGAAGTTATTCATGGCTTGCCTGAGTGCGAAACTCGGTGAAGTCATATGTGGCTTGTCGGTCGAGAGTTGTCAGTTGTCGGGTTGCTTAAGAACAAAGGAGGCTCTACAGACCTTTGGCAAAATGTTATCGAATAGAATGATTTTAGAACATTCAAATTTATTTTTGTTTCATGAGATACTGTCTATAAATGTTGTAATTGGAATAATTGCATTCATTTCTATGTATGGAGGCCTTTTTTATCCATTTATTGAAAATGATATTGAATTCATCATCAGGAATCCTTTCTATAGTTAAGCTAGCGCTGTTCAGTCTTGATTTGGTCATTGCTTGTATCTGAATTTTATACAGTTCCAATGGCATATCTCTGTCAATTGGTATCTGATAATAATTTAAATGGTCTTGATCCCATATTATCAATCGCGAATCATCACCATTAAATGAAATAGAATCGATTTGCCTATCATTTTCAATAGATCGGTTTAGTGGTAAACCGGTAATGACATCCCAGAAGGAGACAGTCTTGGATTTTCGGGTGGCTACCAAAGTATGTTTAGAATCATATGCAGCACCTAATATTGTTTCTTTGTCGAAGATAGGAGGACCTAAAGATTGTTCTGATTTCTTGTCGAAAGTTCGCAGTTCTGTGTGTCCGTCGCTGAATGTCTTAAGTTGTCCCCTTAGATCCGATTTTTTTTGATTGGTTTTTTTGGATTTAATGAGTGCAAGCTCCTTTTCAATGTTCAAAGGCCACAGTTGTGAATAACCTGAGGTGTTCAAGGTCAATATATAATCATCGGTCCATGTAACCCCACTAACATTTAAATTCATTTCAAGTTGTAATAACCTAATATGATTTCCAATGAGGTTGTCCCAGATTAACAGATCTCCACTTGAAGACTGTAAAAGCACCTTGTCCCCATCATCAATAAACGTGGCGAATACTGTTGAATCTACATCAATTTTGTATGAAGCTATTAAATCACCAGATTTCAGGTTCCACAATTTGTAAAAGCCATTTCCTGAACCACAAAGAAACAACCCCGATGCATCTAGAACGGCCCGATTAAATATCTCATCTTGTTTGCCAAATGTGACTTCACGATTATTATCTAAATAGTAGTACCCAATACCTCCTTCTCCCCAGTATAGAATTGCGTTACTGCTTTGATCAAAGCATGCTCCGATAATTTCCACATTGGTGTGGATATCCTGGACTTTGTTACCAGAGGTTACGTTCCATATTTTCATGTGGTTCTTCTCCCATGTAAGAAATTGATTTAGAGATTTATCAAAAGGAGGACCGAACATTAAAGATTGATGCCTCTTTAATTCACCAACTTGATGGTTGTCAACTATGTCCCATAGAATTGCTTCTTCTCCATTCCAAAGAAGAAAATAATCTGCCTTCCCCGTGAAGCTGGCACCTTTAAGATCATCCAAAGCTTTTTGTTTTATAAGTCGTCTTTGATTGGTTGAAACATCCCATTCAATAATGTCGGATTTAGTCCACGATAATATTTTTGTTTCATCGTGATTAAATAATGGACTATGTTGAGAATTGATCGATTGAAACCCAAGAGATCTTGTTCCAGGAGAATGATTCATAATGAGAGGATTTTGATCACCTGTTTGGGTATTCCAACACTGAAGGATACCATCCTCACTCCATGTGAGAAACTTTGATTCGTCCTTGTTAAAAAGTATACCAT
>JBFKOL010000321.1:0-4974 GCA_041628815.1 Saprospiraceae bacterium | reverse complement strand
GCACTGTGTGCGGCATTGTTGACAAGGACACTTACTTTTCCCATTGAGGCCTCACATTTATCAAAGATCGCTTTGGCAACCCCTCGTTTGCTCAGGTCACAAAGAATAAAGTCTGCCCTTGTGGCAATTGACTTCAAGGAATCAATGAGACTTTGGAGAGAGCTTTTTTCGGTAGGAGCATTATTCCAATAAGTAAAGAAAACATCAAAACCCTCCCTGGCTAACTCTTTACATATTGCAATGCCGATACCCTTGGCATTTGATACTCCGGTGACCAGGGCAACTTGTCCTTGCATGGGTCAGAATCCTTTAATCTTGTTTCCACCGGGTGTACTCACCGGACACCTGGAAAATGGTCAATCTTTCTTTATCAAAATATAGTCGGCCTCTTTTTCCCTGATCATCTGATTCAATGCTGGAATATCGGCATCTCGAATCGTGTAGTAATCGGACAACTCCTCATCTATTTTTTCACTGAGCTCATTTTTTACGGCTATGGCCTGGTCTGTAGGCGGAAAATCTCCCCTATTCGTGAGACTGTTCAAATGTGCCAGCTTGTTGGTCAGTTTGATCGGAAAATTCAAAGGATCCTGGCGGCTTTGGTTCTTAGTCTGGTAAAGGGCATTTTCCACCTTATTGATGACAGAATCAATCCTTGAGATTTCAGCTTTGACATCATCATGGGCATTGAGAAGCGTTTTATACTTTTTCAGTTGTTCTTTCAATTCGCGAATCTCGATGATGGCTTCATGGGCTTCGGTGACTTTGTCATTGACTTCTCGGATAAAGTCAAACTGGGTTTGGAAGTCGTCCCTATCCAAATCAAGCCTTGGATCCGGTACAATGGTAAAAGGTGATTCAAGCACTTCTCCGTTATGGGTCAGTGTCACGGAATAATCTCCTGGCACTGCACGAGGTCCTGATAGCGAACCGGCCCAAAATATCATGCCATCAAACCTTTTGGCATCGGGATAGCGCATATTCCATACAAATAAGTTGGCACCTGGTTTCAGGTCATCAAGTTTCAGGTTCCTTTCCTTGGCATACGTGGAATACGCCTCGATTTGATTTCCTTGTGCGTCCATCAGTTGGATCTCGACTGTATCCTTGTCACTATAGGATTCAAGATAATAATGAACCATTACGCCGGAGGGGTGGTTCATTCCGGCACCTGTGACGTTCCTGTTTTGACCGCCTCCATAACGATACGCCGGCAATGGTTGAAAGAGTTGGTTTCCCGTTGAGCTGACTTCCGTGGCCTGGTGGATAACACTGAGATCATCGATGATCCATAAACTTCTGCCTTGGGTTGCAGCGATTAGATTGTTGTCCTTAATCGTCAGATCTGTAATAGGGACGACAGGAAGGTTCATTTGGAACGGATGCCATTTCTGGCCGTCATTAAAACTTATGTACATACCCGATTCTGTTCCTGCATACAGTAAGCCATCTTTTTGGGGATCGGCCCGCACGACACGGGAGAAGTGTTCATCGGCTATTCCATTGACAAGCTTGGTCCAGGTCTGTCCGTAATCACTGGTTTTGTAGATATACGGGGCGAAATCACCCGTTTTGTAGAGTGTACCTGCGATATAACAGGTCGCTTCGTCCTGGGGATCCGGCTCAACGCTATTGATCATCAGGTATTTGGGCATCGAAGAAGGAGTAACATTTTCCCAATTCATTCCGCCATCCCTTGTGACGTGAATAAGTCCGTCGTCCGATCCGACCCAAATGAGTCCTTCTCTCAGGGGCGATTCCTGGGCTGCAAAGATGGTCGCATAATACTCCACTCCCGTGTTGTCTTTGGTAATCGGACCACCTGAAGGACCCAGTTTTTCAGCTTCGTTGCGAGTAAGATCGGGACTGACGATGGACCAGCTTTGTCCTTCGTCGGTGGACAGATGAAGATGGTTGGATGCTGTGTATAATTTATCCGGATCGTGTTGTGAGAAGAAGATCGGAAAATTCCATTGGAATCGATATCTCATTCCTTCAGCACCATAACCCATTGGGTTGTCAGGCCAGACATTGATGGCTCTGACAGTGTTTAGATCGTGGTCCACTCTTGTAAGAAATCCTCCATAGCTACCTCCATAGACGATATCCGGGTTTTCAGGATCCGGGGCAATGTGTGCAGATTCACCACCTGCGGTGGATTCCCAATCGTCTTCATCGATGGATCTGCCCGATGTCCTGTGCGCAATTCTTATGGTACTGTTATCCTGCTGGGCGGCGTAGATGCGATAGGGAAAGGCATTGTCTGTAGTGACCCGGTAGAATTGGGCGGTAGGCTGATTGTGGTAAGTCGACCATGTCTCGCCACCGTCATAGGTCACCTGGGCGCCACCATCGTCACCAATAATCATCCTGTCGGGATCTTCAGGAGCAATCCATAGGTCGTGATGGTCTCCATGTGGAGCTCGGTAGGCTTCAAAATTCCTTCCGCCATCGCTAGACTTGTGGTATGCAACATTGACGACGTAGACCACGTCTTCGTCATGCGTGTCTGCATAGATCCTCGTATAATACCATGCTCTTTGTCTCAGCGACCTGCTGCTGTTGGTTTTTTGCCAGGACTTTCCGCCATCATCAGAACGATAAACACCTCCTTCAGCATTTTCGATGATTGCCCACACCCTGTCACCGTTTAAAGGGGAAACAGCGACACCTGCGATTCCCCATATACCCTTTGGAAGACCTTCGTTACGCGTAATTTCTGTCCATGTCTCTCCTGAATCTGTGCTTTTCCAAAGTCCCGATCCCTCTCCGCCACTTTCAAGGCTGTAGGGTGTTCGTTTAACGCGCCATGAGGTAGCGTACATAATGCGTGGATTGGTGGGGTCCAGGCAGAGATCAACCACACCCACCTCGTCATTGATAAACAAGGTTTTTTTCCAAGTGGTCCCACCATCGGTACTCTTAAAAACACCTCTTTGCGAATTGGGAGCATAAAGATTACCCATGACCGCGGCAAAAACCGTATTGTGATCTTTGGGATGAATGCGGATTCTGCTGACATGCCTGGACTCATTTAGGCCAATGCTTTTCCATGTGCGGCCCGCGTCTTCGGTTTTCCACAAGCCATATCCAGAAGAGACATTCCCTCGTACCGTTTTTTCTCCACCTCCAACATAGATTACATTGGGATCGGATTCGCTGACGGCTATGGATCCAATAGATCCTCCAAAGTATCCATCGGATATGTTTTTCCAGGATCGTCCACCGTCTTTTGTGCGCCAGATCCCGCCACCGGTGGCACCGAAATAAAATAGGTTTGGTTGACCGGGAACGCCTGCCACCGCACAAGATCTTCCGCCTCTATAAGGTCCTATGGACCGCCATTCAAGCGATTTGTAGTACTTCTCAATAGTGTTTTCCTGAGCTTCCGTGGGGGAAGACCATAAAAAGGCGAATAAAAGTGCGATCAAATAAAGAGATCTTTTCATAGTTCGGGTTGATTGGTTGTAGGGTCTACACTGACGGACCCTGACTTGAATAATGAATGTATTTTATGGAAAATAAGGGTCGTAATTTACGCTTTTGAACATTTTACCAAAATAGACGGAACATACCAAAGAGCGTTAACAAACCACCTGCAAAGCCAATGGCGGCGAGCCAGGCTACATTCTTTAAATACCATATAAAATCAATGCGTTCCATGCCCATGGCTGCTACACCAGCAGCGGAACCAATAATCAGCATACTTCCTCCTGTGCCGGCAGCCAAAGCGATTGAATGCCAGAGAGGATCATCTAAGGGAACGGAATACATACCCATGGATGCTGCTACAAGTGGGACGTTGTCAATAATGGCGGACAGCACGCCAAGAATGGTAATTACCACCTCTTTGGACGGGATGGTCCTGTCCAGGTATTCGGCTATGTTTTGAAGCAGACCCAATGATTCGAGTGATGCCACGGCCATTAGAATTCCAAGGAAGAAAAGAATGCTTGACATTTCGATTCGGGACAAGGCGGTATGAGCAGAATACAAATGCTTTCTTTCTTCCGTGAAATCTTCTTCGGGATGAATGTATTCTGAAACAAGCCATACCACGCCAAGTGCGAGCATCATGCCCATATAGGGCGGCATATGGGTGATAGCTTTGAAGATAGGTACTGAGATGAGGCCACCGATACCGACATACAGCATTACATTGCTGCTGAGTACTTTTTTGCGGTCTTTTTCGACATCCGAAAATCGATTGCTCAGATCGATATTCCCCTTGAACGGTTTGAGATACATTGCAACAACCGCTGGTATAAGAATACATACAATGGATGGTATTACAAGATGGGATATAAGTCCCAGGGTAGAAACCTTGTTGCCAATCCACAGCATGGTCGTGGTGACATCGCCTATTGGTGACCAAGCTCCTCCTGCATTGGCACCGATAACCCCGATGCAAACAAACCAAAGCCGTTCATGTTTGTCCGGAACCAACCTCCGCAACAGGGATACGAGAACGATCGTCGAAGCCAGGTTGTCAAGTGTAGCCGAAAGGAAAAACGAAAGAATACAAATGATCCACAACATTTTCCGCTTACTGGTGGTCTTCACTTTATCTGTAATTACTGAAAAGCCCATGTGCAAATCGATCAATTCCACGATCGTCATGGCGCCGATTAGGAAAATCAGGATTTCCGCTGTTTTCCCGACATGATGCAGCAATACATTGCCCATCCAGCTGTAATAGTCTCCTTCCCCATGGTCAAGCCCGTGTCCGTGATGATCAAATACTTCGAGGTGTCCCACAGATATCAACGCCCAGCACATCGCTCCCATCAGTAGAGCAGGTACCGTCTTGTCAAGCTTGAGAGGGTGTTCAAAAACAATGATGAGATATCCGAGAATAAAACAAACGACAACACCAATTAACATCCTATACTATATTAGTTCAGCTTCGTAATAATAGCTAATTCTTTCAGAAGATACCAACTTCAAGGTCGAGGATTGTTTGACTATCCTCCT
>JBFKOL010000320.1:0-4991 GCA_041628815.1 Saprospiraceae bacterium | reverse complement strand
CATTTTTCTCAAATCCTCGACATGAATCTTTTCACCGTAAATGTCCTTTCCAGCCACTTTTACAATCCCTTCCATCCTAAAATTTTCGATATAATCATTCATTCTGTTGAAAAGACGAAGAAAAGTACTTTTTCCACATCCCGAAGGACCGATGAAGGCTGTAACTGAATTAGGTTTGATACCCATGGTGATACCTTGAATGGCGTGGGTCTCTCCGTAATGAACATGTGCGTTCTCCGTGTGGATGATGTATCCGGAAGGGTGGATGTCTTCCAGATCTTCATCGCTACCAATGATATCAGCCTGGGCTGTCAGGTATTTGTCCGTCGAAAGTTTTTCAATGTTTGTCACAGGCAATTAATGCTAATATTTTTACCATGAAATCTTTTTTTGCCATCGATACCTCAAGAATACGGCAATTCCATTTAAAAGAAATGTGATCGATAAAAGTATGATAATACCAGCTGCCGCATTAATGAGGAATGCTTCATCAGGTCGCGAAGTCCAGTTGAATATCTGCATCGGCAAGACGGTGAACTCATCCATCGGACTGGTCGCCACGAAGGGAACATAAGCCAATGCACCTATTACAATCAGAGGAGCCGTTTCTCCGATACATCTCGACAAGGCCAAAATGATTCCCGTTGAGATGCCTCCTGCTGCAGCCGGTAGAACCTGCATGCTCGTTGTCTGCCATTTGCTGGCACCCAAACCATAAGCAGCTTCCCTTATGGAATTGGGAACCGCTTTTACTGCTTCTCGAGTCGCAACGATGATAATGGGTAATATTAAAAGAGCCAATGTACAGGCACCAGCCAGGAGACTGCCACCAAAACGAAGCGTACGGACGAAAATTTCAAGACCCAGAATACCATAAATGACAGAAGGTACGCCGGCAAGATTGGAAATATTCATTTCTATAAATTCATTCAAACGGTTCTTCTTGGCATATTCTTCCAGGTACAGCCCGGCTGCCACACCTAAGGGAATGGAGATGACCGCGGTCAGAACAAATATCCAGAGAGAACCAGTCCATGCAGTTAATATTCCTGCTCTTTCGGCTTTCCTGGATGGCAGGCTTGTAAGAAAATCAAAGTCAATTCTGGCAATGCCGTCAGACAAAATGCTTCCTACAAATATTGCCAGCAAAACAATACCGATTACCGTACAAAATATTCCGAAATACTTGAAGGACTGATCCTTCAGTCGATTGATCATCCTTTTATTCATAGCGCTCCTGGTATTTCTTCCGTATATAAAAACTGACATTGTTCAGCAAAAAAGTAAATATGAATAAGCTCAGGCCAGCCGCAAAAATGGTTCGGTATTCGACAGATCCATGTGGAACATCACCGAGACTAACCTGAACGATGTAGGCAGTAATGGTTTCAACAGTTTCTAACGGATTAATCGTCATATTGGGTTGTTGACCGGCGGCAATGGCCACGATCATGGTCTCGCCAATGGCGCGTGAAACGGCGAGAATGACTGATACAATGATACCTGATGATGCCGCCGGCACCAATACTTTGAACGCAGTTTGAAACTTGGTGGCACCCATTCCGTAGGATGCATCCCTCAGAGATTTGGGAACGGCAAACATTGCGTCTTCACTTAATGAGGAAACCATTGGGATAATCATAATTCCCATCACCAGACCTGCAGAAAGAGCGTTGAAGCTGGCAATAGATGGAAATATCAATTTCAAAAAGGGGGTTACTATGGTTAAAGCGAAAAAACCATATACGACAGTCGGAACTGCAGCCAGCACTTCGAGTAGTGGTTTGATGATGCTTCGAAACCGCTTGTTGGCATATTCACTAAGATAGATGGCTATGACCAAGCCTATTGGTAAAGCGACACCAATCGCTATCAACGTCGTTAAGAGCGTGCCTGACAACAATGGTAATATTCCGTATGACTTCTGGGAAAAGAGGGGTGTCCATTCGGTACTTGTTAAAAACTCCAGAATACTGACATCCTTGAAGAAGACCAGTGACTGAGAAAATAGAACCCAAATAATACCCGCCGTCGTAAAAATGGTGATCAGCGCTGAAGCCTGCAATACACCTTCAATGGCTTTCTCCTTAACAGAACTCATATGATATGTTCAAGCAAAAACCACATCCGATAGCAACCGCGATGTGGTTTGTTAATTCATTAAATGTAAATTCTTTTGAGTCTCTCACTTGTGTTGATTGACAAATTCAGCAAATCGGTTCTTGATTTCACGATAGTCTTCATCTGGTAATGGAATATATCCCACATCTGAGACTAATGAACCGGCTTCATCGAGATAAAAATTCACAAAAGTGACTACCTCAGGTTTTTGTACTGCTTCACTGCTTACGTAAATGAAAACAGGCCTGGCAAGTGGTTCATATGTGCCATTTTTAACCGTTTCAAGAGATGGACTCACGGGTCCTGAACCATTGTCGACTGACACCAATTTGAGTTTGTCTTTGTTCTCCTCAAAGTAAGCCAGACCAAAAAAACCGATCGCTCCTTTGTCTCCCGCCACACCTTGTACCAACACGTGGTCATCCTCTGAAGGCATAAAATCCCCTCTACTGCTGCCACTTTCTCCCACAATGGCTTCGGTAAAATAATCGAACGTACCGGAGGCTGTCCCAGGACCCATTAGAGAGAGTTTTTCATTGGGGAAACCTGGCCTGATTTGCGACCAGTTGGTGATTTTCCCTTGTGCTGCGGGTTCCCAGATTCGCTTCAATTCTTCAGTTGTCAAATGTGATACCCAATCATTTTGAGGGTTGACGACTACTGCCAGCCCATCGTAGGCCACGGGCAACTCGATATAGCCTATGTTGTTAGCAGCGCAGGCATCAGCTTCGCTTTGCTTGATGGGCCGTGAAGCATCGGAAATGTCTGTCTCGCCACGGGCAAATTTTTTAAAGCCGCCGCCAGTACCTGAAACTCCAATAGTTACCCGGACATCCTTTTGGACGATGCGGAACTCTTCTGCAACTGCCTCGGAAATAGGGTAGACCGTACTCGATCCGTCGATACGAATATTTCCACTGAGTGATTTGCCAGTGTCACCTCCGGTCTTTTGTTGGCCACAAGAGAGTATTAAGATTACCGTGAAAATGCCGAGAATAATGGTGCTATTAGTTCTTTTCATAATGTTATGATTGAATAGGATTCGAATTAGAAATGAATATCAAATTGTAACCTGTACGACAGCTTGTCATTCGAGAACTCATTGTCGCGATAAGTAAGATCTGTCTGAACTTTCAGTTTGTGCTCTGAGATGTATTTGGAAATGCCCACGGTGTATTCAGTCTCATTATCAGCTACAGACTCATCAGGAGAAAGAGTTGTATACCGCGCCCCAACTTCCCAGTTGTTTTTGAGCATGTATCCTGCTTGAAGACTCAAACCGGATCCTGTAAAAAAAGTACCTATCTGGTTGTTGGATGCATCAAAGATTTGTGAAAAGCCATCACTGGTCTTTTTATGTGCAAACTCTCCCATCATGGAAAAGTTTTGGTGTTTATACATGAAATCTACAAACCATGTCAGAAGTGTTTTGCCGTAGTATATCCCTGCATCGTCTTGGATAAAGTTGCCCAATTGCCCTCGTTCTTTAACGGCTCCGTCATTGATGTCATAAGTTATACCCAATGAAAATTTAGGTTTATCTTCTTTTTTAATTGCCGAACCAACATAATCACCGCTGGATTGGAAACTTCCAAAGGGTAAAAATTCAACCCTAAAAGTATAGTCCATGCCACCAATATTACCAGCTGTAAGATTTCTGCCTTCTCCTTGACTGGCAGAAAACACTTCGTTAATTCTGAATTTTCCTCCTCCAGGATTGAAATGGTGGAGCAATTGAAATCCAATATCCCGATCTATGTTGTAGCGGGAATTGAGACGCGAGCGATCGACAAATTGCAGATTGCCCGAAGAAATTACCCTTTCACGATTTCCAGGAAGTTTGGCCTGACCGAATTTCAGTGAGAAGTTACCTGCAAAATTCCAAGTAATGAATGCATCCAATATCAATCGTGAGGCATCGTTGTATTCTGGTTCGTCGCCCCCTCCTATATCTCTGTTTGAAAGCCCAATTTCTAATTTGTATTTTAACTTTGGTGTAAATGCAAAGCCATCGAATTTTAACCTGGATCTTCTTACAAGAACGTTGACACCGGGATCTTCCAGACTGCCATCAGCCGCTGTCCAATCTGCAATGAGCAAGTTTTGAAATCTGAATCCGAAGCGTAGATGGAAGGTGGAATCTTGTCCATACACATGTATTCCCTTGCCGAATTTGTGTGGTGATACCTGACTGTGACCCGCTACTGCTGTAAGGAATAAAACCAGGGTAATGAGAATTTTGTGCATTGCTTATTACATTTTGCATCAAAAGTCCCTTTTAAAAGTTAACCGTGTGTTAACAAGTGGTTAACTCGTCATTATTTCTACCTGATCCGGAAGAAAATCAAATAAAAACCGAGGCTAATATTCTCAAGGTATGATGGGAGCCTCCAACAAAGTTTAAATGTCTGTATTCCGCCTGAATCTTGAAATCGTGTTTCCTGAAATATCGGTTGAAAATTAAGTTTCTTTCGGTCCATACTTCCTGTTGACTGTCAAGTTTGATCCTGGCAAACCGACCAGCGATTTCAAAATTGCTGATGAACAATTTACCCAACTGAAAATTGAACGCATTACCTGCAATGAAAAAATCGTCATCAGCCTCCCTGTTGATGTATTCAAACAATGCGCTGAATCCCTTGAACTTGATTTGTGCGTCGACCAAAATACTACGAATATCACCTTTGGGGACGGCACTGGTACCAACGACATAAAAAGGACCAGAGTTACCGTTTTTTCTCAACGGGTTATTGTTAATCTCGTAACCCATGCTCAATGAAATTTTGGGATGACCTTCTCTGTCGAGGTCTGCCTCAGTATATCCCTCGGCGGTTGTGAATTCACCTCCTGTAAGTAGTTCTAACTTGAAT
>JBFKOL010000319.1:0-5003 GCA_041628815.1 Saprospiraceae bacterium | reverse complement strand
GGGCGCCAAAAAGATCTTCGAGGGCTGACCTGTAGGGTTCGTAGTTCACACCTCCATGCATAAAAAGCTGCAACCTGGGAAATACATCAAGAACCGTCTTTTTACCCGTTCGATCCAGTAGTCGCTCGAAGTACATCTGGACCCATGGTGGTATTCCACTGATGAGCCTGAGGTCGGCATTTCTTGTCTCTTCCACTATTGCTTCGACCTTCTTTTCCCAATCATCGATGCAGTTGGTCCGGTAAGTCGGCAACTGATTGCCTTTTAGCCAACCCGGGATTTCATGGTTTACGATTCCCGAGAGTCTTCCGGCGGCTATTCCACCTTTGGTCTCAAGGATTGGCGAACCCGACAGGAACATGACTTTCCCGTCGAAGAGCCTCGACCTGGAACCCTTGCTTGCATAGTTGAAAAGAGCAGATCGCGCGGTGTTAATATGGTTGGGCAGGCTATCGGGCGTGATGGGAATGTATTTGACGCCAGACGTGGTGCCTGACGTTTTAGCCAGGTACACGGGTTTACCTGGCCAGGTAACATTCTTTTCTCCTATGGCGATGGCATCAAAATACTCCCTAAGACCTTCATAGTCTCTTACCGGCACAGCCGAAGCGTAATCCGAATGAGAACAGATGTCTTTAAATCCATGATCCTGGCCGAAAGCGGTATCCACGGCCTTTGCGATGATCTGTTTAAATATTTTACGTTGGTGCTCAATGGCCCGGGCACCGTCATTCCTGACTTGCCTGGAAACGAACTGCGTGATGGGTCTTATCAGCAATCCTTTCATGGGTACTACACATTTTTTCCTTTCAATGCATCCGAAATGTGGTGATCCATGGCCTTTTCCGCAAGGGGCCTTGACAAAGTATTCAGTTTTTCAAGGGCCTCCTGAATGGCGTCCTTGTCGGTGCCATCGACAGCTTGTCTCAAGTGATCAATCTGAGCTTCAAGCAGCCGGATTTCATCCTGGCTAAGCCAGTCGCCGTTCTGCGAAATGAACTTCTTTGTGTGCAAGATGAGGTTCTTCGCTTCCGTCCTTGACTCTATGAGGGCCCTTCGATCGCGATCCCTCTGGGCATTGGCTATGGATTCCTGGAGCATACGGGCCATATCTTCTTCACTGATTCCGTACTGAGACTTAATTTCTACTTCGGTTTCCACATTAGATCGCAATTCCTTGGCCCGGACTTTTAAAATGCCGTCAGCATCAATGATGAAGTGAATGTCGATTTTGGGTATACCTGCCGCCATTGGTGGAATATTGTGTAGAATGAATTCACCCAACTTTCGGTTGTCGCTGACCAGGTCTCGTTCTCCCTGGAACACTGAGATGCGCAATTTTGTCTGGCCGTCGATAGATGTGGTGTATTGACGACCGGCACTGGTGGGTATTTTGGCATTTCGCGGGATGATGGTATCCATCAGGCCACCTATTGTCTCAATGCCCAATGATAGGGGAGTGATATCCAGAAGAAGCATGTCCCTTCGATTGCCGGCCAGGATATCAGCCTGGACAGCTGCTCCAAGGGCGACGGTTTGATCCGGATCAACGGTGTCGTTGACGGGTTTCTCAAAAAATTCTGAAACCATAGCCTTGACAAGAGGTATGCGGGTTGATCCCCCTACAATGATCACATGGTTGATATCTTTGACGGTCAATCCGGAATCTTTTACGCAGCGACGGCAGGATTCAATGGTGCGCTCCACCAAAGGTCGTACCAGGGCTTCAAATTCTGACCTGTTCAGATGTAATACAGTACCTTCTACCACGGTGTCGAATCTGTCATTGCTCGTCAATGTCCGTTTTGCTCTTTCAGCTTCTAGGCGAATGCGTTGAAGGAGTGCCTTATTTTTATGCAGGGTCTTGAATAAATCCGGTTGATCGTTTTTCCATTTGTCTACGATGAGCTGGTCAAAATCATCGCCACCCAGGTAGGTATCCCCATGTGTTGCCATCACTTCGAAGATTCCTTCGTGGATTTGCAGGATCGAAATATCGAATGTCCCCCCTCCAAGATCGTAAACCGCCACTTTCTTGTCGTCTTGTCTTGTAGTACCTATATCATATGCCAGCGCTGCTGCAGTGGGCTCGTTGATGATCCGCAACACGTCAAGACCGGCTAATTTACCGGCATCTCGCGTGGCTTGTCTTTGAGAATCATTGAAATAGGCCGGTACGGTAATGACCGCTTTTTCAATGACCTGGTCAAGGTGTTTTTCAGCAATGGATTTAAGTCGCTTGAGTATTTCAGCGGACAGTTCTACCGGAGAATAAAACCGGTCATCCACCTGGATTTTGACAAGCGATTCTTCATCGTTGTCAATGATTTTATATGCATAGGCATTTCTATGTGAATAAAGATCGCCATAGGATTTGCCCAGCAATCTTTTAACAGAATACAAAGTCCTCATGGGATCCCTTACGAGATGCGATTTTGCCTCATTTCCAACGGTCATCTTTCCACTGCGGTCGATATGGATCACTGAGGGTACAAGGCTGCTCTTACCGTCCTCATCGGTGATTGTTACGGGATTGCCATCTGAAATATAGGCAATAAGGCTGTTGGTGGTCCCAAGGTCGATGCCTACAATGGTGCCTACCTCGTATTTTTTTTCAATCGTGCCCTTTTGCAGGTTGATGGGAATTTTTGCCATCTGTATTGTCTTATTTACTGTGTCTGGAGGATTCAGGTCTATCGAATCCTTGAGACTTTCTTATAATTCTGCAATTTTGTAACTGGTCTCGAAAACCGTATTGCATAACTAATAAATGCTCAAACCATAAAATTGATCGCCGATTTCTACAAAAACAAGGTTAATCGATTGTTTCTGATCCTTGGTTGTTTCTTTATCACCAATGCCTTGATTGCAGAATTTGTGGGTGCAAAGATATTCTCTTTGGAGAAAACCCTTGGTTTTGAGCCATTTAACTGGACCTTTTTCGGTGTGGAAGGACTTGGGTTTAACCTTACGGCTGGAGTGGTGCTTTGGCCGGTGGTATTTGTAATGACGGATGTTATCAACGAATATTTTGGGGAGAAAGGTGTCAGGTTGCTTTCTCACCTGGCGGTAGGCTTGATCTTTTACGCTTTTCTCATGGTCTACATGTCCATATCCCTGGTGCCCAACGAATGGTGGCAGTTTGAAAGCGGCTTTATCCGGGAAGGTCCGGGCCTTGCTGATATGGACCTGGCTTTTAGAAGGATTTTTGGACAGGGTCTATGGATCATTGTAGGAAGCATGGTTGCCTTTTTGATCGGTCAAATTGTCGATGTTTTTACTTTCCACAGGATTAAAAAAGTCACAGGAGAGAAAAAAGTGTGGTTGCGTGCTACAGGATCCACACTTGTCAGCCAGTTCATTGACAGCTTTGTCGTACTGATCATCGCTTTTTACATAGGATCAGATTGGGAAATGGTAAGGGTTCTTGCAATTGGTTTAGTCAATTATATTTACAAGTTTACAGTGGCTGTTTTGCTTACGCCGGTAATTTACCTGGCTCATCATCTGATCGATGGTTACCTGGGAGAGGAATTGGCGCACCGGCTGAAATTGAATGCAGCTGGATTGAATCATGAAACGAAACAATAAAAAACACGACGGACAAACGACAAATACCATCCTGATGGTGCGTCCGGCTAATTTTGGATACAATCCCGAGACGGCCCAGGACAATGCCTTCCAGGAAAAAGACGGCACTTTGACGGTAGAAGAGGTAAAGGAAGCAGGAAGACGGGAATTTGATGCATTTGCTGAAGTTCTTAAAAATGAAGGGGTCACCGTCCTGGTTGTGGAAGATACCGCGATTCCCTTCAAAACAGATGCTGTTTTTCCTAACAACTGGTTTACCACGCACGCTGAAGGAGATTTGATACTGTATCCTCTCTTTTCTCCCGCCAGGAGGAACGAGCGCCGGGAAGACATCGTAGACATGCTGGTCGGGCAATATGGTTTTTTTGTCAATCGAATCTATTTGCCCTTCGAGAAGCGACTGGTTTTTCTGGAAGGTACGGGAAGTATGATATTGGACAGGGTCAAAAAAGTGGTATATGCTTGTTTGAGCGAACGGACGCATCACGACCTGCTCTTACAATGGGCAGAGGATCGCGATTATCGAACAGTGGTTTTTCATGCTGTGGATCACGACGATGTACCGTATTATCACACCAATGTCATTATGACCTTGGGAACTCATTTTGCCCTAATCTGTCTGGAGTCTATAGAAGACAATCAGGAAAGACAGATGCTGATTGAATCACTTGATAAGACCGGAAAGGATATCATACCACTTACAAGATGGCAAATTCTTGAGTTCGCGGGCAATGCTTTGGAAGTTCGTGACGCTACAGGAAATAATCTATTGGTTATGTCTGAAAGTGCCTATAAAAGTTTGACGCCAAGTCAAATCGATAAAATTGAAAAATATGCGCGTATCGTTCACAGCCCTCTAAATATCATTGAAAAGTATGGAGGAGGCTCGGCAAGGTGTATGATGGCAGAAATTTTTCTACCAAAAAAATGAAAATACAATTGCTGGGTAAACAAAAAGATTATATATTACAATAAGCTTTAATGTGTTAAAAATGTTAAAAAATGCTGGTTTTTGAAATTTTAACACTTTCAAAACCAACATTTCCGGCATTTCAAACGTCTTAACTCTGAGTTTAATTTTAATTATAATCCATGAACAGCATTAAGAGATTTTTTATAGAGATTACCAAGTGGTTCTCTATCACCAAGAGACGTCGGCGACTTCTCTTGGGAGATGAGGAGTATGACAAATGGTTGGGTATTTGAACCCTCCATTGCAGAGCATTTGCCAAAAATAGTTTTTCTTTCCTAAGCACCCAGTCACGGGTCCTTGCAGTTATTTATCAGAGGTGTAACCGCTCTTTCCTTGAAAGCAGGACTTCGTCAGATTCTATGCGATTTTCATCGGGCACACAGCAGTCTACAGGACAGACGGCAGCGCATTGAGGTTCTTCATGAAAGCCGATGCATTC
>JBFKOL010000318.1:0-5052 GCA_041628815.1 Saprospiraceae bacterium | reverse complement strand
TGATTTTATGGATTGGTAGGTTTAGGAAGGTAGTGAAGGACTACCCTGTTGTCCTTGTTGAAATATTTCCGGGCAGCATTTCTGATATCTTCCCTCGTCACCGCGAGGTATCTTTCCAATTCATTATTGATAAGGTGGGCATCGCCGTAATACATATGGTAGTTGGCCAGGCTTTGAGCGATTCCCGCTATGCGAGCATTGGCCGTCACAAATTCGCTTTCCACCTGGTTTCTCAATTTTTGATATTCGCGCTCTGATATGAGGTCTTCCTGGACCTTTTCGAATTCTTCATCAATGGCAGCCTGTAGCTCTGAAATGTCAACGCCAACATTGGCAATACCAAAGGCCAGGGCGATGCCCGGATCTTCCAAATCGAAAGGAAAACTCCCGGCTGCAACAGCCAATTGTTTTTCATCCACTACAGCCTTTTGAAGCCTGGCACTTTCTCCCCCTGACAGCAATGTGTTCAACATGCTGACTGCATAGTAGTCTTCGGTGCCGAGAGCAGGGATGCGAAAGGTATACACTGCCGCAGGCAATTGTATGTTATCGAAAACGGTATCGATCAATTCACCTTCGAGAGGGGGTTCCACAATATTGGGACGGTAGATTTCTTTCTTCTTGATAGGTATCGTCGCAAAATATTTCTGCACAAGTAATTTGGTTTTTTCTATGTCGATGTCTCCGGCAATGGATAAGACGGCATTATTGGGCGTATAAAAATCCGCATAAAACTGCTTGTAATCCGCTTCTTCGGCCGAATTGAGATGATCCATTGATCCAATAACAGACCATTTATAGGGGTGTACCTTAAAAGCCCGCTTAACGGTTTCTTCAATAATAGACCCGTAAGGTTGATTGTCGATGCGTTGGCGGCGTTCTTCTTTTACAACTTCTCGTTGTGTTTCAACACCGGTAATGTCCACTTTTGCATGTAGCATCCGTTCTGATTCCAGCCACAAGCCCAATTCCAGTTGATTAGAAGGAAGCAACTCATAGTAATAGGTCTTGTCCTGTGTCGTGAAGGCGTTGTTGACACCCCCTGCGTTGGTGATGTATTTGTCGAATTCTCCCCGGTCGATGTTTTCGGATCCTTCGAAAAGGAGGTGTTCGAAGAAGTGCGCAAAACCGGTACGATCCGGTCGCTCGTTTTTGGATCCCACGTGATACATGACGGAAACCACCACTATTGGAGTCGCATGGTCCTGGTGAAGAATGACGTGTAATCCATTGTCGAGCGTATATTCGACAAAGTCGATCTCATTCATTTGAGCATAGGCAAATTGTCCCAAACTCCAAAAAAGTACGAGACTGATCATCCATTTAGTCATAGTCAGCTTTAAATTTCTGCAAAAGTGTGAAAAAAAGATCTGTTATACCGGGTGTGACGAGCAAATTAGATCAATTCACCTGCAGATCAGACCTACATGAGTACAATACAGTTGTATACAATGGGATCAGATGACCTTGTCGGCACACGAACTACTGGCAAATGCCTCGGGTTTAGCCTTGAATACAAATCCCATTCCGAGGATGTAGCCCATCGCTTCTTTTAGTGCAGTATTGGATTTGAAAGAAGGATCCGTATTGATATCAGCGTGCACTTCCAGTTCCACTTCATACCTGTCCAGCAGGTCACACAAGGCATATGCCACTTCAACGCTTTTTGAAACTTCAGTGATCATTCGTTCCTTGAGGCTCATTTCCTTGTGCATCTTTGTGTTGTGGATGAACATAAATCCACCTTTTTTTTCCCGTAAAAAAACGATCACAGTTGCAAATTCAACAGTCGCGCCTTTTATTTGAGAATCCGAGCCTATGCAAAGTTTTAACCGGTGTCCCGCAGATGTTTCACGTACAATGGCCGATTCGACGGCCTGGAGGAGCGGTAAGGTGATCCGGGTACCATCCAGTTTTCGCCAACGTTTTTCAATTTGTCCCATCAATCAATTGATATATTATGAACAATTTACATATAAATGTCCCGCTATTTGAAAATAAGCGCATTAAATAATTATTATCTAAGGATCCATAAGATCGGAAAGAGGGTATTTGGCCTCCGCATGTTCTTGTTGACCATCATATTATCCTATAGTTGTAAAAACCTAAGCCAAGTGAAAAATGACAACCTGGGGCATAAGCCAAACTTGCTCATCAACGAATCCAGTCCATATTTGCTTCAGCACGCCTACAATCCGGTGGATTGGCATCCCTGGGGTGAAGCTGCCCTGGAAAAGGCACGCAAGGAGAACAAGTTGCTCATTGTTAGCATTGGTTATGCAGCTTGTCATTGGTGTCATGTCATGGAGCACGAGTCATTTGAAGACTCCGTCGTGGCAAAAATCATGAACGAACATTTTGTGCCCATAAAGGTAGACCGTGAGGAACGACCTGACGTCGACGACATCTATATGGCTGCGGCTCAGTTGTTGACTGGCCGCGGAGGATGGCCACTCAATGCTTTTGCCTTACCTGATGGGCGGCCTGTATGGGCAGGCACTTATTTTCCAAGAGACCAATGGATCAATATTCTGGAACAATTTGTCCGGTTGAAAAACGAGAATTACGACCGTCTTGTCGGGTCAGCCGACCAGCTGACCAGTGGCATTCGAAGCCTAGACAATGTTGTGGTCAATACATCTGCCATGGAATGGCGTGAGGAAGAGTTGGGTGCAATGGCAGAACAATTTCTGAGCTCTCTGGATCCCCTGCATGGCGGAAGAATGGGTTCACCAAAATTTCCTATGCCCAACAACTTTGAATGGCTTCTGAAATATGCGGACCGAAAAGGAGATGCCGGGGCTCTTGAGGGCGTCATCAATACTTTGGAAAAAATGGCATTGGGGGGGATATACGACCAGCTGGGTGGTGGATTCTCCAGGTATTCCGTCGATGCCATATGGAAAGTGCCGCACTTCGAAAAAATGCTGTATGACAACGGGCAACTGGTATCGCTGTATGCACAGGCTTTTAAAAAGACGGGAAATCCTTTGTACGAAAGAGTCATCCGGCAAACACTCGAATTTATAAAACGTGAAATGACTTCTTCTGAAGGCGCTTTCTATTCATCCCTGGATGCTGACAGCGAAGGAGAAGAAGGTAAATTTTATGTCTGGACCGCAGATGAAATTGACGCGGTTTTAAATTCCCCTGAGCAAATTGCCTTGTTCAGGTCTTATTATTCAGTCAGAGACAGCGGTAACTGGGAGCATGGCAGTAATATTTTACATGTTAACCAAGACCCTATCAAGTTCGCGGACAGCAAAGGATTAGAAGTTGAAGAATTGTATGGGCAAATCGACGAATTAAATCAAAGGATGCTGGATGCTAGGGAAAAACGCGTGCGGCCCGGACTGGACGACAAAATCCTTACCTCATGGAATGCCCTCATGATCAGCGGATATATCGAAGCCTATAAGGCACTCGGGGACCAAGAATACCTAAAAACTGCAACTAAGGCAGCGCACTTCCTCCTATCCCGTCAGATGACCGGCGAATTCAGGCTTTATAGAAACTACAAGGATGGGAAAAGTGCTATTAATGGATTCCTGGATGACTACGCACTGACCATCCAGGCATTGCTAGCGCTGTATGAGGTAACCTTCGACAAACAATGGCTCGCGACAGGTAATCGACTGGCAGCCTACGCCATCGAACACTTTTACAATGAAGACAACGGTATGTTCAACTATACTTCAGACATCGATCCACCGCTGGTAGCGCGAAAAATGGAGCTCTCGGACAACGTCATCCCTGCCTCAAACTCTGCCATGGCACGTGCCCTCCATCGACTTGGTGAATTTTATTACAATGGGTCCTTTGTCGAGATGAGCATTCAAATGATGAAAAATATGGCTCCGACGATCCTTTCAGGAAAGCAACCGGGGTTCTATTCCAACTGGCTGCAATTGATGTTTGACCTTGTATACCCGCCGTATGAAGTAGCCATCGTTGGCCAGGACTGCAAGGTATTAGCGAAACAAATGCAGGAGCATTATACATCGAATGCTGCCTTTTTAGGTGCTGAAGGAGAAAGCGATTTACCGCTGCTGAAGAACAAGTTTGTTGAGGGAAAAACCATGATATACGTGTGCCAGGACAAGGTGTGTAAACTGCCGGTGACAGAGATTCAGGCGGCCTTGGATCTCATGAACATCAACGATTGAATGATATCTCAAGGGACATCTCAACAAGTCGTTCATCTTGACATAGGTATCTCCTCGCAGGAAACCTGCGAACGAGTTGTTCATTGTGTGTGGCCACAATGACAGACATTTTGTTTTGCCGTGCCATAGAGATGAGTTCTTTCATGAATCGTGTAGATGATTGCTCATCAAGGTTTCCGGTTGGTTCGTCAGCAAGCAGTATGCGAGGCAAGTTCAGAACACTTTGCGCCAGTGTAGTCAACTGACGCTCGCCACCGGAAAGCCTACCTACATGATTATTCCTTAGGGTGTCCAATCCAAGTCTTTCAAGGACCACTTCTATGCGATCCCTTCGCTTGGCAGGCTCTTTCCAGCCTTGGGCCGAAAGAATCAATTCGAGATTTTCCACGACGGTCCATTGATCAACAAGCATGTCTTCCTGGAAGATCATACCAAGCTTTCGACGATAAAATGGCATTTGAGAACGGCTAAGTAACGTAACCTCACTATCCAACACCCGTATCGAACCTCTGTTGGCAGGCAAGGTGCCGTACAATACATTGAGAAATGAGGATTTACCAGAACCCGTAGGGCCGGAAATATAGGCGAATTCTCCTTCGGAGAGCTGGAAGTTTATGTCTTTAAGGACGATTTTACCCGACCGGACTATTTCCAGATTTTTGACGTCCACCAGGTACTCCAACGGTTTCATTGATCAAAATTGATCAAATTATTTGAAAGTTGCTGACGTCAGAGCAATCACCAAATGAACACCTCATCCGATTATGCCGATCGACTTAGCGCTTAGGTCCGAATTTCAGGTATAAATATGTAATCAAAGCTATCAACATGCCTGTGGGTCAGTTTTACAGCGTCTCCTGTAATTTTTCTATCCAACGCGTCATGT
>JBFKOL010000317.1:0-5074 GCA_041628815.1 Saprospiraceae bacterium | reverse complement strand
GAGACAGCCATGCATACAGAAGTACCCCTATTGGTTTTAAAATGAAGGATGTCAAATGCTTACTCTACGGTTGAGTCGAATAGAATGTATATTAATATCCCATTGTTGTGGCGTCTGGTCTTCTTGGATCTGATGCCCCATACAGGTAACCATCGACTATCATAATGGATTGGGTACTTCCCATCGCATTCCGGATGCGAACTTCGTAACCCATTGTTTCTAACAATCTTCTCGTATCATAGCCGAGGCTTTTTTCCACGTAAAGGATATCGGGATACCATTGATGATGAATGCGCGGTGCATGAGACGCCTCAGCCACATTCATATCATGTGCCAGAACATTCAACACTACCTGAAGGACAGATGTAATGATCAGGCTTCCGCCCGGACTTCCCGTCACTAAAAACGGTTTCCCGTCTTTGAAGACGATTGTTGGTGTCATTGAACTGAGAGGTCTTTTTCCCGGAAGAATGGCATTGGCCTCACCACCAATGAGTCCGTATGCATCCGGGCTACCTGGTTTAGCAGCGAAATCACTCATTTCATTATTGAGCAAGATTCCTGTTCCTTTGACCACCACTCCACTCCCAAAGCTAAAATTCAAGGTGTAGGTATTGCTCACAGCATTGCCTTCACTGTCGACTACCGAGAAATGTGTGGTTTCTTCACTTTCAAAACCCAGAGGGTTACCAGGCTTGATTTTCTCGGATGGCCGCATTTCATCTATTGAAATGCTATCCCTCAGAGACCTGGCATATTTTTTAGAAAGGATTCGTTCTACAGGGACATTCCAGAAAAGAGGATCACCAAGGTATTTGCTTCTATCGGCATAGGCCCTTTTCATAGCTTCCGCCATTAAATGAATGGTCACAGCTGAATTTGGACCCGAGAATTTGAGGTCGAATCCTTCGAGAATATTCAGCATTTGCAACAGGTGGACACCGCCAGAACTGGGAGGAGGCATGGAGGCAATCGAATATTCACCGTAGCTTCCTGATACAACATCGGTTTCATAGGCTTTATACATGGCAAGGTCTTGTCGCGTGATAATCCCATCGTTCGCTGCCATGTCATCGGCAATTCTCTCTGCTATTTCCCCCATGTAAAAAGCCTCTGGCCCGTTTGCAGCTATCAATTCCAGGCTCTTGGCCAGGTCTTCCTGAACGAGGATTTCTCCCATTTCGTAATCGCTACCATCGGGCCCGAAGAAAATTCGCGCAGTTTCAGGCCATTTTTTCAACCTTACATCGAGGGCCCTCAGAACAGTTGCTAAATTCTGGGTAACAGGAAACCCATCCCTTGCCAACCTGATGGCGGGCTGGATGACTTGTTCAAGCGACATGGAACCGTATTTTTCAAGGGCCATGTTCAGCCCATACACTGTGCCCGGCACGCCTGCAGATTTATAATGGGAGTTGAGCCATTCCTGGTTTACCGTGCCGTCATTGTCCAGGTACATATCGCGCTGAGCTGCTGCTGGGGCGGTCTCTCTGTAATTGATGGCTTTGGCACTTTTTTCTGAAGCATCGTATACAAGCATGAACCCTCCTCCTCCAAGGTTACCCGCTCTGGGAAGAACAACTGCCAGAGCAAAACCTACCGCAACGGCGGCATCCACTGCATTCCCGCCTTGTTTTAATATGTCGAGTCCAGCTTGAGTAGCCAATGGGTGTTGCGAAGCTACCATACCATTTTGTGCTACAACAGGATGATGAATCGCCTCATCTGAAAAAATAGGTTCCTGGGCGTTAGCGGTAAGGATCGCCAATAGGAAGAGCAGAAAAAGAAAACCCCGTGAAGTGAGGCGAGATAAGGTGCTAGTCATGATTTTCGATTGCATTCCGATCTGAAAGTTATGAAATGACGAATTATGGGGCACGTGAAATGAACCAATTTAATCCCCATTCGCGTTATAACTAAGTTGCGTAAGACTATCCCTAAGCAAAGGCAAAATGTCGTCATTTGCAATAATTTAACTAAAGGATATTTTTTTTTGCTTGAACTTTGCATCCTGAAATGATCCCGCGAATAGGGATTTTAAGTACATATGAAAACAACCATTTTCTTTTTTTCGACCTTTTTACTTGCTTTTTCTCTTTTATTCGGACAACAACTTCATCCTGCCACCGCCTTAACAATGCCCTTCCTTGAAAAGGAAAGTGACTTTATTCCTTTGGCAGAATATCAGAACAAATCATTCGAAGATGCGCTGCGACAGAGGATATCCAAAAACAGGAAGTGGCAATCGCTAGTGGCCGGAAAAAAAATGGCCGTTGGATTGGTTGATCTTTCTGATGAAGCGAATCCTCGTTTTGCATGCATCAACTGCGACGATATGATGTATGCGGCAAGCTTACCCAAGATCGCCATTTTGTTGGCTGCTGTGCAAGCATTCGAGGATGGAACACTGGAAGAGACCAAAGAGATCAAAAAAGACCTGCGTCTTATGATCAGTTATTCCGACAATCGCGCCTCTACCCGGATGATAGACAGGCTCACTTTTGAAAAAATTGAATCCGTGCTCCGAGATTCGCAGCACGAATTGTACGATGAAGAAAGAGGAGGAGGCCTGTGGGTCGGTAAAAGATATGCCAGTCAGGGACGAAGATATCCGGAACCGATGAAGGGATTGAGTCATGCAGCGACGGTAAGACAAATTTGTAGATTCTATTACCTGATGCATAAGGGTCAGCTCGTCAATGAACAACGCTCTGCGCAGATGAAAGATATCATGGTCAATCCAGACTTGCGCCACAAGTTTGTCAACACGCTGGCAATGATAGCCCCTCAAGCCAAACTTTATAGAAAATCTGGTAGTTGGCGTACTTATCATTCGGATTCTGTTTTGGTCCTAGGACCTAAACGAAAATACATTCTTGCCGCTCTTGTTGATGATCCAGGAGGTGAATCCATCATGCGCAAACTTGTCAACGAAGTAGACTACCTATTACAGCCCACTAAAAAGACAAGCTAACAGGATATTGTTACTTTGGTATTTCTGTAGTAAACAAGATACCATTGGCTAAAAAACGCTTGTCTTCAACCTTATCCGAAGTCTTTGACCTACGCGAAGGCGAGATCAAGAAGGCTCTTCTCATGCAGGTGGTTATTTTCTTGATCATTTCCACTTTACTGATTGTCAAACCTACCGTTAATGGGCTATTTCTGGCAAAATTTGGTGTAGAGCAGTTGCCTTATGCATTTATCCTGGTAGCAATATCGGCCGCAATTGTATCTTACCTGTACTCGCGGCTATTGTTCAGAGTGAACATGTACCGCATCTTCCGGTATACCATCCAATTGTCGGTAGTATCATTACTACTTTTTGGCATTTTCCTTCGTCTCAATCTGGCTGAGAACATTGTCCTGTACGTTTTTTACATCTGGGTGGCCATCTTTGCCCTATTGACGACTTCCCAATTCTGGATATTGGCCAATATGGTATTCGACAGCCGGCAAGCTAAACGCATATTTAGCTTCATTGGTGCAGGTGCCATAGCAGGCGGTATATTTGGTGGATACCTTACCTCCATACTCAGCAACCACATCAGCGCAGAATATCTCACTGGGGTGAGTGCATTCATTTTAGCTCCTGTCTTATTCTTGAGCCACGAAATCTGGGAAAACTACCTAAAAAGTGACGTTCGTATTCTTACAGCCATATCCCAAACCAAATATGACAGCAAACAACCGTACAAGCTGATCCTCGAATCAAGGCATCTCACTCTCATTGCTGCCATTGTAGCAATAAGTGTAATGGTGGCTAAATTGGTTGACTATCAGTTTGGCGGCCTGGCATCCGATATTATCCAGGACCCGGATGAGCTAACGGCTTTCTTCGGTTTCTGGTTTTCCACGTTTAATGTTATTTCGTTGTTCTTACAGCTCTTTATGACACGCAGAATAGTCGGTCATTATGGAGTAGCTTCAACCATTTTTATCCTCCCGGCCACCATATTCATGGCATCCATGGTTATCTTTCTTTTTCCCGGATTATTATTTGGGGTGGTATTGCTGAAAATGTCCGATGGAGGTTTGAAACAATCGATCAATAAAGCCGCCATGGAGTTATTGATTTTTCCTGTTTCTACCGAGATAAAAAATCGAACAAAAACCTTTATTGACGTCTTTGTCGACAGCCTGGCCACGGGATTTATTGGGTTGTTGCTCATATTTATCATTAAGGGTATGGGTATGTCCTATATGGCTGTAAATATCATGCTCGTCATACTCATTGTCCTGTGGATTTATTTCGCATTCCTCGTAAGAAAAGAATATGTTAAAACCATATCTGCCAAGCTTCGCAAATTGAATGAAACCAACCGACAGGAGAATATTGATTATAACAAATCTTCGGTGATTGAGACAATTCAGCAGGTTTTGAAGTCAGGTACGGATGAACAAAAATTATTCATGCTGAAGAAGATTCGACCGCTTGCCGATCGCAGATTTCAATCTGCGCTTGTGGCGCTTTTAGATGACCCCTCGGCCAAAATCCGTGCTGAAGCCTTGATCAATGCGTTGGCATACCACGATCCTGTCATCAAGCAGAAAGCCATGGCACTGGCCAATGATGAAACCCAAATGGTCAAAGTAAGGGCAATAGAATACCTGGTGCGGCACGAACCCTACAACCAGCAATTTATTCATGGTTATTTGAATCATAGCGATGTAAAGATCTGGTCGGCTGCGCTTGTTGGGCTTGCATGGCACATTAGAGCAGTCCCTCACTCCATATGGCGTCACGAATTGAACAGGCAAATCAGGTCAACTTTGATAAAACTTTCAAACGAAAAGGAAATATCCAGAAAAAAACACATCGCCATCACGCTGCTAAAGGCCATTGGATATGGAAGGCTGACGGAATTCTACAGTTTCATCGATGCCTTATTCGAAGATTCCGATTCCTCCATCAGGCAATCTGCCATCTCTGCAGCTGGCTATACGCGAAGTGAATTTTTGTTTGATTCGATGATCCGAATCATCCAAAAAGGTCCTGGTAGCGATACTCCGGCAATAGAGAATGCCCTTGCAGCATACGATGGTTACTTTCTGACACTCCTGAAAGACCAGG
>JBFKOL010000316.1:0-5084 GCA_041628815.1 Saprospiraceae bacterium | reverse complement strand
GCTCAAGAATTACAATGACGGAGGAATCACTTTTTTATACAAGAATCGGTTGTATATCATCGATGACCAGTTTCTATCCCCACCCCGGCCGATACGATTTCACAATGAGCAAAATGACAACATTCTGTACTATAAATTTGACAGCTATAAAGACGGGGATGGAAACAGAAGGGAAAGAACTTCTCTTGCACTTAGTAAAGGTCGGATTGTAGAGCTGTACAAGGAGAGCCCGGACGGGCGCTATTACAAGGACCACACCATTGACGACCACCTCTCTTTTATCAACTCCTTTGATTTCAACGGATTAAATGAAATGATTATAGGAAGCTCTGATAAGACAGCCACCGTATGGTCCAATAATTTGCTTGACAAACGGCTTATAGGTCACAATGCTTCGATAACCGATGTATCATTTGTAGATAATAAATTGGCCATTACCTGTGATGAAGAAAATGTGATTCGACTGTGGAATCTGGAAGAACTCGCAGCTGCTGTATTCAGAATTGGAACGATAGACCCAATAAGATCAGTCAAATATATGGATGTTGATAAGGTGGGTATATCGATTGGTAAACATCATATGATTCTTTCCCGGGAGATAGACTCATTCTATTTGACCCCTGTTGTGACAGTAGAAGATTCTACAGCATTTGAAAAGTCTTTTGGTGACCGGCGCATTTATGAAGTCATGGATACCCCAACAGTCCGTCAATCAACTTATATCGAACTGGGAGATACAATTGTCGTTGGAAGAAATACCGGTTATCTTGAATTGTATGTTCCGCCAAGTCGCCAGCCTGTTTTCAGCAAGAAAGTTCATATCAAAGCGATCACAGATGTGGATTGTTCCAATCGAGGAACTTACATCATTACCGGCGGCAAAGACAATCTGGTAAAGGTCTGGAAGAAAAATGGCACTGGCTACGACGAGGTTGAGACATTGAGTGATCATTTGGACGATATCGTTGATATCGATGTTTTGGGCAATCAATTTCTTACCGTCAGTCACGATCGTTCGGTATTGCTTTATAAAATCACCGAAAATGACAAGATCGAAAGAAAACTGAGCATTATCAAGCACAATACATTTATCAACGGAGCAGCATTTATGAATGACCACCTTATTGTCTCAGGTGATGATGAAGGTGTCTTGAAAGTATGGGACATTCGCAGTTTTGAAGAGCGTTGGCGACCGCAATAAAAAAAACCGTCCTGCACTTCAATTTTGTCAGCAATCTCATGATTGTATCTTTTATACTTGAGCAGAACGGTTAAATCACCTTGGCTGAATTGTCTTGACATTACAACTTTTTGCAATGTGAAAAGTATATTTGAAATATCCCTTCCGAGTTCATAAAGGGGCCTTAAGCTCCCCGGATGTAGAAAAAAGAGGCCCACGCATCTGCAAAACTATCACCGTCACCGGAGGTGATGATTCCGGTCAGTTGCTGCCATTGAGAAGTGGTTTTGGGGTAATAATCTTTATCACAATGAATGAGCCTCTTAAATTTGTCTACTTGCTTTAAGCGCCATCAGCGCCCATTGATCATTATCAACATCTCAAAGATATCCAGGTTGATTGCCCTGTTTCTGATGGTAACAACCCATTTAGGGCCTAGGGTAAACACTGAGATTAGACAGGCACCACCGTTTCTGAGTTCAATGGGATATGAACAAAAATGGAAGTGCCTTTCGCGGGTGTGGAGTCGATGTCCATTTCACCGCGCAGCACATTCACCCGTGATTCAAGATTGCCAAGACCTAGTCCTTTGACGACTTCATCCTCGACAAATCCTTTTCCATCGTCTTCTACCTTGATGAGCAATGTTTCTTCATTCTTGTGAACCTGGACATCAATTTCTTTGGCTTCCGAGTGTTTGAGCGCATTGTTGAGCAATTCCTGAATGATGCGGTAAACGTGAAGCTGTGATTCTTCATCCAGCAAATGATTTACGTCGGATACGGTCAGGCTGATCTCAGAACCGCCTATTTTGGAGGAATATCTATTCACAAGATCTTTAAGTGCTGCGCTCAGGCCCATTTTCTCGAGGCTAGCTGGTTTAAGGTTTCTGGCGATATCCCGTACATCTTTGCAGGCTTCATCGATGAGCCGCATGATCTTGTGGTAGTCCTGGTCATCTCCCAGGTCTTCATGGTCGATCTGTAATGCGTCGTATTGCAGTTTAAGGGTGGACAGCATGCCTCCCAGGCTGTCGTGAAGGTCTGTTGCAATACGTGTCCTTTCTGCCTCTTCGCCGTGTACCATCGCCTCGAGGTTTTTAATCTTCAGTTCACTTTCCAACTCATAGATTTTTTGTCGGGCGATTTCCTCTTTCTGCTGACTGATCAGACGTTCTGTGCGTAGTTTGTGTTTTTGAAGGCGATAATAGTTGAAAATGGCTGCCGCCGTTAGAACGAGCAAGGCCATAAGAATAATGAAAAGACGGGTACGCTGGGTAAGTCTGAATTCAGTCAGCTGATAATCCTCTTCGAGGGCCCGCATTGCCTTTTCCTTTTCATAGGTCTGGTATTTTACTGCAATCTGGTTGGATAAGGCGTACTTTTCTTGGTTGTAAAGCGAGGTTCTTATCTCTTTAGCATTCTTTAGATGGTCATAGGCCTTTACATGGTCTCCGGTTATGTTGAACAATTCGGCCAGCAACGAATAATTGTCATGGGCTAATTCGCTCACATTATTCACCTGTTCTTTGGCCTTCAACAGATAAGGGATGGCTTCATCGTACTGCCCATCCATTGAGAGGTATTTACCTATGAGATAGTTGGCTTTCCCGGCATACCCTTCGAGCCCAAAGTTCTCTTCCAGCCCAATCAGATAGGAGCCTTGCTCTACTACTTTTTCCACATTGCCAAGGTTTCCGAACAACTCGGTAATCAATAGACGGTTTTCCAATTCGAGTTCGCGATCTTCCAGGGCGATACTCGCTTGAAGTCCTTTATCGACCTGGTCGAGCGCCCTGTCGTAGTCCAACCTTTTCTGGTGGATTTTTCCAAGTTGTGTAGTAGCTTTGATCTGCATGCGCTGATCTCTCGCTGACAAGAAGAATTCATAAGCTTCTTCGGTTAATTTCAAAGCCTCGTTCAGATAGATCTCCTGTAACGTGTAAAATTCAGCCAGTGCCAGACGGGTCCGGAAAAACCCTGCATTGTTCTTCAGGTATTTGTAGATCTTGGCACTTTCGATCAGGTCACCGATGACGTCCTGGCTTTTGAGGGGTGTATAGAAGTTGCATAAAGCCCTGTCATAATAGCCATCGGCCATAGCGGTTAGGTTGTTGTTTTGTTGACCTTGCTTTATGGCTTCATTGATCCTTTCAATTTCATGGATGTAGGCACTGTCCAGCTTGGAATAATCCTGCAAGGCACAGACATAGAGGGTCCATACAGTAAAAAAGATTGAGGCAAAGAGTCTCATATGACTAAACTGTCATTAAATAATTTGGGACTAACTAGGGAATACCCTAGTTTTGAACGTATTTAGCATGCTTATTTTGTATCCAAAATTACAGTCAAATGATAAGAATCCTAATTGTCGATGATCATAAGATGTTTGTACAGGGGCTTGAAGAGATCCTGAGCCGGGAAGAAGATATACAAATTGTACATCGGTGCTATGAAGGAAAAGAGGTCTTCAACAAAACTTTGCTTGACAAGGTGGATATCATATTGCTTGACATCAATTTACCCGATATCAGTGGTATAGAGGTATGCGAGCGCATCCTTAAAATGAAGGACAACGTCAAGATACTTGTCCTTTCCATGCACGACGAAGAAAGCTATATTACCGAGGTGTTGAAGAGCGGGGCGCTTGGATACATCTTGAAAAATACCGGTAGGAAAGAATTGATTACAGCCATCAGGACTGTCGCCGCTGGCAGGACTTATTTCAGCGAGGCCATTACCAATACGATTATGAACAGCCTGATGAACAATAACAAAAAGGCCAAGCCTGTGGAGAAGCAGGTACCGAAGATTACAAGGCGAGAAAAGGAAGTTCTCGATCTCATCCTGGAAGAAAATACCAACCAGGAAATTGCCGGTAAACTTTTCATCAGTCTTAAAACTGTGGAAGCCCACCGGAGCAACCTTTTGTCGAAGCTCAATGCCAGAAACACGGCTGGCCTTGTAAAAAAGGCGTTAGAGCTCGAATTGGTCTGACCTGTCCCCCTAAATTTTGCTGAGTTTATTTTATAGCCCTGCCATGGGTTTGATCTGATCGTCCATTAGCCCTAAACTCGGTTTGACATACCGTTATTAAAGTCCTTCAAATTGAAAAGGCCGCCCACTTTCGCAGGCGGCCCCGTTTTTTTGGTCAAATATTACCTCTCAGGATTGGAATAAATGACCAATATGGATCTAATGATGAAAACGTGATCCAAAGAAAACACTTTTAATTTTATATATCAAAATTTTTAATGGAAGGATCGGTATATATGTCGAAAGTGGTTCAATGTTTTGGCGGAGAAAACGAGCGATCTGATGCATAAAAGGGTTTGCTTTACATAAGAGAATACCTATCTTTGCACACCCTTAAAAGAAGGGTATAGTTTTTGACAATGGTGAGGTGGGTGAGTGGCTGAAACCACCGGTTTGCTAAACCGGCGTACCTTTAACCGGGTACCGGGGGTTCGAATCCCCCTCTCACCGCTGAAGTCTTTCGGGATGTAGCGCAGTCCGGTTAGCGCACCTGGTTTGGGACCAGGGGGTCGCAAGTTCGAATCTTGCCATCCCGACTTTGATATTTTGTTTTTCGGGATACCACGAAATCCGACAAGCGCATCCCGCCATAGGGCGGGAGGGTCGCATGTTTGAATCTTGCCTGTCCACCGTAGGAAAGCAAAGGTGGGCCATCCCGACCCCGTCTGCCGAAGCTCCGAGATTCATGGAGCAAAAGTGGACCTCTTTTTATTCTCTTATTTCGGGATGTAGCTTAGCCCGGTAAAGCGCACGTCTGGGGGGCGTGAGATCGGAGGTTCAAATCCTCTCATCCCGACATTGTTAATGAAGGGCAACGTTATCCACCCATAAGGTAGCACAGCCCGGTAAAGCGTCCCGCCAACGGCGGG
>JBFKOL010000315.1:0-5117 GCA_041628815.1 Saprospiraceae bacterium | reverse complement strand
TTGTCTCATCCTGCTGGCCATATGTCGCAATTCATAAGTTAAATTATATATTTTTTTAATATGTTTAGGGTTGACTTGTACAAAACTGGTTTGTTGTAGGATGAAAAAGATTTTGATTATCACCTATTATTGGCCACCCAGCTCTGGGCCCGGTGTTCAAAGGTGGCTTAAATTTGTGAAGTATTTGGGTCAATTTAATTGGCATCCGGTCATATTGACCGTTAAAAATGGATATTACTCCAATACCGACGCTAGTCTTTTTGACAACATCCCAGAAGGAATACAGGTTTATAAGGCAAGATCAATAGAACCTTTTCAGGTTTATGATCTTTTAAGAGGAGGAAGAAGGAAATCTAAGCAAATTGGAATGGGTGATATAAAGGACCATCATTCATTTCTTGTAAGAGCGGCAAATTATATAAGGGCCAATTGGTTTATTCCTGATGCCCGCAAGGGTTGGAAAATTATGGCGATTCCTAAGGCTTCAAAGATTATCAAAGAAGAAAATGTTGACGCTATCGTTACTACTGGCCCCCCTCACAGCACTCATCTCATTGGACTTTATTTAAAAAGAAAATATAAAATACCATGGCTCGCCGATCTACGCGATCCATGGACGACCATATATTACAATGAATTTCTACATCGCACAGCATCTAGCAAGGCCAGAGATTTCAAGTTAGAATCCGAAGTACTTTCAACAGCCGACCACATAACGGTTGTCAGTCATTCGTTGGAAAAAGAATTCAGGGACCGGTCAAGGAAAATATCCGTTGTGAGCAATGGTTATGACCCAGATGACTTTCCTAATCTTGTAATTCAGCCAAATGCTAATTTCTATCTTTCTTACATCGGTAATTTTAAATACAATCAGAACATTGAAACTCTATGGAGGTCAATTTCTGAACTAAAGAAGAATCACGATGAATTCTCAAGATTCAAGATTCGATTTATCGGCAACATAAATACCCAAATTCTCAAGGCGATAGACAAGTGGGAGTTACTGGAAATGACTGAAAAGATACCCTATGTTTCCCACGAAAAGGCTATAAGATTCATGATGAGTTCCGATTTACTTCTTTTACCCATTCCTCAGGCGAAGAGTGCTAAATCACTGATTACGGGCAAAATCTTTGAATACATTGCATCTGGATCTGCCATATTGGCGATTGGACCAACAGACGGTGATGCTGCAGCTATACTGAAAATATGCAATAAACACCAAATGCTGGACTATGAAGATTACGAATCAATAAAGAGTCGGATTAAATCTCAATACTTTCAATGGTTGAAAACCGGCACATCGATTAAAACCAGATCCAAGGCTCAAGAGAAATTCAGCAGAGTCGCATTGACTGAACATATGAGTCAAATCCTTAATCAAATTACTGTACCGGGTGCATAGCAACATTGATATCAGTTCTTTTACTAAGGATCATCACTTTTACGGAAGCATTCATTTCTTACTGACCGTAAAAAGTTTCGATTTGGATTCCATCCGTAAAAGATGGTTGAAGTCCAAAAAAGGTGTCACCGGAAGATCCGGCAGTATGGAGAGAAGGACACCAGCCATTGGTGGCGTAGTTCACCTTCACATTAACGAAGGCAAAATTGAAAAAAGTGAAATCATTATTAAAGATCGTGAACCCAGGGGAATTCACATATTGAAAAATAAATTGGCACTAAGTACGGCAAGTTGCGTGCACGTATGGGAAGACAGAGATCACTATACGGTTGAAAATGACTGGCTGTCTTATGTACACACGGTTGAATTTTCTCCTTATGATGAAGATTTGCTGCTTATATCATCTTCCGGATTAGACACTTTGATCGAAGTCAATTTTAGAAAGAACGCCATAATCCGAGAATGGTGCGCTTGGGAAAATGGGTTAAACATGGGTGTAAACCCAAGCAATGGAAATTCAATATTTCTAACGAGAGATGAAAACCATGCAGAAGAGTTAAGGAGGCAGAAAAAAGAAGTTTTTTTTATTCAAGATCCAAAGCGGGACTATTTACCTACAGCCATGAGAGCGGCATTTATAAACAGTGCCTATTATGATTCTTCGGACCCCCAGAATGTAGTCGGAACACTCTTCCATGCGGGAAAAGTCCTTACAATCAATTTAGACAATGGAACGAGCACTTCCTTGCTCTCCGGTTTGAAAAACCCACACGGAGGCAGAAAATTGAACGGCTCAATAATGGCCACAAACACTGGATCAGGAGAAGTCATACTGCAAAATGGACAACTTAGGGTCTCCTATGATTTCAAAAATCTGCCAGGCAAACCGGAATTCCTGGGCGATTTGGAATGGTTACAAAATTCTCACTGGGTAAATGACTTTATCGCTACCATCGATTCAAACAGGAATTCAATTGTTTTGTTTAATCCTGACAGAGGGCTGATTGATATCGTACCTTTTGATGATTGTTGGGCAGTTCAGGATTTTGTGCACCTCACAGACCAAATAGATCCGTCGGTCATGACTGATATCACACAAACCACTTAATCATCTGGAATGCCTCTGCAAATTCGGTATTTGCCTGGATTCCCCGTGACACCGCCCACGAGCGGATAAATTCCGGTTTGAAATAAGATCGGTGATTCTGAGAACTATAAACTTTCAAAGCCTGGATTTTAGAATCGATACATTGGCTAGAGAGTCTTATATGAAAATTTGATTGAAAGGAAAGAGAGTTCCACGGCAACTCGTAACCCAACAGTCTAGTTTCTTTAAATGCTCTGACTCCTTCCAGATAAAGTTGATGATGATCTTGGTGTACGTCGTTACTATTGGGCAACAAAACCAAATCAGGACGCAATTGCTTCTTTAGTCGTATCAAGTCTTCGAGAATGTCCTGCCTGTATTTTGGAAACTCTCTAACCGGGTAAGAAAAGGTGATGATATTGTCCTCATCAACAGACAAATAAGCCAAGGCTTGTTTTAATTCATCAAATAAAATATGGGCGGATGATCCTTTGGGTAGCGACTTGATACAAGGCGAAAATGCTACATACCACACTTCCTTGTTTTCATCTCTGAATCTCTTAATAGTACCTCCGGAAGATAATTCACCATCGTCAGGATGAGCAGCTAAAACTAAAATCTTGTTCATTTTTTAGGATCTTTTTTTCTAGTTCTCGACTTGGCCTTTTTGGTTGTTTGACTCCCTTTTTTAGATGGTCTGGTTGGAAGACGCTCGTCCTCTTTCCAAAGAAGATATCCGTTTCTGACAATCATCGCTCCAAATAATCCTACAATTAAGATTGAAAATATTGTAGTTAATTGTTTGCCTATAATGAATGTTTTCGGTCTGAAGACAAACTCTATCTCGTGATTACCCGACGGGATCTTCATACCGCGCAACACATAATTTACCCTGACGTGCGGTACGGGTTCCCCATCCAGGTAGGCCTGCCAGCCCTTATCTGGTCCATACCAGATTTCAGAGAAGACAGCAAATTGAGGTGAAGAGGCGCTTGTAGTATATTTCAACCGATGGGGTGCATACGATTCAAGGGTTATCAACCCACTTTTTTGCGGATCGAAGTCTCCGATGTAGTCGCCAAACTCATTTTCCAGTACTACTGCCACGGTTGCCGGATCCATGGAATCAAGTACATCGATTTCTTCATTGGGAGTACTTACTTTCTCGATGGCTTCAACAAACCAGGCAGGTCCCAATGCCTCGTTGTTCAATTGCAATTGTTGGTTTTGGTTTATGATGTATTTGGTGTTGAGCATATTCAGGACACCAATGTTTCCTTTGGTAATATGTTCTGCTATAAGATCCTGGTACCTTTGCAGTTTGGCCGGATGATATCCTCCCACAGTATTGTGAAAGTAGCTGGTCTGTGAAGATTCAAAGGTGCTAATACTAAGATCCAGCACGCGATAATAACCCCTGCCTTGTGGTTCGAGAGCGAATATTTCTTCGTCTACAGGCCTGGGGTTGAATTGATTCTCATAAGTCACGGACGCGACGAAATGATCCTTGTCCAGGTATCGTTTGCCCACGCCCCATAAATCGACAAGCGTAAGGATGCCCATAACCCCGAGTAAGGCGCCTTTCCCAATCTTCTTTTGGACAAACAGCCAGATGGCACCACCGGTGAGGATGACGAAGAGTACTGACCTGAGGGCATCACTCCTAAGCAATGCTTTCCTGTCGGAAATCAGTGCATCAACAAGACCAGCCTGTTGTGCGTAAGTCGCATCTCGTGGAGATGAAAAATCAAACAAAGCAGGACCAGCCAGGGCAAGCAATAATAGGACTGCAACCATGCTCCCTCCTGCCCATTTGAGGTATTTCAAAGTTTCCGCCTTATCCTGCTTTGTGATCAGTTGATTAAGTGCCAGGATACCCAGAAAAGGTATCAACAAAGCGGTCACACTGGTGATGCTGCTTGGTGCTCTAAACTTGTTAAACATCGGCAAGTAATCAAATATTAGACGGTTAAAAGATTCGAAGTTTTTACCAAGTGACACCAGGAATGTCAATATCACGGCAGACAGCACCCACCACTTCAGTCGTCCCTTGATTGTGCCAAGGCCGAAAAGAAATAGGAATACCATAACAGCACCATAATAAATGGGCCCGCTTGTAAAGGGCAAAGCACCCCAGTAGAGAGGTGCCCGGTCTGTTCTGCTGCCAAGTCTACGCACTTCTACAGCAAACTTGCTATCCTGGCTTACCTTTTCAACCGTCGATCCTCCAACAGCGCCAGGCACTATCGATGTCATCAAATCCTTAAGCCCATTGCTCCATTGCATGGCATAATTCCATTCCAATCCTTCTACTTCGCTACTGGAAGTAGCCTCGGCATTAGCTGTCTTTTGCAAGATGGGTTCACCTCTCATGGTTTGCTTGGAATGCTCGAATGTTGTAAGAATGATCAGACTGGACGAAGCAATGGAAAGAACAAGGCCAGATAGCAATATACCCCCAATCTTTAATAAATCACGCCATTCTTGCTTTCTTATGTATACTACGATTTCTATGAAAACATAAATCAAAAGGATCATTCCCAAATAGTAAGTCATCTGCAAGTGATTGGCATTCATTTCCATAGCCATACCGACCATGAATAACATACCTCCTATCAACCATTT
>JBFKOL010000314.1:0-5150 GCA_041628815.1 Saprospiraceae bacterium | reverse complement strand
GTCGCATATGGCCTTGACTTCGGTAATGTATTCTGGGAGCACTTCCACGGGTACCGCCGAATCTTCGATGAAGGCGATGGGTTTCTTTTTTGTTTTCCTCCCAAGGAGGATACCGAGACCCTTTTTTCTCAGGGCCCAAACGTTGTCGAATACGGGGCCTTCATCGAATACGGGGAATGCATACCCAAAACCACTTTCGCGAAGCTCACGAATCATGGCCGTTTGTCGCTTCCTTATGTCCTCAATGGTGTCTCCATAAAATTCGATGATGAGAATATTGTTGGGTTCGCCTTCTACAAAATCCATGATCTTGCGTGTGAAGAGATTTTTCCTGGCAAGGGTCAACAATTCGTGATCTAGTATTTCTACTGCAGATGGATTGTGCCCGACAGTAATCTGCACCGCTTTGAGTGATTCTAGTAAAGTGCCAAAGTGGGCGGCACAGACGGATTTCTTTTTTGGCAGAGGATCTAGATGCAGGTCTACAGCCAAGATAACTGCCAGCGTCCCTTCGCTGCCACACACCAATTTGGATACATTCCATGGTTGCCCACGCCGGAATTCATCGAGGTTGTATCCACTGACTCTTCGCATCACCTTTGGAAAACGGGCTGCAATCTCGTCGTAGTTGTTATCAATGATCCTCCGGAGACCCTCATAAATCTCTGATTTGCGATCCCCGGGTGTAACTTTTTTCCCGAAAGTATCGGAGTCCTCATCCTTGAATTCCATCACGGTACCGTCGGCCAACATCACCTTCATTCCTACAACGTGATCTACAGTTTTACCAAAGAGAATGCTTTTGGTACCCGACGAGTTGTTCCCGACCATTCCGCCTATATTGGCGCGGCTCGAGGTTGCCGGGTCGGGAGAAAAAATCAACCCGTGAGGTGCTAGAAATTTATTCAGGGTGTCCCTCACCAATCCGGGTTCTACCCGAACCATTCTGTTTTTGGCATCAAAATCGATGATACGGTTCATGTATTTAGAAAAATCCATGACAATGGCCTCGCCGACGGTTTGTCCGGCAAGGCTTGTACCTCCCCCTCTTGGAAGGACTGGTATGCCGTGGTCCCGTGCGATCGTCAGGACTGTGGCGACATCCGTTTCATCCCTGGGCAGTACGACAGCCAATGGCGTGATCTGGTACAAGCTGGCATCTGTTGCATACAATCCAAGAGAGAGGGAGTCCGAGAGAACCTCACCTCTTACATGCTGCTCAAGGTCTACCACGTATAAAGATTTCCGGACTACTTTGCTCATGAAAGCAATTTTTTCAGGGCAGAAATGAGCGCATTGATATGATTGATGTCTGAACTTTCACCCATCAAACCGATGCGCCACACTTTGCCGGCAAATTTACCCAGTCCGCCACCGATTTCAATGTTGTAATTGTCCAATAAGGCCCGTCGAACGCTGAGGTCGTCAACACCTTCAGGAATCTTGACAGCGTTGAGCATAGGTAACCTGATGGAAGGATCAACTAAGTAATCGATACCAATTGTGGCAAGTTCGTCCCTTAGAATTTCATGATTCTTCCTGTGCCGACGATACCTGTTCTCAAGGCCTTCTTCCAGGACGATCCTATATGCCTCACGTATCGCATAGAGGGATGATACCGGGGCAGTATGATGATAAGCCCGGTTATTGCCCGCCCAGTAATTAATCACCATGCTTACGTCCAAGAACCAGCTCTGAACTTTGGCTTTTCGATTTTGAATGATTTGGACCGCCCGTGGGCTAAAGGAAACGGGCGAAAGTCCAGGTGGAGCACTCAGGCATTTTTGTGTCCCACTGTAAATCGCATCCACTCCCCAATCATCGACCTTCACTGCAGTACCACAGTATGAGGTAACTGCATCTACGACCAACAGTGCTTCGTAGTCTTTTGCGATCGATGATATCACTTCCATCGGCTGTAATACCCCTGTGGAAGTCTCTGCATGTACGATGGCAATCAGTTTGGGTCGGTTTTCAGATACGGCCTTTCTCAACTCATCAGGATCGATAGCTTCTCCCCACGGGGCATGGACTTCGACAACCCTGGCGCCACACCTTCCCGCAATATCGGCCATCCTT
The DNA here is from genome assembly GCA_041628815.1 of Saprospiraceae bacterium. GTDB lineage: Bacteria > Bacteroidota > Bacteroidia > Chitinophagales > Saprospiraceae > JBFKOL01. The sequence continues at coordinate 3,071 of JBFKOL010000314.1, read as the reverse complement.
GCCCCGAAAACACCATGGATACAAATGACAGCTGTATCGCCGGGCTCAAGCAAGTTGACCAGACATGTCTCCATACCAGCACTGCCAGGTGCCGAAACAACAAAACTTACCTCGTTCTTCGTAGAAAAGGTTTGCCGAACCATATGCTTGACATCATCCATGATTTTAACAAATTCCGGATCGAGGTGACCGACCATTGGCATGCTCATGGCACGATAGACCCTGTCGTGGACATTCGATGGGCCCGGACCCATAAGAATTCGGCGTGGTGGGTGTACTTCATGTATCATTGGCAGGATTTGAATTGAGCTGAGGTCATAAACTTTTTCAAAAGAAAGAAAAAAAGAAAACTATTGGGATGACACGATGGAATAATATGATCCGACCTCTCGTATTCACCTATTTATTTCTTGGAATAGCACATCTTGTGAAAGTCCGAGGGCAGGAACACCGGGATTTGACTGTAGATCACTTAGTCATTAAACCGATCTCATGAGTCGTGAAAAACTGCTTTTATCAAGTTTGGAAAACAACCCCGGTATCTGGTGCAGGACAGGTGAAAAATTAATAGTGAACCATCGTGAAAATTGGTTATTTTTATATAAGATCGACAAATTACAGGTACCGGTCGTTTATTTATTGTGAAAAACTATCCAATTCCCTCCTTCGGATCTGTGAGAATAACTGCTCTTGTACTGGGGTTGTTTATGCTGATTTCCTGCCAGGAAACTGTCTCGGAACCCCAGGTGGGCCTCATCGATCAAATTTTCCTGATAGCTGAAGCCAATGCTTTAAACCGTTATACCATTGATTGGGTGAAGGCCAAAAGTGAGGTAGAAAACATTTCAAGCAAGCAGGGTCTGGAACAGGCCATTTTCGCTTTTCTCGGAATTCTTGGAGATAACCATAGCGTATATATTTCTAAGGACAGCAAGACCATCAGGAATTCAGAGATCTCTTGCATTCCTGCAGAATTTGAAGTTACATACAGCGATGAATTGGTTGGATACGTCAAGGTGAAGGCATTCAGCGGTAGTGGCGTCGGCGATGTTGAATTCGCCAAAGCGCTGCAGGAAGAGATCAAACGACAAGACCATGAAGACATGAAGGGATGGATTGTCGACCTTTCGGGTAACGAAGGGGGCAATATGTATCCGATGATAGCAGGCATAGGTCCTTTATTGGGCAATGGTGATCATGGATACTTTGTGACACCCGACGACATAGCCACCCCTTGGGGGTATAACAATGGACGAGCCTACCTTAATTCGAGATTCAACGCTTTAACCGATGTAGTCGATCATTACGAGATCATGCAACCCAACCCCAGGATAGCAATCGTGATGGACAATAAGACAGCCAGTGCAGCAGAGGCAGTGGCCATTTCGTTTCTTGAAAAATATGGTGTCCGCTTTTTCGGGCAATCGTCTTGTGGACTATCAACAGCCAACATAGGATATCCCTTAATCAACGGCGGCCGGCTTTTCATTACCGCTTCTGTCATGGCTGACAGGAATCAAAAGCCATTTGGTAGCGCGATACATCCCGATGTTTTGGTAGATGATACCTTTTCATTGAATCAGGCGTTGAAAGATTTTTTCACCGATTGAATCTTCTAATAGTCTTTATGGCACGGTCTCGGATGCCAGCTACAACCGGATGTGTACTTGTTTCCAATAGTTCAAGTGCCGTATATAATCCACCGTATACTTTCATTTGAGCCGATGGATCGGCTCCATGAGTTATGAGCAATTCAATTATGTCCGGCAAGTTGAGAGGTACACGTTGCCGGAATAGTTCCACACCGTTGCTGCCACAGTAATGAAGCAAGGATGCCTTGTGACCGAACACGGATCTTTGACGGCTCAAAGATGGATTTCGGCGGAGCAGACTTTTTAATGCACTAAGGTTACCTGTCAATAACATGTCTACTGCGTATTCGAAGGCTATCTGACCAGGGGAAGGTCTTGAGGAGTTGACCTGGTCCCAGGATTCAAACCCAAATTCGGCTATTATTGTCTCTGCCGCTATTTCATCTAAATTGCGGGAATCGAGGATTCGATCTTTTTTGGCACCGAGCATTTGCGGGTGATAATTGGATACCTCTGCAAGTGCGTCGTCATCACCTGAAACCAACCCATGTTCGAGTATGTCGGCAAAATTTTTCAATCTATTTTTCAAGGGAACATGGTGAGCAGTCGTAAAGATGCCGTAGCGAGCCGAAAGCGCACGAACGGTGTCATGCATGTAAATCGTCCAGGGTGCCAGAGATTTTTCCATTATGTAATCAGTCTGGGCTTCTTCTCCCAGCTGAAACAAATGTTTACCTGTAGTTTTAAAACCCATTCTTTCGTAAAACGCGATGGCCTCCGGATTTTTCTCCCAGACACCGAGCCATAAATGGTTCCTGCCATTTTCGAGGGCGTAATTCATCGCAAGGGTAATCATAAATGCTCCCAAGCCGTTACCGTGAAATTCGCGGAGCACATAAATGCGTTCAATTTCAACATGAGATGCACGTTTTGATTCTTTTTGAGCATCGTCCTTGTTGACCTTTAAATAGGCTGCCAACTGGTCTCCCGCAGACAAAGTATAAAAGACAGACGAAGGATGGTTCAATTGTTGGCGGAGTGTCTCGATGTTGAAGGATTTCTGAAGGTAATCTTCAAAATTGTCCGGATCATTCTGGACCTGGAAGCTCTCCCTGAAAGAGAGAATGCAGAGCTGTTGCAACTTTTCAATGTCACCCGACGCGGCATTCTTCCATCGATGTACGGTGATTTGTTCGGTCTTCATCCTTGAGCTTTGTCACATGAACCGGCAAAGCCCCCTGACCATTTGATGGCTTCCTCGAGCATTTTTAAATAACCCGGTTGATGGAATACATTTTCCCCATGACCCATGGCGGAATACCAGCTTCGACCTTTTCCCAGGCAATGACGCCAAATGATCGGATGGTCATTGCCCATGCCCCAGTTTTTGTCCCTAATCAAGAAAAAGAAATTGCCGCTTGGGTTGATTCCCTCTGTTTCGAGGGCATACATTATTTCGGCCCCTGTCTTTTTGGGATT
>JBFKOL010000313.1:0-5192 GCA_041628815.1 Saprospiraceae bacterium | reverse complement strand
TACTTCCTGAGGAACGTTGGACACCAATGACAAGTTGAGTGCTTCCTGGGCGCTCCCACAATAAAATGCAAACAGGACCATAAGGACTGTTTGCAGCCATTCTGATTTTGCCAACACAAATAATTGTTTCTTCATTTAAGATTCCATTTGAAGCCGAGGCCCGAATTCTACAACGCGCAGGGACTTGTTTTTGATGTGAATAACACAAGCTAAATGTAAAGTTGTAAGACCTATTGTATAATTGTTTTTTGGATAACCAGATAAAGGTCTGCTTCTCAGTAGCTCCACTTCAGCCTCAGGTAGTATGACTGGAAAGGACTTCGAAAGCCATCAGAATTGTCCAGTCCGATTTGTGCGACAAAGTTCAGGTCGAGGTTATTTTTAAGCGAATAGCTGAACAACGGTCCGAAAAAAACTTGATGTCCTACAGACGGCGAGTAGACAGCAGTATAACCTGCATTGGTCAACGGACTAATTTGAAAAGTATTTTGAAACAGCAGGGCATGGCGGTACGGGTAAATGTTCTTTGCGGATATCTGGAAAGTGAACAGATCGATGACCGAAGCATCAAGGGCGCCCAGGTGATTGTACAGGTACCCGAAACTGAGATAAGTACCTCCGGGATATACATGGTCGAGCCCCAGTGTGGCGATAAAATTGTCGGGTTCGGTGGTTGAGGTAAACCACGACCATTCTCCTTTGAAGCCAGTGTTAACAATGGCGCCTGCCCAGCCACCACCTAGCACGAAATGATCGCGAAAGAGTCCTGCAAGCAGTTGATAGTCGTATTGGTTTTTATTGAACTTGTACAGTGCACCCAGGATCCACCGACTGGTTTCATCCCATACCCTGGCGCTGAATTCTATACTGGACGTGGCACTCAGGTAATATTTCACGAGCAAGGCATCACTGCCTGGCCGTTCTTCATAGTCGAAGTCGATAAAAGAGTAAGCATTGAAAATATCGTTTGGGTTCCAGATATTCGATATACCCCAGTTGACACGTTGTCGTCCCGCACTTACCTCCCAATCACCGTGGTACCATTCAAGGTAGAGCCTATCCAGTGTGGAATTCAGAAAGTATGAAGTCTCGTTGATGGGGTTCCAACTCAGATTCAGGAAGTCGTTCTGCTGGCTGCGAAGTCCAACCGCGAAGCCAGGGGATCGCTCAACGAGTTCTCCGAAATAAAGTTGGTTCCGCCAACCGATATTGAAAGAAAGACCAGTGCTCAAAGCAATATCGGCATTTAATCTATGGTGTATCAGGTGACCCGTGTAGGTGTCCGAGGTGCCGAGCAGGTCAAAGTGGAAGAGACTCCCCAGGTATTTGACGTATCCTCCCGTTTCGATTGGTAAACCGTTCTTTTCCTGGGCCGTCATAGAAGAAGAGAATCCTATAATGCTTCCAACGAAAAGCAGCAGTGTTAAACCGTTCTTCATTGCACCACATCGCTTTCCACACTGCCATCGACAAGCGTTATGACCCTTTTAGCCCGATCAATGACTCTTTGATCATGGGTCGAAAAAATAAATGTGATGCGCTCTTCCTTGTTGAGGGTTGCCATCATATCGAGCAGGGCAAAGGCGGATTTTGAGTCGAGGTTGGCAGTGGGCTCATCGGCGAGGATGAACTTGGGTTTAGGAGCAAGGGCTCGCGCTACGGCGACTCTTTGCTGTTGTCCCCCCGAGAGTTCCGAAGGTCGCTTGTTGACTTTGTCTTCCAGTCCGACCTGCCGGATTAGTTCCATGGTCCTCGATTTTCTCCTGTCCTTTGGGACACCTTGTAGGTTCATTACAAACTCGATGTTTTCTTCTGTGGTCAGAACGGGTATCAGGTTGAACGATTGAAAAACGAATCCGATGTTCATTTTTCTGAATTTGATCAACTCGCTGTCATTCAATTCAGAGAGGTCCTGTCCTCCCACGATGACCGTCCCTGAGGTAGGCCGGTCCAGCCCACCGATCATGTTCAACAACGTGGATTTACCCGATCCTGAAGGTCCAATGACGGCAATGAACTCTCCTTCCTCTATGGTGATGTCCACCTCACACACTGCTTTGACTGGGAATGACGTGTTCTCGTTGTAAATTTTCACAAGGTCTTTTGTTTCGATTACTGTCATAGGTCAGATTTTTCTGATGGCATCTAGTGGGTTCAATCGAATAGCTTTCCAGGCGGGATAAATAGCCGCCAGAATGGCTGTAATTACAATGGCTATGATCAATCTCCTAAAGGAGGTGGGGTTGATTTCCGGGTAAATCATACTCGCCATGCCGTATTGTTCGAGGAATTCAGACCACATACTCAGGTCGATTCCCGTCCGTGATAAGATATAAATGACCAGCAGTCCCAGTAATATACCTATTGGGGCGGCAGTCAAGCAAAGTGAAAGGGTTTCGAGGAGGACCATTACGAAGAGTTTAATACGGGCCATCCCGAGTGACATCAGCACACCAAATTCCTTGTAACGCTCGAGGACAGCCATGAGCATCGTATTGATGATTCCGAATATCAAGGCAGCCATTATAATCAGGAAATAAAACCACGTCATGGTGTCAATTTGGGATTCATACAGATCGAGCTCCGGTGATATTTCCCTATAAGTCTCAGCCTTTATATCCGGGTAGGATTTATTCAACCTGTCTGCCATCGGTGTCACCGCATTAATATCATCCAGTAAGATGGCGATTTCATGGTCGAAGTTTTCTTCATGGTGGCCAGTGGGATCAATTGTGCGAATGAGATCCTCCTTCGCGACAAATCCCATACTCTGGTCTACAATGTCACTTCCCGTATCGAAGAGGCCGCTCACCCTGAATAATCCGGAAGTAATTTCACCGGTCATATCCTGGAAAGTGAGCACGACTTTGGCTCCCATTCTTATGTCCGCTTTTTCTGCTACCAGGGTGCTGATCAGGATTGGGTTGCGCATCTCTCCTTCAAAATAATCTCCCTCCACCAAATAGGGCCTGAGATCACTCACCCCGGTTTCCCTTTGAGGATCCACCCCCTTCACTTTGAGTGATCGCGAGGTGCGGCTCGTACTCATCATTGCATTCACAATGACTCTCGATGTGCTGGCTTGCACACCAGCCATGCTGTCGAGGTCTGCCAGGATCAAATCACTGCGGGTTAGTACATATCGAACATCTTCGTCTTCGAGAAAGGCAGGGGTATGTATTTGGATGTGGGCAGTGGTCTTATTGATGCTGTCCTTTATGAAGGTCTTCACCATACCGAGGTAGAAAGAGTCAAGGACAAGAGCTGAGACAATGCCCAAGGCAATGGCCGTAATGACAACAAGACTACGGGTTTTGTTTCTCCAAATATTTCTCCATGCCAGACTTGCTATCATATTTCGATATTAGGTTCTCATCGCCTCTACGGGCTTTATTTTCATCACGTGATATAAGGGATATAAGCTAATGATCATACAAAGAACAAATACGATCATTCCCTGGACCATAAATATCCTCGGAGACACCGAGGCAGGAATTATAGGTTCGAATTCAAAGTTTTCCATGGCGGCGGCAAAATCACCAGTGAGAACGATTGGGTTGAGGTGAAAATACCATGCACCGGCATACCCAATGCCTATTCCTGCCAGCGCCCCTATTACACACAGTAATAGAAGTTCTGTCCATATCATTCCATAAACTTCCAGGCGACGCATGCCTATTGAAAGAAGGATGCCCAGTTCGTATTGGCGCTCTCTCAACATCATCAGCAAGGTGCCGAAGATGCCGAAGCCGATGATCGTATATAAGATGAAATAAACAATAAAATTGCCTGAAGTATCGATTTCCTTGGACTTGATCAATTCTGGCATCAATTCTTCGAATGTCATGATCTCATAGGCTGCCGTATCCCAATTACCTTCGATTTTTTCGGCAACAAAATCGGTTCTTGCCGAAGGATCAGTACCAATGACCAACGAGCTGATTAGTTCCTGTGCGCCAAAAAGATATTGGGCTTCAACAAGGGTCATCAGGATCATTCCCCTGTTCAGTTGTGGCGATGGAAACCGGACTTTGCCCTTTACCGGGTACAGGCCAACGGCGTTTACCCCCCTGTAACCCTGGGAGATCAGGAAAATGGTGTCACCGATATCCGCTCTCAGCATTCGGGACAGGTCTTTGCCTATCAAAACCCCCGTGTCATCCTGGCTGAGGTAGGCGCCTTCAATCACTTTATCGCCCATCTTAGTAAAATTGTTTTCGCGTCCTGGGTCAATACCGAGTATCATGGCTCCTTTGGTGAATTCTCCAGTCGAAGCTAGGGCAAAAGACTCGAGGCGAGGAGTGGCATGGTTGATAGATTCCCAGGTTCCCAATTGTTCCATGGCTTCGTCAAACGGGACGAGGTCGTTGATTCCGGGATTTTCCCAGTAACCTTTTTTGTGAATCTGTATGTTGCCCGTATAGGAATTGGTCACATTGTAAATCATGTTTTCCCAACTCCCCTCACCAATGGCCTGCAAAAGACAGGCAAAAAAAACCGCAAAGGCGATGGAACTCACAGTGATCAGTGTACGCCTGCGATTTCTCCAAATATTCCTCCATGCAAATTGAAACAACATGTGTTCAGCTTACACGTTTGAGATTCTTAATGGAGAAGAAGTCCGCGTTGATAGGTATATCAAATTCAAGATTGATGTATTCAATTACGGTTTTATGGCCTTCTTCGTCCATAGGGGTTACTTCGAGCCGCTTTGGCAACAGCTTTCCACCCAGCAAACCGATTTCATTGGCGACCATTGTATTGACGAGAAAACCGTCTTCGTCGTACATTTCTGTGCGCATTTGAATGTAGTCGGACTTGTCGACCCAAATGATCACTTTGCCCCAAACAACAGGAGCCTCCGGTTTAGGCACCAATTCAATGACATGGCATAGGCGGTCCATCACGACCTCTTCGCCCATGAGGCGGTGTTGATAGTCATTGATGATGGAAGATTCTCGGACCAGGTCATCATTTTTAAGATCGGATCCCATCCAGGACTGCATCATCATGGAAGGAGGCATTTTAATAGTCCTGTTGATTGTCGGTTGCCAGTTCCAAAGTTCTTTATCTCGTTTTAGAAAAGCCACCCCTTTGTCCCTGGCCGGTGCCGTAACCAGTATGAGGGAATACTCGTCACCCAGGGACCATGACTTGATTCCTATTTCCCTGGTCCAGGATGGCCTGATGAT
>JBFKOL010000312.1:0-5245 GCA_041628815.1 Saprospiraceae bacterium | reverse complement strand
GGGCTGAGAATAGTGTTGTAATCGACTCCAAAGTTTTCAAAATGTCCTGAGAGTTTTTCTGCAGTGTCGTACACGTTCATGGTCACATAATTGTACTCGGTAGCAGATCCGATTGGTGCGACCACCCTGAAAAAATACCACCCGTCGCATACATCTGCCTTTATGCGTGCTTCTTGCATCTTCCTCCAAACCTCGAGCTCGAGTCGCATATATTCACTCTCCTGATTGGGTGTAACCTTCAGGTACTGAACGGCAAAATATCTCTGATTTGAACTTTGCGCCTCTATTGACTGCGGTTGAAAGTGAAATACGCAAAAGGCAACAAGTAAACTTAAGATGTATCGGGAAATCTTCATATTGAATCATTTAAATGTGAACAAAGACCTGAGAACCTCTAAAATCCGTATAGGATTTATTTAAAGTTCTTCGAGGACCAATTTATAGAGAAGATACGAAATATTGGTAAGAAAGGAAAAGTCCTTTTCGGCCAGTACTTTATATGCATAAGATTCCTTGAAGAAGTCGTTATCTTGGGCACATTGAAAAATCGATCATGAGCACTGATAGGAACATTACACGCATTACTATTTTCGCCTTTATTTGGATACTGTCTTCCCTGGCCCATATTGCGGGACAAGAAGATCATTCCGAAACGACTCTTTTTGCAGATTATTTTGAATCTCTTAAGTTCAGAAATATAGGACCCTTCAGGGGTGGACGCAGCGTGGCTGCAACGGGTGTGCCGGGAAATGACCAGGTGTATTACATGGGATCGACCGGAGGGGGCATATGGAAGACAACAGATGCCGGTATCTCCTGGCTCAATGTTTCTGACGGACAACTAAAGACTGGATCTGTCGGGGCCTTGGCCGTTGCTCCATCGGACCCCAACGTAATATATGCCGGAATGGGTGAACATGCTGTGCGTGGGGTGATGACTTCGCACGGAGATGGTGTGTACAAATCTGAAGATGCAGGACAGACATGGCAGCATATGGGTCTGCCCAATTCAAGGCATATCGCTGAAATCAGGATTCATCCTACCGACCCCAACACTGTATTTGTGGCTGTCCAGGGAGCTGTACATGGAGACTCACCAGACCGAGGTGTTTATCAAAGCACCGACGGCGGTCTAAATTGGAATAAAATTCTTTATGTCGATGAGACGACGGGTGCAGCGGATTTATCCATGGATCCTTCCAATCCACGGATCCTTTACGCCTCAATGTGGGATCATCGCAGGTATCCCTGGCAGGTTCGCAGCGGGGGGCCAGGATCTGCCATGTACAAATCAACGGACGGAGGTGCAACGTGGAAAAAACTTACCGGCGGATTACCTGCGGCGATCGGCAAGTCAGCCATTGATGTTTCTCCCGCAAATCCTGCTGTTGTATATGCCAATGTGGAAGCAGAAGGAGAGAAGGGTGGAGTCTATCGCTCTGATGACGGAGGCAAGAAATGGGTACAGACCTCCAAAGATCGCATAACGGTCGCCCGGGCCTGGTATTACATCGAAGTGTTTGCCGATCCCATCGACGAGCAAACTGTGTACGTACTTAATGCACCCATGCTCAAATCGATAGACGGTGGACGAACATTCAAGAGCATTTCGAATCCGCATGGCGATCAGCATCATATGTGGATAAATCCGGACAATGCAAATAATATTATCCTCGCCAATGATGGAGGGGCTTGTATTACCTTCAACGGCGGAGACACGTGGTCTTCACAGCAAAATCAACCCACGGCCCAATTTTACCGGGTCATTACAGACAATCAGTTCCCTTACCGCGTATATGGTGGGCAGCAGGACAATTCCTCGGTCATAACCGTCAGCAGGACGCTCGGTGCGGGAATCGGTTGGAAAGACTGGGTATCAGGGCCAGGATGTGAATGTGCATTCATTGCTTTCGATCCTGACAGCCCAAAGGAAATCTTTGGAGGCTGCTACCAGGGTAATATTGAAGTACTGAACCTCGAAACGGGAGAAGGCAGGGATGTTATGGCCTATCCCACGGCAGGACTTGCATGGACGCCATCTGAAATGAAATACCGATTCAACTGGACTGCACCGATCATAGCTTCTCCCCAGGATCCTTCGGTAGTATATCACGCTGGGAACAAGGTCCTGAAGACGACGGATGCAGGGCTGACCTGGTCAGAAATTTCTCCCGACCTCACGAGGAATGAAAAATCAAAACAAATCGATGGCGGCGCACCCTATACCAATGAAGGAGCAGGCGGGGAGGTATACAATACCATTGCTTATCTGGAAGCATCTCCGCATGACAGCCAGGTACTTTGGGCCGGAAGTGACTGTGGAATTGTTCATGTCACCACGGATGGTGGCGAAAATTGGTCGAACGTGACGCCAAAAGACCTCGGTGAAGTCCTCATCAATGCAATTGATGTTTCTCCCCACGACCCATCCACCGCCTACGTAGTGGCCACCGGGTATAAGTTCAATGATTTTACCCCGATGATTTTTAAAACCAATAACTATGGCAGGAGCTGGGAGTCGATTACTGCCGGTATTGACAAAGAATCATATGTACGTGTAGTACGTGAAGACGAAAAAGTAAGAGGCCTTCTTTACGCGGGAACAGAAACAGGTCTTTATGTTTCGTTTGACGACGGTACACGATGGCAGCCTTTCCAACTCAACCTGCCGGTGTGCCCGATTACAGACCTTACCTTCAGGGATAACGACCTTGTCGTTGCTACTTCAGGGAGGTCGTTCTGGATATTAGATGACCTGGGACCACTTCAGCAAAGTATGGGAAAAATGAACGAAGATTTTGTGCTCTTTCAGCCAAAGCCTTCTTACAGGGTGCCGGGATCAGGCCGCTTCAGGCCAGGACAGCTTTTTGGTCAAAACCCACCCACAGGGATGATTATCGATTATTTTTTACCATACTCTGAGGACTCTTTGGAAGTACAACTGACTATTGCCGATGTTAATGGCAAGGTGCTCAGATCCTATTCCAGTAAAAAAGATCCGGAATTTAAAAGCTTTCCTGGCGGACCTTCGGCAGATCCTCTTTTGCCCTCCAAGAGCGGATTCAACAGGTTCTCCTGGAATATGCGGGGAGAAACCATTCCAGGAATTGAAGGTGTTTTCTTACTGGGAAGCTATGCCGGGCCTATTTTACCACCTGGAGATTATCAATTTACCCTTCAGATTGGTGATCAGTCGAAAAGCGTCACCGCTATGCTTAAGGCCGATCCTCGTGTAGAGGCATCCGAGGAAGCCTATAATGATCAATTCGCTTTGTTGGAAAGGCTTTCAGGCATGGCAAAGGAGGCACAAGTGGTAGTAAGAGATATGCGCGATGTCAGGCAACAGTTGTCCTCGATCCAAAAAAGAATCGCTTCGCTGGACAGTGCTGTCGAACTGGCAAAAAAGGCAAAAGAAATGCTCGACAAGATAGACATCTGGGAAAGAACGGTGGTGCAACCTGACCAGAAAACCTTCCAGGATGTGATCAATTTTCCCAACAAACTTAATGCTGAACTGGTCTCCCTGATGGGAAGAGCTTCGAGCCATGATCCGAGAATATCGAAGGGTGTGAGGGACAGATTTTTAGACCTTGAAAAAGAATTTGAGGAGATGAAAATTGGATTTACCGAATTGCGAAATACGGATCTTGAAGCATTCAACAGTCAATACAGAGAATCGGGACTGGACGTAGTTATTTTTCCAGCAAAAAAGTAGCACAGGGAGTCATTGCTTGATAACCTTGACCAGATGCGTGAAACCATCGTACCTGATCCGTAAGAAATACGTGCCGGCATGGAGATATGAAATGTCAATTGAGGATCCTCCGGATACATCCTCGACAAGAAGTCTGCCTGATGGATCGTAGATTTCCACTTTATCCGGGAAGAGTGGTTGATTGTTTTCCCTAAGCACAAAAAAACCGCTTCCTGGATTCGGGAATACTTTGAGCTGTGACAAATTTTCTTCGCTGATACTTGTGGTCAAGAGACGATCAGAGATGCGAAAGCGGTCAAACCCTCCTTCTACTAGGTGACCGTTCGCCATATCATCAGCTATCGTTATCAACAACGATGCCGGCTCATCCCACAAAGCTGTATCCACGATGGTTTTCAGATGATAGGAAGTTGAATCCCTCCATGATCCCGATTCTCCCAAGGTGCCGCGGACCGTTTCCAATGGTATTTCATGTGTTTCAAAGATCAGAGCAACCGATATTTCATCGTTAGGCGGGCTGTTGCCTCCCCCATTGAAAAACCAAAGCCTGTAAGAAAGAACCGGATCAACGAAATCTTTGATGAAAAAGGGTGGTGATTGCAGTAGGGTTGAACCGTCATCAACGTCATCAGTTCCTACGGACCGGCCGTCATTACCAGTCACATAGGCATGCGAACCGATGTCGTCATCCACATCTAGAGAAGGATTTGACAGGAGTCCCTGAAAACTGGTCCCGTTCGGTATGGATCGCTCCCATTGCCCACTGATGGCATCTCCGCTAACCGTCCATCCGAGGTCAAGATTAAAGTCGTCCTGATAGCCTTCGTCCAGAACGGATTGTATGAATTGCTTGTCAGCTGTATTCATTTGTTCGAACCAAGTTTTGAATCCCCACTTGCCGATAGAAATATCGTATTCTCCTTCGAGCACGGATATTTCAAACGACCCGGATTCATCGGATTCCAGCTCCCAGGAAAGCTCTTTATTTGCAATGGATATCTTAGCGCCGGATACGGCCTCACCTTCATGGTCCTTTACCATTCCGGACAGCTGGACCTCTTTCAGTCGCCGAAGTTCCATATTGACTTCTAGGTGACTACCCGGAGAAATAGCAACGGTACGTTGCCCGGTGGCATATGCAGGATGCGTAAAAGAAATGGTAACCGAATCTTCCTGGGCAGTACCGGTAGCATAGGTTCCATCGGGTCCGGTCACTTCCGGTACGCCATATTCTCCGGCAATGTTTACGGTGACTTGCGATATGGCACTTTGAGTCTCTACATCCGTCACTTTCCCGTTCAGGCGCCCAGCACGGCGATAATGGGGTTGTAATACAAAAAGGCCATTGTCCATGTCTGATGCCAATATTAATCCAGAAGGCAGGTAAGGGTATGCTCCCCAACATCCATTGTTATCTTGAGGGTTGGTGTCAAACTGACCCACCCGAACCATATTCGACGGATCACTGACATCAATGATCAGTACGCCCTCCGTATACCACGATGTTACGAGGTAATCGTCGATAAAATG
>JBFKOL010000311.1:0-5277 GCA_041628815.1 Saprospiraceae bacterium | reverse complement strand
ATACTGAAATATCCATCGTGCTCAGAAACGGGGACTTCATTGCGTCTATGGAGGCCGCTATTTACCTCGTGAATGTCGGAATGACCGTATGCGACTACGGTACCTGCCTTAACATGAACCACACCCTTCGGGTTAAGACCTGGTAAAAACGCTTGAAAGTTGGTAAGCGTTTCCTGCCAGATTTTTGATAAATCCAGGGATTCATATCTTCCTTCAAGAATATCGGACCACTGAGCCGGTATTTCCGTTTCGTTGGTTGCATCCAATTTACATAAAGGGTACCAGCTCAAATAACCATAGCCCTGTCCTGGAAAATGGACAAAATCGCCAAACGGCCCCTGTACGATGGTAAATGAATGTAATGGTTGAATATTGTCCAATTGAAATGTAAATCCCAATTTCAATCGGACATGCCAGGAATCTTCATTCTTCAAACCAAGGAAACTGTCAATTCGCTTTTTACTCTCCCATGAAGCGTTGATCACAATATCAGAGGAGACTTTTTCGTAGCCACCATCTTGACGATACATTGTCTTGAAACCACCAACGTATCGTTCGATATCCACCACCTCGGATTCGGTAATCAGCCGGATACTCGGGTGGCCGCCAATGCATTGCTTCAGGATCGATCTGATTGAATGGGGATCCACCGCTCTTTCAAAGGTCTTAAAACAGGCTTCAAAAGCAGCAGGATTGATTTCTTCGGGAAACGCAATTTGTTCAAAATAAGGTCCTTCAAACTGCCGCAAGTAAGCATTGTCCTTCCGGCCTGCCTGCTCTTGGTAATAAGCTTCATACTGCCGGTAACGAGATTCCAAAGTAGTGGCATCGACAAGACCCTTTCGATGTACCAGATACAGGAAGGGCGTCGATGTTATTTTCTTCCATTCGATTGGATGGCCTGTCAGTTCTTCCATCACTGGGGCAAACATCAGGGCGTCTTCGATCATTTTGTGAGGTGTCTCCAATGTCTCGTCCATGGCGTAAAACATGCCGATATGAGTTTTTCCCTCCTGGTTAAGACTTGCACGCGTAAATAGGTCGTGTTCCTTGTCCAGTAAATTGACCACATAATTTTTCCTGGCCAATTCGAGTGCCGCCAAACATCCTTGGATGCCTGCACCTATTACTGTGGCCACCTTGCCCATTCGAATATTTTTGAGGATATTCCTCTTGAGAAAAAGAATATTTGCTCAAGCTTTCCCTGAGTACATCGTCATGCCAAAGACCCGCGTCTCTTTGCAATATCCTGCTTTGCAGGGCATCTTTAATACGCTTATCGTGAATGTCGATTCCCGGGAAATTCTGGACTACCTCCAGGCAGCGGGCACAGTGATACAACCATGCCTGTAACTTTTTCTCTTTGGACCATCTTTGCCAGGTGGCATGATACGAGGTTTCCAGGTAGCGCTTTCTGTAAAGCACTTTGGGAATCCGGACAGCATCTCCTTTTAATACCATTCGAAGCCCCCATATCGTATCTTCAGAAAAATCTTCAAACGGATTGGATTCGCAAAAGATTTGTCGACCTACTAGTTTTCTATTTACAATCCCCCTGAATAAAACCGCGCTGTAATGAAATCGCAGATAGTTGCTCACCCTTTGGGCTACGTTGCCAATGATAGACTCCTGGCATATGGTGCTGTCGTGCCCTTGCCCAAAAGTACAGAGATCAGCAAATACCACTGAGGTACCATCATTTCTTTCAATTTCCGGCAATAACATTTCCAGGTATCGGGGATCGAGTATATCATCATGCGGAACGAGACAAACATACAGGCTTGTTGAAATTCGAAAGAGGAAGTTAACATTGCCTGACCACCCCAGCCTCTTTTGTTGCCTGAAGATTCGGACCCTGGGATCACGGCGGTAAGGTTGAACTATGTCAAAGGTGTCGTCCTCAGAAAGATCCACGGAAACTATGCATAAAAACTCATCATAGGTTTGGCTAAGCACCGACTCGATGGTTTCTTCTACAAAGTCAGAAGCATTGTAGGCCGGTATGCACACTGTGATTTTTTGTCCGCCACCATGAAAAAATCTTTTCCATTTTGCCAATAGGCCAGACATGATTACCTGCAAAATTAGATGAGAAAAATCGCAAGATAGAAATTCAAGACCATGACCATTTACTTTTCATCCGACGAAAGAATTCCAAATACCACCAACCTATTAATTATTTCAACCGGCGAGCTTCGAGTGACTGCTCTTCTCCCAAATGTAAATAAAGCCGGAGAACTTTACTTCGAAGAACATAGATTTTGCGCCATAGAATTTCACAACTCCAAAACCTCACAACCCCAAAACCTTCCCCACCTACAATCCGTCCAACAGCTGAATATCCAAGTCGGTATTATTCATAGCCACACCTATAGAGTTAGGTCTTCCATTGATCCTAAAAACAATGTAATTGCCACTTCGTGCGCCTGCATTGATGCTCTTCTTCACGTTGTTGATGGTGGCTTCATCATTGGACCATCTTACATTGTAATGACCCAGAGACCTGAAAGATGTGACCACCGTCCTGTCTACGGCATCCAAAGTGCCGCCCCATTTAAATTCCGTGCCATAGTGTTGCCTGATCTGCCTGTTGACGTTGGCGATTTCTTGGTTTCTGATGAAAAGAAGCACTTCCTGGAAATTTTTCATAGAACTGTTCTCCAATGCAGCAACCAATTGTGCCTTGTGATACCCCGTCGTTTTTTCAAAAAGGCGCAACTGGTCATTGGACACCTGGCACAACGGCCACATCATGGCCAGAATTAGTATGTAGTGAATAAAATTGAACTTAAACTGGAGGGCCGGTAGCAATATAAATATGGCTATTAACGGTATGGCTCCTGACATCAATGTTCTATCCGAAATAAGGATGCCATGATAGAGAGTCGTATAAAATGGCGAAAGTACGAGGACTACCAATACGACAAGGATCCAGACACTTTTCCTGTTAATGGCAAGAAGTGTTATACCGGCAATTAATACCCAAATGAATAAATAACCTTCCGAAAAAAAATCAGATAGGAATCCGAATAATCGCTCGTTCAATCCGGAGAAATTGGCGATAAACTGATCTAGTCCATTTATAGGTGTCGGTCTTCTCCAATCTGCAACTGTAATTGGCCCTCCTGTTTTTAAAGCTACCACCGCATTGGCCACGAGAAAACCGACAATAAAGAACAAGCAGTACGGCACAATGATTTTTGTACCAGTACTGATCAAGTCTTTCTTGACTTTTCCTTTAAGATGATCATTCAGACGATCGAGATAGATGAGTGGAATCAAAAAATAAAAATGCGACAACGTGCCAAAATAAAAGATACCGGCAAGGGCAAAGACGATATATGGATGCACTTTCTTGGATAAGAAGAAAAAAGCCGGCAACGCAGCAAATCCCAACATAGTGACAACCGGCCATAAATTCTGGGCATGCAGCAGCGGCAATTGAAGTGCCGCCAGTCCAAAGATGATCGCCAGGTACTTATCCTTGGTCAGAGAGTGCACCACCAGGTATCCGAAGACGAAAGTAAAGAGCATATTCATGATGGCCGCAACATGTCCCGGCACCAACTTGATGAGATCAAATACATAGTAGTTGATCCACCTTCCTTCTTCTTTGACATTTCCTTCATACCACGTGGCATCCAGAGTATGGACAAATGAATCATGCCGCCAAATCTCCAACCCCAGGTATTGCAGAACCTGGGAAATGGTCATGTAGATGAAAACCCCTATGACCAACCCTGGCAACAAAGGGCCTCTTATGATCTTTTTTGGATCGAAACTGATTTTTTGTGACGGATCAACTGAAAATTGATCGATCCATAGCTTTATTTTTTCCATTTGGCAAAGTTCGTTCGCCAATTTAAAAACTTAAATCGCTACCGATAAGCATCTCATCAAAATTGATCCCGGGACAAGATGGTCCTATCAACTATGAAACCAATCTGAACCAGCTGCCGATATCTGACAGCCGATATCTGACAGCCGACATCTGACAGCCGACAACCGGCTACTTCCTCCTGTAATCCAATGCTGGCATGCGATCTCCGAGCAGGGCTTCATATTTGAATTCCGGTCCTCTCCGCTCATCGAACTCGGCTCTTGCCTTTTGCAATACGGAAGGATCTTCATAGATATCCAGCGCCGTCAAGGCTATCGTTTTTGCCGCCACCATCATGCCTTTGTGACCAATGGACATGCCTCCTGCCGCTACCGCCTGCCAGCTGTGGGCCGGCGTCCCAGGCACCCATGTGGCTGCACGCAGGGCTACCGTTGGCACTTTCCAGGAAACATCCCCTGTATCCGCCGAAGCCTTTCCGTGTGTGAAGCGCATGGGCTCCACTTCCGCTGCACTGGATACGAGTGGTAAATTGTCACCGAGTGTTTTTTGGATTTCTTCGGCAAAACGAATTTCTTCTTCTGTATAGATCACACCTCCGACCTTTTCGAGATTGCCATGCATCAAGTTGGCGAGCGTTTCATTCGGCAGGCGGTCGTATGTGCCCCCGATGATCTCGAAGGACATAGTCGTCTCTGTTCCTAGGGCTGCACCTTCGGCTGCTTTGACCACACGGTTCCATACGGATCGCACCTCGTCACGGTTATTGTGCCGCACGACATAATATACCTCCGCTTCTTTGGGTACGATGTTCGGGGCATCACCGCCTTTGGTGATGACGTAGTGAATGCGCGTTGGCTCGGTCGTATGCTCGCGTAGCATATTGACCATGAGGTTCATTGCCTCTACACCGTCCAGGGCCGAACGACCCCTTTCGGGTGAAACAGCCGCATGGGCAGACTGCCCGTTGAATCGAAATTTTCCGGAGATGGTGGCCAGGTTGGTGCTGGGGTTACATGCGTTGGCATCACCGGGGTGCCATGACAGCACGGCGTCGACATCATCGAACAGTCCGGCACGTACCATGTACACCTTGCCGGAGCCTCCTTCTTCAGCCGGTGTCCCATAATACCTGATGGTGCCACTTCTACCCGTCGACTCCAACCAGTCCTTGACGGCCACGGCTGCAGCCAGCGAACCGGTGCCAAATAAGTGGTGTCCACATGCCTGACCCGGCGCCCCTGTCACGCGTTCTTTCTTGTACGGTACTGCATCCTGGGACATTCCCGGTAGCGCATCGTATTCCCCGAGAATGCCCAGTACCGGTTTCCCGGCTCCAAAGGTGGCCGTAAATGCCGTTGGAATACCTGCCACTCCGGATTGAATTACAAATCCCTCATTACGAAGAGCTGCCTGCAACAGGGCCGCACTCTTTTCTT
>JBFKOL010000310.1:0-5280 GCA_041628815.1 Saprospiraceae bacterium | reverse complement strand
GGGTCCAATACGATGCTTAGGTCGGCAGGAGATATCCAATTGCTTCCAGGTTTCCATGCTAAGAAAAATTCGTTTTTGAATGCAAAAATTGCCGGATGTAATAATGATTAATGATCTTAAAGCATAAATTTCGCTTCAACGTATTGAGTTAGCTGATGCTATATTGAAGAACCACACAGAATCTACCTGATATTTCAAATATCTAACTCTTCATTCAGTCTGGTTACTCCACTTTTACCACTTCCGATCGCTGCGACACCCCATTTTTATTAAACGCTTCTATCTGGAAATAATACGCATCGGCACGGTCCATGCCGGTGAAGTAATATTCGTTTTCGCCATAAACCATGATGGACCCGTACAGCCTTACTGGATCTTTCCCGAAGTAGATGTTGTACCCCGTAGCAAGCGGGTTTTGTTGCCACTTCAACCAAGATACGAGGCGGTTTCCGGCTCGGCCGGGTGGTGATATCGAAGTACCACAAAATTTTGTACCGCTTCCGGTATTTTGCCTGCGCCTTTGCCAAAAACCCTGAATCCACTGATGGCCAATTTACCGGTGGGCATGGATATGTTTATTATCATTAAATACTGGTTTGGAAAAGGTTTTTCAGGTTCGATGTATTAGTGGGGTACATCCGTATGGTTTTGGTTATGATCAACCAGAAACCATGTGCCATTCTCAATTAATGGCAAGTGATGCAGGTTCGATATGAGTGATTTCTAGCTGGTGGTCCTGAGTCTGCTCATAGTCTGGAAGATCACAGTGTTTCAGCCCGTCTGTTTCAAGCTCAATCTCTACGCGCTTTTTCTTAAAGTTTACATTGACTACTTCAATCTTTTTTATCACATAGCCCAAATTCTTTTCAAGCAAAGACTTAATCTTCTCCTGATTGGAGGGTTTTATCAGCTCAACGTCATTGAGAGTAATTTTGAATTTTTTCGTTGGCTTGTTAGAGTGTGATAAGAAATAAGCCATACCCAAAAGAGTTCCATCGATAAACAACAATTCTGTCAAGCTCAGAACATCTGGAAATGCCGCGTGGACAAATCCAATCCCTATCAGCATGAGAAGGTAGAACATTTCTTGTGTTTTTAATACTTCACTCCTGAACCGAAACATGGCGAGGACAGCAAACAGGCCTACGCCGGTTCCCATGGATATGTCCAGGCGGATCAGGATGGTACAAAATATCAGGATCAGCAAGTTAAAGAGGACCAAAGACGACTTGTTGAAATTACATATCAATTTACTTCTGCACAGGCGTGTAACAATCAATACTGTTACAGCAACATCCAACAATACGGAAAGCCCCACCATACCCAAATTGTTGGTTCCTGATTCCATGATTGAATATTTTTGGTCAATGAAAAGGCAAAGAAAGGTTGATACAGTGATCTTCCTATTTCTGTCCTAATACAATCATAACATTGAACTTTTCAAAGAGCTGAGTAGACTTACTGTTTTCCCAGGCTTAAACCGGGCCTAAATTCTCTATGTAGAAAGTATGTTCACCTATATCGATGGGAATTTCTCTGGCCAGGCAGCTCTTTTCGTGGCGTCCGTCGGGGTGAATATACATTTTGTCAAAAGTGAAGAAAGATGGCCCAGAATTCTCCTGTGGAGGACAACCGTTTGTCCATCCTCCACCTTCCAGAACAACCTGGTATTTCCTCCCATTGTAATGATAGTAGAGCACTAAAAACGCTCCACAGTTGACCACTCCCGAGACATTCATATCGTGGTCATTTTCTATTATACAAGTCCAGGTTGACCCAAGTTTGATGTTGGTTATGCGCTCAACTCCTCTGAATTCATCGACGCAATTCTCTAGTATCGTTGGGTCAGAGGTGAAAATTGAGTTAGCCAAAGAGCTCGTCAGGTAGTATCTGAATTTGTATGTGGTACAAGTATGATGGTCTTTACCTCCTTTGTTTTTAGGACTGGTCGAAGAATCGGTAACTGGATAATCGAAGGAACCTTCTTCAGAACACGAAATAAAGGCAAACAAAAACAACAAACTAAACCGTATGTAGCTGCCGTAATATATTCGTTTCATCACTTGGTTGATTATTCAAGATTCAAAAGAGTCATTTTCAATCTATAACTTAGGTTCCAAGGTGTTATCAAGCTAATCCGAAATAATGGGTGGTTTTTTGGAGGTTGGCAAACCATCTCAAATCTATGGTTGATAAAACCTCAGCTGCCATTAGGCATTTCTATTTACATCATACTTACCGGTTTATTCCGAATCAGTCGAATGACATCATTTGACGCTGCCCGAAATCATCAAGTAAGAGTTAAGTAATACTTTTCCAGTCTCGATTCTATGACACAACTTTTACAATAATATTTCCTGAAACAGGAACGGGATCTCTAATCAGGCAATTCTTGTTGTGACGGCCATTGCTGCGTATTGCGTAAGTCTCGAAGCTCATATTTATATCGCTATGCCATGTCCCTGACCATGTCCCATCAATCCGGATACTGTAGCCTTCCTGCCCCACTTTATACCAATACAATGCGGTGGCGAGACCATCACCCTGATCAATGATGTGTAACGGGCCTTTCTCAGTTTTGTCGCATAAAGGATCCGGTACGAGACCAGAAATATCAATGTCCGGAGATTCATTGTCAAAACTTGCTCCATGAATTACGATTTTCCAGCCCCCTTCTTCACAATTGTCAAATGTGTGCGTGTTTACAATATTGCCATCGATAATGACAGTAAGGTCATAGGTTTTGACCGTGCAAGTATTACCCTTACCTTCTTTCTTTTTGTACGTGGGCGAAGACTCCGTAATTGGATATTCCAAAGTTTCCTGGTCAAGACATGAGATGAAAGTAAACAGTGCAAGTAAGCAAAACAGCACATAGCTGCAGAAGTGTAATCGTTTCATTATTTGGTTGAATTTTATGGTTGTAGAATATTTCCTTCAATCTACTTTCAAATTCCTTCACTTTTGTTAAGCTAATCGGAAGTTATGTTAAGTAAGTATGAAGATGACACGCATCACGGCCGGCTTGTTTAGCATTTACCATTCTTAAATCCGGTGTCGGAATTTCAAAGATTGACAGAATGGTCACACTTATTTCTCATGCAGATGGACGACCGGTTCATTTAAGGTCAGAAATTCAGCAATCACGCTAAAAATCTACAAAGTCCACATAACCTTGACATTTCTCCATGTAACGTTGATTGTGTGATGGAGCCAACTACATATCTTCCCTTATTCATGCTCAAATTGACAAGTGCCCCGAATTAAGCTAAATTTAATAGCGCTTCAAGTCGCTATTACAAGAAGAAAGCTTCTGAAAAAAAGCATTGTCAAGCGAATAAAAGTTGATAAATAGATGTGATTGACTTCAAAAACATACGGAAGCACCAGCACATCATTGTATATTTTGTTATTGCCATTGTCTTCCCTTGCTTGATACTTGGAATACTTGCATTTAGGGGGATTCGGAATGACCAGGCACTGATTGAAAAGCAGCAACGGAAGAAGGCAGAAAGAAAAGCTGCAGATGTAAATGGATATATTCTCGATGTATCCAATGGAATAGCTGATGCCTTTTCACTCCTCGTAAATCAGTCAGCAATACCAGCCAGTTCTTTATTTCACGATTCCGGGATTCATTCTTTTGTCGTCCAAAATCCTCTTGTATTAGCAGTATTTCATATCAATAAGGAAAGACTTAGCATGTTAAAAGCTTCCTGCCTTTTCATACCTGATGATGCTGCTGAAGTCTTCCAAGACAAAAATATTGTTTTGGACATTGACTACGATCGTGCGTGGCACTATGAATACCGCGAAAAGGATTACCACAAAGCCATTGAGATTTACCGTGAGGCACTGGACAATGCGTCAAGCAAAGAACAAAAAGCTCTTGCCATTAACATCCTTGCCAGGCTGTATAAAAAAATAAATGACAAGGAGGAATCTTTAAAGCTTTACCATCAGATAGTATCCGATCACTCTCACGTACGAATCGATGGCAAAATGCCTTTGGGTCTGGCTGCCCAATTGGAATTAACCCAATTGTATATGGAAGAAACTTTCCTGGGGATTTCATATGAATCCTTGGTCAATCTTTACAGTGACCTATTATCCATGACTCGGTTAATTTCACAATCGACTTTCGATTTTTTCAGCCATCGAATCGAACAGTTAGATCAATCCTTACGTACTGAAAATCTACCTTTCGTGATTACAGCGAAAATGGATTCTCTAAAAGAGCGGGAAGAGATTCTGTATACTTCAACTATCCGCCTTAGTGATTTTAGAAATAATGTTTTAGTAGAGTTGAATGAACCGAAAATTGAGAGAGATCAGATTGATCTTAAAAAGGTTATTCATAATGCGCATTCTCAAGACGTTAGTCACCGTTTAATAGCGGATAAATACCAAGGTTATTGGGGTATCTTGTTAGATAAGAGAGCCCTGCTGTCTAGCAAGCTGATGCCATTTTTGGAAAACAAGGACAGTGACGATAGTTGGACATGGAATATTCAAGACGAAAAAGGAGAATATTTGGTTCCATTCGATTCATCTAAGAATGACCGAATCCCATTGAAGTTTTCCCTCCCCAATCATTGGCAGGAGTATACCCTTATAGCATATGCCGAACCCAAACCTCTTTATATTACCGTCCTCCAAGATGAACAGGGAGTCTATTTTATCATGTTTGTGGTCATCGCAATCATCCTAATAACAGGAATTTCTCTGGTTATCTTACTGATCAACCGCGAACTTCAATTGAATGAGCTGAAGTCCAATTTTATCGCGACAGTCAGTCATGAATTCAAAAGTCCGCTTACGGCCATCAAGCAAATGGCGGAAATGTTTCAGAATGACAGAGTACCTGAAAATCGACGGCACAAGTACTATCAAGTCATGATGCAGGAAGGTGAACGCCTGACTCATCTGGTTGATAACATACTTGATATGGCACGTATAGAACAGGGAGCCAAAAGATATGATTTTAAGATGTCCGACATAAGGGAAACATTGACCCGGACAATAGATCAATACGTACAGAGATATGCTGAAAAAGGTATCCGTTTCAACCTGACAACAGAAGCAGATCTTCCCAAAGTTTTAATGGACGAAGAAGCCATACAGCAGGTTTTACACAATTTGATAGATAACTCAATAAAATATTCAGGCGGATCCAACCAAATTGACCTTGATGCGACCCGGGATAATGGGGCCATATCAGTGGCTATAAAAGATTATGGCATTGGGATAAGCAAGTATGACCAATCAAAGATCTTCGAT
>JBFKOL010000309.1:0-5291 GCA_041628815.1 Saprospiraceae bacterium | reverse complement strand
GTAACCGAAGGCTTTAACCAAATTGTGAACAATTTAGCCTCTGCCCAATGAGTCAAGGGAAAAAACAGTTGAGAAAATTCGGGCTGACATCACTGGCTGTGGACAATGCCACCAGCATTTTCATTCTTGCAGCCATGATCATCTTATTTGGATTCCGGTCCTACAGAACCATGCCCAAGGAAGCATTCCCTGAGGCAAGTTTTCCGACGATTTATATCAATACTCCCTATTTCGGCAACTCGGCGCTAGAAATAGAAAACCTCATAGGGCGCCCCATCGAAAAGGAAATTGCCACAATCAGTGGAGTCAAGAACATTAACTCTACGTCCATTCAGGACTTTTCTGTAATCGTGGTTGAATTTGATGCGGATATAGACCAGGATATCGCGCTTCAAAAGGTTAAGGACGCTGTGGATAAGGCCAAATCAGAGCTTCCGGAAGACCTGGACAACGATCCAGACGTCATGGAGGTCAACTTCTCCGAATTTCCCATAATGACTGTGAATATTTCTGGTAATTATAGCATGGACAAACTCCGCGAATATGCCGAATACATACAGGATAAAATTGAAAGCCTTAGGGAAGTAAGCGAAGTAGAGCTCAAAGGGGCTCTCGACAGAGAAGTCAAAATCGACGTTGATTTGCCTAAAATGCAGTCGCTGCAGATTTCTTTTAACGACATCGAAACCGCCATTGCACAGGAAAACCTTTCCATGTCCGGAGGAGAAATTGTCAGCAATGAATTCAGGCGCTCCATACGGATTTTGGGACAATTTGAAAAGGTAGAAGAGATCGAAAAAGTAATTGTCAAAAGTGAAGAAGAACGTCCCATCTATCTCAGGGATCTCGCCTCCATAAGTTACGATTTCGAGGAACGTACAAGTTATGCTCGCTCTGATGGTTTCCCGGTAATTGCACTGGATGTCGTAAAACGAAGAGGGGAAAACATCATATACACTGCCGACAAAATAAAAGCCCTACTTGAAACTGAGAAGGAGTTTCTCCCACCTGATATACAATTGAGGATATTTAACGACACGTCCATCTATACGAAAAACGATCTGGCCAACCTCGAAAACAGCATCATTTCGGGTATTATACTCGTTGTGCTGGTCTTACTTTTCTTCCTGGGATTAAAGAATGCACTTTTTGTAGGCCTCTCTATTCCACTTTCCATGCTTATGGGTATTCTCTTCCTTCACTTGACCGGCAATACCCTAAATATGATGGTGTTATTTGCTTTAATACTCGCGCTGGGACTCCTGGTAGACAACGCCATTGTTGTGGTGGAAAATGTATACCGACATATGCAGGAAGGGTACAGTCGCATCCAGGCCGCCAAATATGGAACCGGTGAAGTGGCTGCTCCCATCATTGTATCGACAATGACCACCCTAGCAGCATTTATACCGCTGGCTTTCTGGCCGGGAATAATGGGAGAATTCATGAAATTCCTTCCGATAACACTGATCATAGTCTTAAGTTCCTCCCTGTTTGTAGCCCTTGTTTTCAATCCGGTCTTCACATCACAGCTGATGAGCATTGACGAAGAAGCTACGGAAAAGAAAGAAGTGCACCGAAGAAGGAGGAATGTTCTGATAGGCACAGGACTATTAATTCTCGTAGCTGTTGGTGCTCATTTTGGAGGAGAAATGTGGCTTAGAAACCTACTGGCCATAGCGGCCATTGTTGGGCTCGTCAATTTTTTCATTTTCCGTCCCGGAGCGTTTTTTTTCCAGAACAGAATTTTGCCTAAACTAGAAAGGGGTTATTCGTCCTTTATACATTTTGTGCTCAGAGGGTTCAATCCGGGTGTTGTTTTCCTCGGTACTTTTGCGCTTTTGTTTGCTTCGATTTTTCTCCTCATACAGAACAGCCCAGAAGTGGAGTTCTTTTCTGAATCCGAACCTGCATACATCAATACTTTTATAGATCTACCGCTTGGATCTGACATCGAAGCGACCAATGACGTGGTTAAACAGCTTGAAGCAAATATCGAGAGGGCGATAGAGCCCTACAGAGATATTGTCGAAGAAGTACTTACCCAGATAGGGGAAAATACGGGCGATCCGAGGAGACCTCGCGATCCTGGAGTCACACCTCACAAAGCAAGAATCACCATATCATTTGTGCCCTATGAAGATCGCAATGGTATTTCAACCGCCAAAATTCTCGAGGAAGTCCGCGCGGCAACAGTTGGCATTCCAGGAGTAAGGCTTGTCATCGCTAAAGATGCTGACGGCCCCCCGACAGGATTGCCCGTCAATATCGAACTGGTCGGTGATGATATTGACGTCTTGGCTGTACTTTCGGAAGATCTGCTGGTCTATCTCAACGACCAAAAGGTTCCTGGTATCGAGGAATTGCGCACAGATGTGCAGCTGGCCAAACCAGAGCTGCAAATCGAAATCGACCGTGAAGCAGCTCGCCGATATGGTATATCCACAGCCCAGATTGCCTCTACCATTCGTACGGCAGTATTCGGAAAAGAAGTTTCCAAGTACAAGGTAGGCGAAGATGAATATCCAATCATGGTGAGGTTGGATGAAGCTTATCGATATAATGTGACGGAACTGATGAACCAAAAAGTCACATTCCGGGATCAGGCGCGCCAGGGTATGATTGTCCAGATCCCCATTTCAGCTGTTGCCAAATATAGCTACAATACCACCTACAATGCCATTAAGAGAAAAGATCAAAGTCGCATCATAACGATAGCGAGCGATATCCTCCCTGGCTACAATGGAAACACCATCGTCGCCAGGTTGAAAGAAGCTATGGAGGATTACACTATGCCCCAGGGTTATACATATGAGTTTACCGGTGAGCAACAGGACCAGGCCGAAAACACCGCTTTCTTGAATTCTGCTTTTATGGTAGCCATTTTTACCATTTTCATCATCATTGTAGCGCAATTCAATTCGGTTTATTCACCGTTCATAATTATCCTGTCGGTATTGTTCAGCACCATCGGAGTACTCATAGGTTATTTGATGACCGGTGAGCCAATCATCATTATTTTCACGGGAATAGGCATTATTTCATTGGCGGGTATTGTAGTTAACAATTCCATCGTCTTGATTGATTACATTAACCTGGTCATATCCCGTCGTAAAGCATCACTGGGTATCGAAAGTATTTTTGAAATGACCATGGATGATATAAAAGAATCTATTGTAAAAGGTGGGGCCACAAGATTGCGTCCTGTTCTATTAACAGCTATAACCACTGTCCTTGGGTTAATGCCGCTGGCAGTAGGATTCAACATCAACTTCACCACTTTGCTGAGCAATCTCGATCCCCAGATATATTTTGGGGGAGACTCAAGTGCCATGTGGGGACCATTGGCCAGAACGGTAATCTACGGTCTGGTTTTTGCAACCTTCCTGACACTCATCGTTGTACCCGTCATGTATTGGTTATTTTTCAGGTTCAAATGGGTAGTCGAAGGTTATTTTTACAGAAAGAGCAAGAAAAAAGCCCTGGCCACATGAAACCCAAGCAAAAATTAGATGCGATCAGAAGGTCATATGATCATACAGTCCTCCACAGGAGGAATCTTGATCCGGATCCGTTAAAACAATTTGTTCGCTGGTTTGATGCGGCACGTCACCACCATCCGGAGGAAGCCAATGTAATGACTCTTGCCACTTCCGACGCGATTGGGCAGCCTTCAGCGCGCATCGTATTGCTGAAGGGACTGGAGAAAGAGGGATTTGTTTTTTACACCAACTACAACAGCAGAAAGGCCCAGGACCTCGACCAAAACAGAAAGGCTGCATTGCTTTTTTTCTGGCCACTTATGGAACAACAAGTAAGGATCGAGGGAATCATCACCAAGGTCAATTCAGATACTTGCACCACCTACTTTAAGAGCCGTCCCCGAGGGAGTCAATTAAGTGCCTGGGCATCACCGCAAAGCAGTATCATCGAAAACAGGACCATACTGACAGAAAGGATTGAAGTACTATCGAAACAATACCAAGATGGGGACCCAATTCCACGTCCACCATTCTGGGGAGGATACGTATTGAAACCTGTGTACTTTGAATTCTGGCAAGGACGCCAGAACAGATTGCACGATCGATTTGCCTATCAGTTGGCAGATGCAGAAAGAAATGCCTGGACAATTGATCGTCTTGCCCCTTGATATCGGAATGACTCATTCCGGAATCTATACTATTACACCTACCGGCTCACTCTCTGGCTGACGCGATTTTACTTCGTCAAAGGTCTCGTCGTATTCCGGGGCCATAGTACCCATCATTCTGTCCCAGAAAGTAAAGTAAAGCCCGTAAGAATTGTCAAAATACCTGTGATGCAAGTTATGGTGGATCGAAGTATTGATCCACCTGCCAAGCCAATGCTTGTTGAAACCTTTGGGATACAATTCAAACCCACTGTGTCCATAGACGTTGTAGAAAATCTGAAAAAGGAAGAAAAATCCAAAAGTGCTTATGTGCAAGGGAAGGGTAAACGCTAGAATCGGCAGAATTGCTGCTTCGAAAAAAGCCTCGATGGGGTGAAATGAATACGCCGCCCATGGTGAAGGATTGGTGGACTTGTGATGCACCAGGTGGGCCACCTTGAATAAGCTTGGATGATGCAATGAACGATGCATCCAGTAGAAATATGTGTCGTGGATAATAAACATCAAGGGAAAGCTCAGTATATAATACCAAAGCGGCATCTGTCCGAATTCAAAGTATATTTTGC
Organism: Saprospiraceae bacterium; assembly: GCA_041628815.1. Taxonomy (GTDB): domain Bacteria; phylum Bacteroidota; class Bacteroidia; order Chitinophagales; family Saprospiraceae; genus JBFKOL01. The sequence continues at coordinate 575 of JBFKOL010000309.1, read as the reverse complement.
TGAAAGGAGTGAGTGGAGAGCTAAAAATCACCATGCCCATCAGGGCAAACAATACCACGGTCAGTGCGGAATAGCCCAATTCTCTTCGATAATCTTCATTGCCAGGCAATTTTAGCTGAATCTTCTTGTATCGCCATTTCTTCCTGAACAGGACATAATAAATAAAGAAAAATATGGAGGCCGCCACAAAATATCGGACAATGATGATCCAATAATGCATGGCAAAATCACTAAGAAAGTCGAGCATATTTATAATTTAAAACTAAAATAGGACGCAGTCCCTCATGTATGAGTTAACAAAAGATAAGAAAGAGGGGGCGCTTCTCTGTTGTCGGGTTGCTCGCCTTCGCACAAATCTTCGGCGCAAAGGCCGGGTTTTACAGAAACCGGATTCATTCACATATCGAATACAGGATTGTGGAAATCCCAGATCTGTCCTTACGGGGATTAAAAAATATCGATCATCCAATATCGATTAAGCCAATTTCATTTTTCAACCCTAAACCTCTTCCTTATTCTGGAAAGTGACACAGGAGTAACCCCGAGGTAAGTGGCGATGTATTTTTGCGGGACCC
>JBFKOL010000308.1:0-5293 GCA_041628815.1 Saprospiraceae bacterium | reverse complement strand
ACTGGCTCATCTGATCGGTTATACCGAAGAAGAAGTATCGGGTGATCACCGTGAGGATTTGGACTCACTCGTAATCCATGGTTATTTAAGAAAAATTCCTCCTGTCGCCCGTCTCGTAAGTGAGAAAATACCAGAGGCAGATGAATTGACAACTCTATTTTTTCTCGATATAGGGAAGGACAGCTTATCGATTTCTACAAATGCCAAAAATGTCCACAATTCCAGTATAAATTTTGAATCATTATCGCTGGATGTACAGAAAAATATCCAAGGCCTGGTCATGAACTTAAACGCCACGAATGTCAGTCACACCAATGGACTGCTTCCTCATGTCCGGCTGGATCTGAGCAATTGGGATTCATTGACACAGTTTGATGTCCGGATAACAGGCGACTCTGCATACCGGCATTTGGTCTGCAGTGGCACGGTGACCATCCAAAATGATACCACCAGGTCGATTAGACTGGCAAAAGACATCCTGGTCGAAGAAACCGCATGGGATGTCGAATCCAATTATCCTTTGTCGTGGACAAATTCATCCATCAGAATCAAGGACCTATACGCCACGAGTGGTGATCGTTATCTAAAAATGAACGGAATATTGCCGCTAAGAGGTGTTGGCGGAATGTCAATGTACCTCGATTTTTATGAGTTTCCAATTGAATACCTGGTAAAACCCTTTGCGGGTAATGTTGTGGATTTGCAGGGAAATATGGTGGGGACGGTCCAATTTTCCGGTGATCTGGGCTCACCGAGATTTGTTTCCGACCTGCACATTTCCGGATTTCGTACGTCAGAAATGGACTTGGGGGACCTAACATTGAAATCCGATGATCTCCAAAATGATAGAATGATCGCGATATCCGGAACATGGGAAGGTGAATCCCATCGCGTCAACTTCAACGGTTCAGTGAAATCTGCATTGGACAGTATGGACGTTCGTGTTGAACTGGATCGTCTTTCTCTGAATCTTATGAATGCATGGACAAAAGACTACCTGAGTTTTAACGAAGGAAGCCTCTCAGGTTTTCTGGACATAATTGGCCCACTCGACCTTCCTTCCCTGACAGGTCGCATTAATCCTCTCGATGCAACCTTTAGGGTAGCAAGAATCAACTCAACTTATAGACTGAAGGAAGGCACCATCCACCTCCATAAAGATTCGGTCTTCATGGAAGATTGGACATTGCAGGATGAAAGAGGAAAGGAGGCTTCTATTGCCGGTTTACTGATCCACAGGAATTATAAGGATGTACAATCGGATCTCCGGTTTACGCTGGACGACTTCCAGTTGATGAAGACCGCCGTAGAAGACAATACAGACTTTTATGGCAATTTATATGTCAGCGGCACAGGTTCGGTTAAAGGGCCTCTATCACAACCCTTTATTAATATAGAGACAGAAACTTCCGAGGGCACCATTCTCACAATGATCAACAGAACCACACCCGGTGGGACTGAAGAAGATCAATTGGTCCTGTTCATGTCTCCGGACGCTTTTAGAATCCGCGACTCCATATCACTTGCACAAACAGGAGGATATCCGATGAATTTAAACTTGAACCTTTCGCTTACCGATAAGACCACTTTTAAATTCATTATTGATGAATCCACAGGAGATCATCTATTATGCAGCGGGACAGGAAATCTCGCTGTCCGCTACGATCCAGTCAACCGCTTTAACCTTTTCGGGACATACGTGGTAAATGAGGGACGATATGACTATTCATACGATCAGCTGGTCAATAAAAAATTTGAAATCCAGCCTGGCAGTTCAATTGCATTCAGCGGTGACCCCATGAATTCAGGACTACAGGTCACAGCCATTTATAAATTGCAAACCAGCGTTTATGGCCTGATAAAAAATGAAACCCATCTTACCTCTGCCGAACTAAACCTGGCAAGGAGAAAAATGCCCCTTGAGGTGCACATGATTATCCGAGGTAGAATGGAAGAGCCGGAAATCATATTCGACATCGTAGTGCCCGAATCACCGTTTTCCGGTACCATCGAGGACGCCGTGACACAAAAGTTGAACCAGCTCAAGCAAAATCCCACTGAGATGAACAACCAGGTCTTTGCACTGCTCCTCACTAACGGGTTTATGATTAGCGACGGATCAACGGCTTCTGTAGGCAGTTCTATTGGAAGATATGGTGCCGGACAAACTTTATCTAGCCTAAGTAGCTTTTTTACAAACAACCTCAATGATCTTGCCGACAGGTATGTTAAGGGTGTCGAAATTGATTTCAACGTGGATACGTACCAGGCTGAAGCCAATTCGGACTATGCAGCTTCGATTGTTACACAGGTAGGTCTGGGTATATCGAAACAACTGTTCAATGAACGATTAAGGATCAGCGCAACGGGCAACCTGGACATTGAGGGATCCGGGCAATCTGAATCCAACACCACCCTAATGGGTAATTTTATACTCGAATATTCCTTGACCCCTGATGGACAATATGTATTAAGGGTATACAGGACAGACCACCACGACACCCTTACCGGAGAAAAATCATCTAAAAATGGTGTGGGGGTAGTCGTCAAAAAAGCCTTCGATGATCGCAGCAAATGAGCTACATATGCCCATGGTGGTCTTGATTCTATTCGGTGGGATATTCTTGTCCTGCAGTACTACCAAACACCTGAGTGAGGACCGTTACCTGCACAACGCTACCAAAATCAATCTTGTTGACAAGGAAAATGTTACCAACCCGAAATCGGTCCATAGGAGTTTAAGAGAGGTGAGCTTTCCGAAACTGAACAACAAAATGAGACTTCGATTTCACAATTTTACGGGAGTTCCACTCGAGAAGAAAAGCCCGTGGCGCTGGCTTGGCAAAAAAATTGGGCAAGCCCCCGTATTATATGATGCGCAAAAGACATCCACGACGCGAAACAACCTGTGGGTTACGATGAAAAATCTGGGTTATCTAGACGCGACAGTCCACATGGATACGCTGCAAACAGGACAAAAAATTAATGTTACCTACACCGTTAGAGCGTCAAGTAGGTATTCCATAGGAAAAGTACGTTTTCCAAAAGATACCCTGGGCTTGTCCTTGTACCGCATGGGCATTGCGAGCATGTCCCATCTCCGAAAAGGGGATCCCTTTCTTCGACGAACGATCGACCAGGAAAGAACCAGAATTGCCGCCGCGTTGCAAGACAGCGCATTCTTTGATGCTGCAACTCATCAAGTTTTTTTCCTCGCCGACACCAATCAAGTAACAAGAACAGTTGACATTTATGTCATGATCAACAAGCCTACCGATCGCGACAATTATCAAAAATATAAGGTCGGAAATACATTCATTGATGCCAATTACAGCCTTCGTCCAAGACCTGTTGATCGGGATACGGCCATGATAAGACGAGGAGTATTTGCTATCAACTCTGATAACATCATCAATCAAAGAATGCTCGGCAGATTGGTGCGCCAACAAGAGGGAGCGTTCTATTCACCAAAGCAACAGGAATTATCGACGCGCCACCTGGCTGGGCTGGGTATCTTTAAATTCACACAGGTTGTCATAGACAGAGACACGAGTGATGGCCAATCGATCATTAACAGGTATTACCGCCTCACACCAGGAGCGATGCAACGCGTCACCGGGTCTCTCGAGTTAAATACCCGAACTGGAAACTTTTTGGGTTCGTCGGCTTCTGCATTTTACAACCATGACAATCTCTTTTTAGGAGCTGAAAAACTGCATGTAGGTTTTACAGGCGGACTCGCTACTCAATTGAATGAAGGCGAACGATTCATTAACACCTCCAACTTGGACCTTACATTCTCGCTAAGGATACCCAGATTCCTGGGACCAAGAAGGTTAACACCTTTAGATATCAGGGGGATGCCCTATACTTCTATGGCCCTGGGCATCGGATACGAGGAAAGGGTTGGATTTTATGGATTTCATACGGGTAAACTGCAATTAGGATATGAATGGCAGTCAAATAACAACTTCAGACACGAATTGTACCCTATTTCCATACAGGTATTTGACCTGGTCAACACATCCGATAACTTTGAGGATATCCGCCGGCAGAACAGAAGGCTCGATCAGAGTTTTAACGATGTATTGATCGGAGGACTGACCTATCACATGAGTTGGACGAGACCTTCTACCAGGGGACGCAATAATGCAATTTTTGCCAATCTTGAAGTAGAAAGTTCAGGTAATATGCTCAATCTAGTCTCAGGGCTTATCCAGAAAAACAATGCCGACGACTTAAATACATGGTTTGACCTGCCCATTTCGCAATTCATTAAATTGAATTTGGATTTTAGACATTTTCATTACATCGGAAACCAAACCTTGATTCTAAGGGTCAACACCGGGATGGGGTTCGCATATGGAAACAGTGAATTCATGCCTTACAGCAGGCAATTTACCATGGGAGGAGCAAATGGACTTCGAGCATTTCAACTGAGAGCACTGGGGCCGGGCTCCTTTTTACCTACACTGGATCCGGGAGTCTCGACAGAAGACCAATTCCTTGATCAAACCGGAAATCTCAAGTTGGAAATGAATGCGGAATACCGGTTCCCTTTGATAAGATATCTGAAAGGCGCTGTATTTATCGATGCCGGCAATATTTGGCTTACCGGTACCGATGCCATCCCCGAAGGAACATTCAAACTTGGCGGTTTTTATAAGGAAATCGCAATGGGGACAGGACTTGGTTTGCGTTTGGATTTCACTTATTTCGTAATAAGGCTAGATGGCGCCTTTGCCTTAAGAAAACCCGCGGGGCCGGGAGCATTCAGGTGGACGCTACGAGATATTGATCTCTTCGATAAGGGGTGGAGAAAAGAAAACATCGTGTGGCACCTGGCATTGGGGTATCCTTTCTGATTGCACTTGGATGGCTTTAGTTCAGGACAACATTGTGCTCTGTTGTAGGGGTAGCTTTCGATAGTTTTACAACATGGGTCAATAGATGCATCTTTCAGCTGTCAATATCGAAATGATTTCGATGAATAGAATCTTCTTGATATGACTTTGGCTAAGTTGCTATCAGCACTCCTGTACTTTCCAGCTTTACAACTTACTACTGACTATAGAATATTGACTTCTTCACAACTCAAGGATCTCCACCTTCCTGAAATGGATCGGATGGCTTTCGCTTTGTAAGGCGATGTATCCGGAAGTTAGAGGCTGACCGTCTTTTTTAATTTCTGGATCAAAGCCGTTGACGACACCCCCTCCAATGACCGGGTGGGTGTACTCCATGACCTGTACACCATTGACCCAATGACGGATCAATGAGTCGCCATAAACTT
>JBFKOL010000307.1:0-5314 GCA_041628815.1 Saprospiraceae bacterium | reverse complement strand
GGACTCAATAGTTCCATTTTAAGGATGAGGGTGTCACCTGGAACAACCTTCTTCTTAAATTTCACATTTTCCATTTTTAGAAAATAGGTGTCCCAGTCGGACGGATTATCGACGGTGTTGAGAGCCAAAATTCCGCCTGTTTGTGCCAAGGCTTCCATCTGAAGGACGCCTGGGAAAACAGGGTTATTGGGAAAGTGGCCCTGAAACAACAACTCATTAAATGTCAAATTCTTTACTCCGACGACGTGGGTATCGCTCAGTTCGATAATTTTATCGACAAGCAGAAAAGGATATCGGTGAGGAAGAAAAGACATGATACTCGAGGTATCGTACAAAGGTTCTGCATCCGGATCATAGGCCGGCTTACCTTTCAACCTGAGTTGACGCGTATAAATTTCTTTAAGCTTGCGTGCAAAGGCCACATTTCCCGTGTGTCCGGGTTTTTTGGCCCAGATCGATGCTTTGATAGTGGCGCCAATAAGTGCCAGGTCCCCCACCAGGTCGTAGAGCTTGTGACCTGCGAGTTCGTTATCACTATGTAATTCAAATCCCTGGTTGATCCTTTTGACCAAACCCGCAATGTCTTTTTTCCCCAGTTTGGCAAGAGCCATTTCAAGGTCGGAATCAGAAGTATCGCTTGACCGGATTACTACTGCGTTGTCTATATGCCCCCCTTTAATAAGTCCCGCCTCTGCGAGGCGAATTACATCCTCGCTATATACAAATGTTCGGGATGCTGCATAACCGTTACAGATCTCTTCTCTTTTTCTCATTGACGCATGGGGCCTGCCTACCGTCTTGTTACCAAAATCAATGAGTACGTCAATTTCCAACTCATCACAAGGGACAGCCAGGTATTCTGCTCCTGAATCATCTTTGTAACGGACTACCTCGTCCAACACAAAACACTTTCGGTCGGCATCCTGTATCGACAACCCAGCATCAGTCAGATCACGTACAAAATCCCTGCCGCTGCCGTCCAAGATGGGTATTTCAGGACCATCGACCTCTACCTGCGCATTATCGATACCCAGTCCGTATAAGGCACCCAATAGGTGCTCTACGGTCATCACCTCATTCATTCCACTACGGAGCGACGTACTTCGCTGTGTGGAACTTACGTATTTCACATCCGCCGGGATCCATCCGTCAGATCCGGTATCGAGTCTTCTGAATTTAATGCCAAAGTTATCCTCGGCCGGCAGGACCGATACTTCACATTTCTTACCACTGTGAAGGCCAATGCCCGACCAGGTCACCTTTTTGGAAACGGTTTGCTGCTTCATGCATCAATTTGGTGCTAAATTAGACATTTCTGACCGGGTTACTTCTTTAATCGGTCTTCCAATCGCTCAATCCTTCTGACGAGAGAAGGTAATTTTTTAAACCAAGCAAAAGATCTCAGAAAATCAAAATAGGCGAAAGCCGGCGTTCCATACCATTTCTTGCCGTCACCATCGAGATCAGATGCAATCCCGGACTGGGCCTGAATCTGGCTGCCGGGCGGTATGACAACATGACCGGCCACACCACTTTGTCCACCCATAACACTTCCAGTACCGATACGGGCAGAACCGGAAATACCCGTTTGAGCGGCAATGGCTGCGTAGGCACCTATTTCGACATTGTGAGCTACCTGAATAAGATTATCCAGTTTGGCGCCTTTTCGTATCACGGTGGCTCCAATAGACCCTCTGTCAATACACGTATTGGACCCAATTTCCACATCATCTTCGACGATTACCTTTCCGATATGAGGAATCCTTCGAAAGGTATGATCTTTCCTGGCAAAACCGAATCCATCACTGCCGATGACAGCATTGGCATAAATTACGACCCTGTCCCCAATTTCAGTATGATCGTATATTCGGACGCCAGGATGAATCCTGCAATGTGACCCTATCTTTACCCTCTTCCCAATGGAAACGTGATTTCCTATCACACTTTCTGCACCAATGGAGCTTTCGGATCCAATGACACTGAAAGCACCTATCGAAGCGTTCGCCGCGACAAGTGATGACTTATGTACGACCGCCGTAGCATGAAGTCCCTCTTGTCGTTCAGATTTTTTCTTGAATCGATCTAAAACCACAGCAAGGCTTTCGTAAACATTGTCCACTCGGATCAGGGTAGCTTTAATAGCTCCTTTCACTTTATAGTCAGAATGGACCAGGATCGTACGCTCACATGGTTGATAGAGATGACGGGCATATTTAAGGTTCGCAAGAAAAGTCAGTGAATAAGGTACATCTTCTTCAATGCGATGGACACCTTCTATCTCGAGGGCGGGGTTGCCTTCAAGGTCTCCATTTACCATCAAGGCAATATCGTTTGCTGTCGATGCGTGGTTTTCCATATTCGTCACTTCAATAAAGGATTTGACCAAAAGAAAGCAAAAACATCTGTTGTTCCATTTTATTTCTACAATAAATGATCGAGTTTTGCCGCGGACAAAGCAATTCGGTAAAAAGTGAAGATAAGGATAGGTACTCGGGGCAGCAGGCTTGCCTTATGGCAAGCAGAAAATGCACAAAGACAACTTGCCGCCAAGGGTCTTAACACGGAGATAGTTGTTATCAAGACCAAAGGTGACCAAATTCAAGATTTGGGATTCGATAAGATGGAGGGCAAAGGTTTTTTTACAAAAGAAATAGAGGAGGCCTTGTTAAACAATGGTATTGACTTAGCGGTACATTCACTGAAAGATCTTCCTACAGAAAGCCTGGAAGAACTGGTAATAGCAGGTCTGTCAGAAAGAGAAGATCCTTCAGATATGCTCATCATACAACCGGATTGCGTAGATGAGTTACGGCCTCTAAAACTGGCAGCCGGAGCAAAAGTCGGCACATCCAGCATAAGGAGAAAAAGCCTGCTGAGGCACATGGACAGCAGTCTCAAGATTGCAGATATAAGAGGCAACGTGCCGACTCGGGTGAACAAGTTGAAGAAAGGACTCTTCGACGCTATTGTCCTGGCCGCTGCGGGGATCGAAAGACTTCAATTGGAAATGTCAGGTCTGCATACGGTCAAGCTCAATCCCATTGAATTCGTTCCTGCACCAGGGCAAGGGGTTATTGCATACCAATGCAGACGTTCGGATTTAGGGATTCGCCGTGCCATTCAGCAAATACATCATACTGACGTGGCAAGGTGTACAAATGTCGAACGCCAAATCCTGCGCATCATGGAGGGAGGTTGTCAACTTCCATTGGGAGCTTATTGTTATATGGATGAAAAGGGAAATTTTCATTGCACGGCAAGTTTTTTGAAACCGAATGCACAGGTAATGAAATTTGCTTCGATCTCTCAGACTACATTTTCCGGCCTGGCAGAAAGGTTAGTCGAGAAATTGACCACAGAATCGTAAAAAAATGAAATACCTCATATTCGATGCTTCAGCCAATGGCAAACCAAAGAGTTATAAATTACCTGTTGAAGATTCATTCAACTGGCCCAGATTATTACATCTGTCCTGGATCATCCTCGATGACCATTTAAAACCAATAGAAGATTTCAATTGTCTCGTGATACCTGAGGGATTTTCCCCGGATAAGACATCTTTGAAATCACACCATCTTGAAGAGGAAAATCTTCGGGAAAAAGGAAACCGGCTAAGTGATGTTCTCGACAGTTTTGAGCAATCCGTCAAAGCTTCGGATTATGTCTTCGCGCATAATCTCAAATTTAATGAGGGAGTAGTCGGTTCTGAATACCACAGGATGACGAGGGCAAACCCTCTTGCTGGTGCAGACAGCTATTGTCTCATGCACGAAGCTACCTACTACTGTAAACTTCCTGGAAAGAAGGGTTACAAATGGCCCACTTTGCAGGAAATGCATTCCATCATTTTCAAACAAGGTTTTACACCTTCAAACAATGCACGCGCCGATGTCATTGCAGCCGCCAGGTGCTTCATCGCATTAAAAAAAGCCCGTGCCCTTGAAGACATTTTTTCGGATGATTGAAGTTTTTATTTCGCGCACGCTAACGGATAATTCCCCATTGCATATACTCGAAAGGGGAAAAGAGATCAAGATTCTGGCCCGTTCTCTCGTGAAATTTAGTTCAGTAAACTTTGATCCTCCAGAAACAGACTGGCTTTTTTTCTACAGCCCGAGGGCTGTGAAATATTTTTTAAAAGGTTGCCCGGAATCCTCGAAAAAACAGTTCTTGATCGCATGCTTTGGACCTGGGACGGCTTCTACTTTTCATCGCATTACAGGTCATAAACCTGACTTTACCGGCGATGGAAAAAAGCGAAGTACTGCAAGGGACTTTTTATCGACTCTTAACGGGCGCACTGTGTGTTTCGTAAGTGGTACTACATCCCTGAAAAGTATTCAGTCACTTTTCCCTTCGTTTACTACGTATACAGAGATCGCCGTGTACCAAAATGAGCCAGACAATAGTTACCGTGCAGGTCATTTTGATATATCGGTTCTTACCAGTCCGATGAATGCCAGAACATTTTTTGATAATGGAGGAAAGGCAAGCCGCTACCTGGCGGTAGGTATGGGCACAGGAAAAATCATTGAGGAGAGGACTTCACAAAAGGTCGTGCAATCGGATCCAGGGGACCAGGAAATATATCTGTCTCTTTTGACACTGCTCAATGAAAGGGATTGATATATTACATAAAACTTCCAAAGAAACATGCTCGGCAGCCTTTATGTAAAGAATTACGCGATCATTGACGAGGTTACCATTTCTTTCCGGCCGGGCTATAATGTCATCACCGGAGAAACCGGTGCAGGTAAATCCATATTGCTGGGAGCTCTTGGATTGATAATGGGTAACAGGGCGGACCGACAGGTCCTTCACGATCCAAAATCCAAATGTATCGTCGAAGCTGTTTTCCAGATTGAAGCAGGTAAGATAAAAGAATTGCCCGCTTCAGACGCTTATGAACCCGACAGGGAAATGGTATTGAGAAGAGAAATCAGCAATAGTGGCAAATCCCGGGCTTTTATCAACGACTCTCTTGTCACCGTCAACGAGATGAAAACATTGGCGACTTCGTTGGTAGAAGTACACAATCAATTTGATTCCCTGTCCATCATGTATCCGGAATACCAGCTTTCTGTGGTGGACTCCCTTTCAGGTAGTGAAGATCTTCTTTCGGTCTACAGCGGTATTTACACCGAATACAAGAATCTCAAAACAGATATTGAAAAACTTAAAAGACAACAACATCAAGGAACAATCGATCTCGAGTACCACCTCTTCCAACTAAAAGATCTGGAGAAAATCCCGCTGGACGGAATGGATGAATCAGCGTTAGAAGAAGAATTCAAGACCCTTAGCCACAGTGAGG
>JBFKOL010000306.1:0-5349 GCA_041628815.1 Saprospiraceae bacterium | reverse complement strand
CACCGGCTCCTTGCCCTCCATTACGGCCACGCACGAATTGGTCGTACCAAGATCTATTCCTATAATTTTACCCATTTGATATAATTTTCTTTTGAACGAATATCTAAAAGGCGTCAATGAATATGCCAACCGAGCGCTGTTCCTTATTTGGCAGAATATGGGGGCCGAAACCTGCCATTTGTATGACAAAAAGTCAGCATGTCTCATCTGCATTGAAATTTTGACGCCATTTGAACACGACCAAGGATACTTCCCAAAACCACCTGGGGGCTGAAAACCTCGTATCCAGGTGTGTTTAAAAAATGCTTTAATTTGTTCCTTTCAAAATTCAGAGATCATGTCTGCTGCCACACTCGAAGTAAAACGCATCACCACCCATGTCCTCAGTAACATGAAAGAACAGGGTGAGAAAATATCAATGCTTACAGCCTACGACTATTCCATGGCGCGCATCCTTGATGAAGCAGGAATAGAGGTTTTATTGGTTGGGGATAGTGCCTCCAATGTCATGGCTGGGCACGAGACCACCCTGCCCATCACCCTCGACCAGATGATCTATCATGCACAGTCGGTAATCAGGGCGGTTAAAAGGGCGTTGGTCGTGGTAGACCTCCCATTTGGAGCTTACCAGGGTAATTCAAAGAATGCCCTCGATTCTGCCATCAGGATCATGAAAGAATCCGGAGCACATGCTGTCAAATTGGAAGGTGGCGCCGAAATCAAGGAATCTGTTGTGCGAATTCTGTCGGCTGGAATTCCTGTTATGGGTCACCTGGGGTTAACACCTCAATCCATCTATAAGTTTGGAACCTACACAGTTAGAGCCAAGGAAGAAGATGAAGCAGACAAATTGGTCCAGGACGCCACACTTCTTGACGAATGCGGATGTTTTGGTCTCGTTCTGGAAAAAATCCCCGCTGCTCTTGCCAAAAAAGTCACGAAAAGCATTTCGATTCCTACCATAGGGATTGGTGCGGGACCGCACACCGATGGTCAGGTTCTGGTGACACACGACATGTTAGGCATTACAAAAGACTTTAAGCCACGCTTCTTGAGAAGATACCTTGAACTATATGGCGCTATCAAGGAAGCTGCACAATCGTATATGATAGATGTAAAGAAAGGAGATTTCCCCAACGAAAAAGAACAATATTAACCATGCGGAGGAAGGCCGTTGGTGCTGTGATAATCCTATTGGTTCTGGGCTTATTGGGCGCCTATCAATTGTATTCCTGGATTTACACAGCCAATACAGCGTTGAACGAAGAGGTAGTCATCTATCTTCCCAGGGAAACATCTTATGATGCATTGAAAGACACCCTTTTATCGAACACTGTACTGGAAAATTACACTTCTTTCGACTGGACGGCGAAGTTGATGAAGAGCCGCGAAAACAGGACCTTCCACGGTCGCTATGTCATTCACCCAGGTATGTCCAACAGGCAAATCCTCCAGAAACTACGCATCAGCGACCAAAATCCATTGATGGTCACGATATCGACAGGCAGGACAATGGCCGATATTTATCGCGTTCTGAGCCTTCAGCTTGAAGCTGACTCACTGGCCATCCAAAGTGCTTTTGAGAGCGAAGAAACTTCAAAAAAGACAGGCGCAGCCAGCGAACAGCTCATCGCATTGATCATTCCCAACAGCTATGAAATGTTCTGGACCGCCACGCCACGTCAAATTGCAGATCGTTTCATCACCGAACACGAAAAGTTTTGGAACGCAAACGGCCGAAAACAGAAATGTGATCGACTCTCCATAACTCCTTTTGAATGCTCCACCCTTGCCTCTATCGTGGAAAAGGAGTCCAACATTCATACTGAACGGCCAACGATAGCAGGAGTCTACCTCAACAGGCTTGAAAGGGGCATACCCCTCCAGGCAGATCCAACTGTGGTGTTTGCCGTAGGCGATTTTGACATTCGAAGAGTCTTGAATAGACACCTTGAGATTGACAGCCCATACAATACCTATAAAAATGCGGGACTCCCTCCCGGCCCCATCTGCATGCCTTCAATTTCGTCCATAGACGCAGTATTGAACGCTGAAGATCACGACTTCCTTTTCTTCTGCGCCAAACCCGGATACTCGGGTGAACATCTTTTTGCAAAAACCAACCGGGAACACGAAAGAAATGCCAGGGTATATCGCAATTGGCTCGACAATCAAAAAATCAAATCTTAATTGGCCAGAGGGTTTCTTCCGAGGAGTATGAACTTGATCTGCATGCCATTGTTGATGCCATATTCTTGCGTTCCGAAGAGTACAAATTGATCACCTGACAATTGCACCCTCCATATTTTGGGTTGGAGCGATTCGTCATTCGGCAGAAGCAGAAGTGATCCTTTTTCATCGTCATAATGGCATATTCCGATTTCGCTGACAGTCGACTGACTCCCAAGCTTATAAGTATGATCGTTTTCCACCTTCATCCAAAAGTCGTCGTTCACGGCACTGATCACCTCACCGGCATTGTAATAGCCTTCTATTTTCCACCAGTCGTTGGATATAAGCTGTACATCGCGCGGCTGGTTCGTTATACGGAACTCTATCTGCCGTTTGACATTGGACCGGATATCCTGTAATTCCATACTGGTAAGATCTTTTTGTATGCTCACCGGGTGAAACGACCCTGAACCTACATCCACGGACTTACAGGAAGAAAACATGGCCACTGAGGTAATAGCAATTAGTAGAATTTTCATATTCAAATGATTTTACATGGGAGCCTGGTCCAGAGACAACAGCTTGATTTGCATTCCATTGTTGATACCCAAATCATGTTCGCCGATAAGTGCCATAGCCTTTCCATTGTGCTGTACCTTCCAGAATTTGGGTTCTATCTCCGCGTTGTCATCCACCATGGCCAAAATGCCATCTGAAAGCCGGTAGTGGTACCGCCCGCTTCCAAAAGTTTTACCATCCTTACCATATCGATAAGAAAAGTCATCTTCGAATTTTATCCAAAAACCTTGGTATTGATCGACTGCTGACATGGTCTTGTTAAATACAAACTCCGGGTACCAGTAGGCAAAGGTAATGCTCGCCTGAGGATCGTTATCCTTAGAAATTCTGTCATCAATCAAGGCTTTGGCCTGGTTTCTGATGGCATCGACAGAAAGGTAGTTTCCACCTAAGGTGACTGCAAATGGAGAAGACAAGGCTTCTTCATCCCGAACGTCCGCCCCGGCTGAAGAAGATTGTTCTTTACAGCCTGTGGCAAATATCATTGCTACAAGAAGGAGTGCACAGCTAACTTTACTCATTTCTTTATGTAGTTTTGAATGTGAACAAATGTTGCACAAGACCCGCAAATTTATCGAAAAAGAACAGCTTTTTACCAAAGGGCATCACCTCTTGGCAGCCGTTAGCGGAGGTGTGGACTCGATGGTTATGCTCGATGTTCTCTGCACCTTGGGTTATTCAGTGGGTGTATGTCACTTGAATTATCGCCTGAGGGGGGTTGATTCTGATGAAGATTGTTCATTGGTCAAATCCTACTGCAGTAAAAAGAATATCGATTTTCACATGTTCAAGGCATCAGAAGAGGACATCCGGGAAATGAAAAAAGGCAATCTTCAGGAGAAGGCGAGAACCATGAGATACCACTTCTTCGAAGATGTGATGGAGCGTTTTAATTATGACTTTACCTGTCTGGCACATCACTCCGACGACGTTGCTGAAACTTTCTTAATAAACGCTCTGCGAGGCTCGGGATCCAAAGGTCTTGCCGCTATAGCACCCATCAGGGACAAGTATCGCCGCCCCCTATTACCCTTGTCGAAAGAGGAAATTTTGCGGTATGCTTACAAAAATACGGTACCTTTTAGACAGGACAGCACCAACCTTGAAACCAGGTATAACAGAAACTTTTTACGCAATGATGTTCTGCCGCTACTAACAAAGCGATTTCCCGCTGCCACAAGATCGCTGGCAGAGTCCTCATTCCTGCTTCAGAATGAGTTCAGGCTCCTCGAGTATTTGGCCACTCTTGAATCCGAGAAATGGATGGAAGAAAACCCCGAAGGATTGGCCATTCGGCAAATTTCGGAAATCAGGCAGATTCCGGGTGCCGTCTCTTTGCTTCACCATTGGCTTCAATTGTATGGATTTTCAAAAGACCAGGTGAAAAAAATGTTGGATACCCATGAAAGCGGGGCTCAATTCGCCTCTTCAACCCATACGGCCTATTTTGACCGAGACCATCTATACATTCGCAATGGCGAAAAAATGGATTTAGAATTTCTGCATATTCCCGGCCCCGGAATATACAGGACATCTGCGGGTAATACGCTCATCATCAAAAAAATCCATGACTTTTCCTTTAGCAAGGACCCGTACATAGAAATTGTCGATGGGGCGTCCATCCGATTTCCGCTCACCCTGAGAACCTGGCGAAAAGGTGATCGCATCTGTCCCCTGGGGATGGATGGCCGACACAAAATGATGAGCGACTGGTTCATCGAAAAGAAAATACCGGTCTTCAAGAAAAAGCTCGTGCCACTTCTTTGCAAAGGACAGGACGTATTTTGGATCATTGGATATCGTCTTTCCGAGAAATTACGCCTCACGGCAAGTACGAGAGATGTCTTTCTTGTTCAATGGGTACCCGGAGAATAAGTCAAAATGTGTTCATCATAGAATTTTTCCAGCTCATCGGCAGGGATCCTGTGTCCGCCTTTAAAAACACGGGTTTGTGCCTTCAACTGATTCCTTTTGATCAAAGTTTTCATTTGCCCGACGATACTATCGGTTAGAAATTCATCGCTGTCACCATAGACAACATGAATTTGACGGTCCCTGAGATAATTTCTCAGGTGCAGATAACTGATATCCTCCGGAATCCATCCTCCCCAATTGATCATGACATCAAATGACGGTTGACGGCCATGCATCCATCTCCACATGGTGGCACAACCCTGGGAAAAACCCATAATTGTCTTCACAACGCTTTGGTCTACATTTGCCGCAGTTCGCTGGTACAATTCGTCGAGATAGCTGTTGAAATCGTTGATTTCGTCGTAACGGTCTTTTCGCGTCATCCAGCATGCCACGGGTTCGTTGTTGCCATGCCAATAAAAACTATTGAGTCCTTCAGGAGCCACTACATAATGCGTTTGAGGGTTTAGAAATTTGAATTTCTTCACCATTTTCGATGCTAACTGACCATAACCGTGGAGTGCGAAGGATATGTACTTGGTTTCCTTCGACAGTGTTCCGTAGGTGTAATAGTGCGCAGTGCGGCTTACCTTTATTGAATGATTACAGATCGACATGCCGCAAGATAAAACTTTGATCGCATGACCTTGTTATGTCTGATATGAGTACCGAACGCAACTACCT
>JBFKOL010000305.1:0-5373 GCA_041628815.1 Saprospiraceae bacterium | reverse complement strand
TTGGCACCTCGATGTCGGCTCGTCACATCCTGGGGCTGGAGAAGGTCCCAAGGGTTGGGCTGTTCGCCCATTAAAGTGGCACGCGAGCTGGGTTCAGAACGTCGCAAGACAGTTCGGTCTCTATCTGCTGTGGGCGTAGGAGTATTGAGGAGATCTGACACTAGTACGAGAGGACCGTGTTGGACGCACCTCTAGTGTATCTGTTGTGCCGCCAGGTGCATCGCAGAGTAGCTATGTGCGGAATGGATAAGCGCTGAAAGCATCTAAGCGCGAAGCCAACTTCAAGATGAGTACTCCTTTTAGGGTCCTGGAAGACGACCAGGTTGATAGGCTACAGGTCGAAGGCATGTGAGTGTCGCAGCCGAGTAGTACTAATTACCCGAAAGCTTCTTATTCAATTCCCATTATTTCTGATTACTCGATATTACAGTCTGTTTAAAGTTATATACTCCGAAATGTCGGAAGTAAATGTTATTGGCCCTCCTTCGCTGAAGCGATGGATCCCGACAAAGTTGTCGGGTCAGGTGCCGCTCCGGTCTTCCGGAGAAAAGAGTTAATGGTGGTTATAGCGAGGGGGTTCCACCTCTTACCATTCCGAACAGAGAAGTTAAGCCCCTCAGCGCCGATGGTACTGCTAAGGCGGGAGAGTAGGTCGCTGCCAACTTATTATAAAAGCCTTGTTGCGTTCGCAGCAGGGCTTTTTTGTTTATGCATTCTTAATACAATATAGTCCGGGGAATCGTCCAAAATGATTCTTTCAACACTTCTTTGCCGCCAAAAGTGTTCAAAAGCTCGTGCTGCTGAATATGGCGGGAATTGAGCACCGTTTCGGGCTCGATGATTTACGCTTTAATGGATTCGGAATAGAAAAATACCTGCTTCTCCATCCTGCTTTTTTCAGGCGGACCACCCTAAAGTCTATATTTCTTAGGAGTACTTTTTCTTAAAAAGGTAAATCCACAGGATAAGCCCCGCCTGTGCTTGTACAAGTGAATTATGGCAGCCGGCAGACGCGACGGTATTTTTACTCCTGATCGCCATTGCCAGCAGCACAGGTCCTTCTTGGTAAAACGTGATATCAACAAGAAATGCATTGAAAATCGGACTTGAATGTCAATGAACTGAATAGAATTTCTAGTGAGGGGGGCACTTTTTAGACCTTTATCAATGCATGCTGATTATCAGCTACTTATATCAACAAAATAGGGCTATTACATTCAACCGGACAGTAATGATTCTTAAATTTTATATACCAAATGTAGCCTTGTCCTCCTTGGAAAAGATCTGACTATATTTGAACCCTATAATTGTTTTGTAATGCATTCCACAAAACCAATTAACCAAAATGAGGTTGATAGAAACAGATTTTGGATACATAACTATCCTTCAGTTCATTGCAATTAACCCGTTTTGAATCATGCCATCCAACAACACCGATAAACATTGGACCGCAGAAATATTGTGGTGGATCATCACATTGCTAATGGCTTCATTGGTGCTGCTACCCTTTGCTATTAGTGAGGTTGACTTTCCCTTTATACACTTCAATATTCTCTATATTATCCTCGGTATTACCTTTTCGAGGTATCTCCTTTTTTTCAACAGTCATCCACTGGCATACTCGAAGATTTTTAAGATTGTTCTTATCTTCCTGGTCCCCCTCTGTTTTTTCCCATTATTAGAAGGAATCCATTCTTTTTTGGAGTTCAATGACCGCGAAGGTCTACAGAGTGTACTTACCCACCTTCCATTCAAAAAACAAGTGTGGTTATTGCGCTATATTCGATCGGAATATTTGTTTTTCAGTTTTATGAGCTTTCTCGGGTCCTTTTTACTCATAATTAAAATGGTGAGGGCCTTCTGGAAGCAATACAAATACAACAGCTTATGAGTGACCCGGTCGCAGAGTTCAATGCCTATAGGAAGGCTATGAACGACAAAATATTGTCACAGGACAACAAGGTGATAAAGAGATTCTTTAATCTCGATACGAACGCCTACCAGGATGGCGCCTTGGATAAGAAAACAAAAGAACTACTAGGTCTGGTAGCCTCGATGGTATTGAGATGCGACGATTGCATTCGATATCACCTAGGTACATGCCACGAAATAGGAGTGACAACCGAACAAATCTATGAAGTGTTTGCCATAGCGAATATTGTAGGCGGTTCCATTTGCATACCTCATACAAGAAGAGCCGTGGAATATTGGGAGGACCTTGACAACCAGTGAAAGTAGCAGATAAATATGCCCAGTCCCCGGATCATATAAAAGAACCTCCGCATTCACTTGTTGGAAGACTCCAATACCTTGGGCCGGGATTTGTACTATCGGCGTCTATCGTGGGATCCGGGGAATTGATCGCCACTACGACGCTTGGTGCCAAAGCAGGTTTTATCACGTTTTGGATCATCCTCTTGAGTTGCGTCATAAAGGTGGCTATACAATTGGAATTTGGCCGTCATGCCATCCTTCACGGAGAAACGGCGATGGCAGCTTTCAATGCCCTTCCCGGAAAAAGATTTAAAAATGCACATTGGTCCATCTGGTCTTTCCTGGGACTCATGATATTAAAGTTGACTCAACTTGGAGGGATCGTGGGTGGAGTAGCCATCATTCTGCATATGATTTGTCCGGGAGTGGATGTGGCCATTTGGGCATTCGTGGGAGCCGCAGGTGCAGCGGCAATTGTCCATAACGGTGACTATGGTTTCATCGAAAAAGGTGCCCTGGTCATGATCGCATTGTTCACCTTGATGACTTTTGCTTCCTTGTATTTCTTGCAGTTTACCGAATTCGCACTTTCCTCAAACCAAATTTTGGAGGGTCTCAGGTTCAATTTACCGAAAGAAGCAGTGGCTGTAGCCATTGGAGCTTTTGGCATCACAGGTGTTGGCGGAGATGAAATAGTTCACTATACCTACTGGTGTACCGAAAAGGGATATGCCCGCTTTACGGGATCTTTTCAGGACAATGAACAATGGGAACAAAGGGCCAATGGATGGTTGAAGGTAATGTACCTGGATGCCATACTTGCCATGATCGTTTATACCCTAGTAACAGCAGCTTTCTACCTGTTGGGTGCCGCCGTATTATATGCAAGCCAACAAGTGCCGGCGGGATATGAAATGGTGGAAGTTTTATCACAAATGTATACCACAACATTGGGTCCGGGTGCGAGAATGGTATTCCTTGTGGGAGCATTAATTGTCCTTTTTTCAACACTTTTTTCAGCGCTAGCAGCATGGACACGTCAATACTCGGATATTTTTGGACAGATTGGTTGGATTGATTTTAAAGATCCCATTCAACGGGGTAAGTCAATCAATCTGTTGGCCTGGATCCTTCCCCTGATTTGGACCGCCTTGTTTTTGTTTTTTAGATCGCCAGTAGCTATGATCGTTGCAGGAGGTATAGTGACATCGGTCATCTTGTTCCTCGTAGTGGGTGCCGGCATACACATTCGCTACTTTAGGTGTCGGCCAGGATTCACACCCTCGGTATATTACGATGCCATTCTATGGCTCAGCATAGCAACCATTGCATTTGTCGGTATCTATGGCATCGTCAGGTTTTGGTAATGAAAAGTCATTCTTCAAAGGTGAGTTTAGCGAAATAACCGGGTTTGTGAAAACTTCCAAATGTGGGTCTCAATGCGAAGTACTTGAAATCGGACTGGTCCCTGTTGATCCTGTAGAAGTTGATCTTCCAATGGGTTGACCTGACCATTTCCTTCGGCTCTACCAATTCCTTGAGCGGTATGGCTATTTCCACAGTCCACCTTTTGTCCTGGTCCTTTCGGTTTTTGACGGTGCCATCTAAGTTGACTGCATGACGGATTTGCTTAAAATCGAATTTAGGTGTTTCGACCAGGTCGATATTTCCGGGATCTACGATATAGCTATCGAAAAGTACATTCGTTGGTGACACCTCGATTTCAAAATAGTTTTGGTGGTCTTCATCGGTATCAATGAATACCTCCACCACTTCTTCTTTCCAAAGGTGTTGATCCCTTTCTGTAAATTCAGCCCATATATCTTGATCTCGACAATCAAATGCGAGATATAAGAATTCCGTATTGTGGAAAATATAAACAAAAGTCCTGTAAGCCTCATCGTTTACGGCCTTACCCGTCAGGCTGTTCCACAATTCTAAACGCTGTATATCGCGATATACTTTTTCATCCAGGCGGCCATCAACTTTGATCGTCTCGTGTATCCTCCTGGTAGTAATCTGAGACGGCCTTTGGAGCATTGGAAAGAGTTCTTGATATCGTTCTGCAGTGGGTTGGCTTCCATATTCGCACAGTTCAAATGCTTCAGCTTGTCGGATCTCTGGTCCTTTATCTTGTCCGTACCAGGACATTAGGTTTTCTTTTACTTGGGTATTGGGTTCTCTCTGCCTCCATTCGGCGAGCCATTGTTTTCTTACTACCGGGTCCCCCGGAACTTCTTCCAATCTCCCCATGGTCCAGGGAAGCCACTCATAGAATTGAGAAACATGCGCATCCAGGCCGTGTACTTTTTGAGCAAATACATCACCTATATCTACAGAGATGTGTGGCTCGAAAGGTGTTGGCTTCTGAAATCTGTCCTGGCAATACATAAAAACGGGATTTTTATCCAGCGGAGGTGTATCAGAAGCTACATTGGGTACGATAACCATATATGCGGCGTCCTGAACCACGAGGCCCGTATTCCTGTGATCGGGATGGTAGTCATTGGGTCTGGGCAGAATGACGAGATCTGCTTTCCAGGATCTGATCTGCCGAATCACTTCAAGACGAACATCCAATGAAGGCAACAGTTCGCCATCGTGGAAATCAAGGACTTCGTAGGCGGCTATACCCAGTCTTCTTGCCGATTCTTGAGCTTCTGCGCGCCGCCTTTTTGCCAGGGCTCCGCCCCCCTGTTCGTGGTGACCAGCGTCTCCATTTGTAAGGGATAGAAATTTTACATTATGACCGAGCTTCGCCCACTTTATGGCAGAACCTCCGGCACAGAGATCCGCATCATCGGGATGTCCTCCAATAATGAGGATATTGAGCGTATCGTTTGATTGACCAGTGACGAGCAGTGAATTACTGATAATCAGGAAAAAGAACAGAATGGATTTACTTAGAGAATATAATTTTAAATACATGATGGATTCATTTCATTATCATTATAATACTGCAACGATGCCGAATATGGAAAGACCTTGGTCTATAAGGTTGTTACCCATTGCATGATCAATGCACAAATGATAGCACCATAGGTTCCAAGGGCATAACCAAGTACTGCCAGCAAGACACCTACTGGTGCCAGAGCTGGACTAAAGGCCGAAGCTACAATAGGCGCAGAAGCTGCCCCACCTACATTGGCAGTACTCCCC
>JBFKOL010000304.1:0-5405 GCA_041628815.1 Saprospiraceae bacterium | reverse complement strand
GATCTTAACACCAAAAGGTACAGTCATCCATGAGACTGTGGGATACCTCTATGCTGTCTCCATGACGATCATGTTGACCACTTCGTTTATGCTGTACAACCTGTTCGGTGAATTTGCCATTTTCCATTATTTCTCGGTCGTCTCTACTTTAACACTGGCCGGAGGAATGATACCCGCAATCACAAGGAGAAAAACCACTTGGGTACACTACCACCTGGCCTTCATGTATTGGTCCGTGATGGGGCTCTATGCCGCCTTCGTGGCAGAAATCATAACGCGCGTACCCAGTACGCCTTTCTTTGGCATGTTGGGTGTCGCAATATTTATAGTGATGACTTTTGCTTACCTGTTTTGGTTCAAGTATAAGAAAAATTGGATGACCTCTTTTGGACCCTCCGAAAAATCAACTTAGTCGGACGAATGCGACTCCGTAATGCTCGCCAAGAAGGCCACAAGGTCCCGAATTTCTTTCTTGGTCAATATTTCTTTGACTCCCGGCATACTTGATGCCGCTTCGAGTCTGTCGACGATGTCTTCTTTTTTGATCGTCTTTAAAGAAAGGTCTCCTAATATCATTGTCAGGTCAGTGTCGGTCTCAGTCCTTACAATACCACTAAAAGTCTCGTCCTGTTTCGTGTAAACAGCAATGCTCTCATATCCCGAAGCTATTTCCGCATTTGGATCGATCAGCGACTGCAGCAACGACTCTTTGTCAAGTCTGCTTCCTACACCTGAAAGCACGGGGCCCGCATCGCCCCCCCATTCCCAGACAGTATGACAGCGCATGCATTGCGCGCCTTCGTGTCTGAAAAATATATTCCTGCCGCGATCGACATTACCTCCAAACAGGGCCGGAACAAATTCTGGGTCGATTTTTCCACTTTCAAATTGTGCATAATACTTTTGCAAGTAGGAATTGTCGGATGACATCCCCACTTCGGTAGCAGCCTCTATTACGTCGAGGTGAAGTTCCTTCTCTATTCTTCCATCACCCATTCTTGCCAACATGTTCTCAAGCAAAGCGATGCTTTGATCTGAAGACATATGTGTCAACGCTTGCAGGGCGGTTTGTTTTTCTTCGATCGTGCCAATTCTCAGAACATTTTCTAAAAGCAGAACCGCCGTTGCGTCGTCAATCTGAGCCTTTGGTAAACTCGCCAACGCAGATGAACGAACTGTGGTGGAAGGGTCTTTGAGTGCCGACTGAAGGACTGAAGCCATATCCTGGTAGTTCATAGCTGCCAATGCATCGATGGCCTTTGAACGTATGGATGCATATTGCCCTCTCCTGGCCAATTGTGCCAGCTTATGTTCTTCATTTAATGACAGATCACGTACTACCCGGATCGCTGCTACGACTAATTTGTCGTCGCGGTGATCCAATAAGGTGCGAATAGGTCCAGAAATCAGATCAATGGGTGCTTCACGTTTGAAATATCCCCGAAACCGACCATCTACCCTGTCCAATGGTGAGGGATCTTCCCATGTAGAAAGTGCTTCCAATGCCTCAACGCGCAAGACCGATGGCGCTTTGTCTTTAAGAGCATACTGAACCAGTGCCTGGAAATTTTCAGTTTGCCCCAGCCTAAGGTTAGCACTGATACATCTTCTTACGATGACCTCATTTTTCGAATTGGTGGTATTCAATAATGCCGCCAGTGCAGGGAGTCCACCTTCAATGGAGTAATCGTCGTGTATAGCTCTCGCTGTCTCTGCCACAATGTATTCATCCTGATCATTTAAAAAGACGCTGACGCCAGCATCCTGCAACCTTCGCAATGCTACGACCGACGCAATTCTCAAGGCCCTGGAAGGATGCCCGGCATTAGCTACTATGGGTTGAGTATCACCAATCCTTGCCATAGCCAAAGCACCTGCATGTCGCAACCAGGCATCCTTGTCATCATTGGCCTCAAGCATTCGCATGATGGGTACAAGACCTGGTTTATGGGCGGTCCTGCCCAACGCCTCGGCGGCGAAAAACTGTACCCTCAATGAAGGATGCATGAGCAACGGGATAAGACCATCTGCCGCTTGGCTGTAGTTCACATCCCCTATCATCTTGGCAGCCTGTGCCTGGATCTCAGGGTCTTCATCAGTCAAGTATTGTACTAAAGGAGTTGCAAATTTCAAATCCTTTCTGGACAGTTGGGCTATGCCCCATAATCCGTGGATTCGTTTTAACTGTGAAGAGGACGGAGATGCGGCTTCTGTAAATATTTTGTGCCCATTTTCACCTCGGTCGGCCAATTCAAACTGAGCTTTCAACCTGACACGCATATCCTGATGGCCAAGGAGGTTGCCCAGGTCCATTACCGTTTTCTTTGTAAAGTCTTCAGCCAACAATGCCTGTGTTTCCTTTCTGATATCTGCATTGCCCCTGTCAGTTGCATCGAGTTTCCATATCCGGCCTTTTTCCTTGGTACCCCATCCATCGATCCAGTCACTGAAGTAAAGAGCGCCGTCAGGTCCGAAAGCTAGCCCAGCGGGTAACAGTCCCGAGACGATTTTCTCTGTGGTTTTCAATTTGAAAGAGGCACCATCGGGTTCGAGGGTAAAAGCGTGAATGGGAGAATTGGCCGGAGTGCCACGGAATTCGACGATAAAAAAGTGATCGTACCACCGCTCACTTAGTGCAGTGCCGGGATTATAAACCATACCCGTGGGTCCGTTGACATAATTTACGATGGGTGGTGTAATATAAGCGGGCTGGCCTTCCCAACGTGGTACATGTAAACGCTCGTCCATCCAAACCTTGTATAGGTTGTTCTTAGGGTCGGTGTATTTGCCGAATTGCCAGTTGATGCGCCATCCTCCATCGCTTCCGTTCGTAATATAAACCAACCGTTCCCTTTCACCAGGATGATCTCCATCGTTGTCCTCCGTGATTAGATTGCCATACTGGTCAAAAACAAATTCATGTGTATTCCTCAGACCAGCAGCGAAAACTTCGAAGCCAGTGCCATCAGGCTCGCTGCGTACAATAACCCCCTGGTTGGGGTACTTCCATTGCTTTCCATCTTTATCGACTACATTCATGCCAATGTCACCGATGCCCCACCAAATGCGTCCATCTGGCCCCCTGGTCACGCCAGACATCCCATGTGCTCCAAAACCGATGTGAACGGCATATCCATGACTGATCGACTCCTTATCATCCGCAATTCCATCACCGTCCTTATCCTTCAACCGCCAAAGATCAGGACCTACGGCAAGGAATACTTCGTTTTCTTCCGCATGAAGACCGTTGGCCAGATCCGTATGCTCTTCATGGAAATCGCGGATGAACAACTGGGCTTTGTCGGCAATCCCGTCGCCTGAACCATCTTCTATCCACCAAACTTCTTCTTTTTCGACGGTAAGGTCCCGCCAATCGTGAATGCTGTCCCTATTCAGGTCAGGTAACCATGTATTGAGATGACTGCGCTCTGTGGCAAACGTATCCCGCAGGAATTTTCTCCTGTCTTCTGGTGATTGAAAAGAGATAGACGCTGTCATCCAGTCTCGATGGCCCCGTATGTCAAATTCCGAATTTCTTAACCTTTGTGCTCGGTTATAAAAAATCCTGCCGCCATTGTCGATACTGATGGCGGTAGGGTCTTTGACGAGTGTATCTGCCGCCCACAGATCAAGAATCAGTCCTTCTGCAATGGTCGCTCCTACCTGTTCGCGAATTTGATCGGCCAAGATGACGCCATATTCCGGAGATAGCTGGATAATTTCAGGTTTAGGTTTTTGTTGACAAGCAACCATTACCAACAAGGACGCACAAAGCGGCCACAGACGGATAATTCGATTCACGATATCTTGATTTTGGACTCAAGATAGTGGCGATCTTTCAAAAATGTTGGACGAAATGCGAACAAGCGAGTTATTATTGCTCCAACGCCAGATTATTTTGACTTGTTCGCTGATGGAAAAAATTCCTATTTCTTATCAACGGTTATGGATGTCATGGCATTTTCGAGAGAAATTGCACCCTTATTGAACTGGTCCAGGACCGATCCTTTCACGCTATAGTGAATGGATTTTGGGAATCCCTGACAACCGTCGCATTGTGTCATGCTAATTTCAAAACGCAATGTCTCATTCGGTGCTATGCTTTTCACAGTACGTCCATAATTGATAAGATTTTCTTTGAATGACTTTTCGAATGCAGGAAGCATTTCCATAACCTTTTGATTGCGTTCCTCAATCGTTGAAGTTTTTGTGCCAATGGTCGGTATTCTAAATAATCCACCTTCCTCCACCGAAGAATATACTTTCATTTTAAAGATGACTCCATAGTTTTTGAGGCTTGTGTAGGCGACCCTGTTGGTGCTGTAATACGTATCTGACAGGTCACTCTTGTATAATCTTTCAAACATGGATGCCAGCAACTCCAGATCTGCCACCTTTTCTGCATTATGCTCGCTCCTGGTCACTACCACGCGACTCAGAGCTTCATCTCTGTCTATACGTCCCTGCTGGTGATCTCGAATGTCTGAAACTTTTATCTCAATGGTAATTTGCCTTTGTGCCCCCGGTGTGCTAAAAGAGTAGTTTCCACCTGATGCATCGGAATACTCATTGAACAAATACAATGGTGATGAATTACCACCCCACTTGATCATGATGTGATGTTGTGGGTTTAATTGTCCAATTAAATGTCCGTAATCCACTAAAAAAGTCTTGGATTGTGCAATAAAGTCGTCTTCGGTCTTATCCTTGTTCTTTTCATAATCACTAGAAGACAGCACGACGCTACCAGCTTCCAGTTTTCCCGGAGCGATAACTACTTTTTGTGCAGAGTCTTTTTCATCACCTTTCCCAATGGATATGGTAGAAAAATCTTGGTTTATTGATATTGGAAAGAGACTTCTTTTTACGGCGATGACAACACCGTAGTCCCTCAGATATGAACTTTCCACAGCTTCATTGGAGAAACCACTTAGGTAATAGAATCTGTTGTGTTTCTTTCCCAGCAATGTCGATAGGACATTTTCTGCTACTTCCAGGTCGCGATCCATGCGACCCTTATCGATGTCCTGAGCTTCAACATTTAAGCAAAGAGTAAAGAGAAAAAAGAAAAGGATTATGTTTTTCATGATGATGATTTTCAATTAATGAATGTTTTATTCGCTATTTCGGCCGAGATAGGTCTGTAGATCATTGACATAGCCGGTGGAAGAATTGGGCGATATCGCGGCTGCCCACCTGAAGAATGCCTGTTCCATAACCGCCATGTCTCGACGTCGTTGTTCTTCCAAAAACGCGAGCCCGTTGACCATCCATTCTTCCAAAGCCCTGTTCTGACTTGAGGTATAGCCCTGCATGATCTCATTCATCCATCTTTGCTGGACAGATTCCGACGTTGCCAGATGTCTCTCAAGGTTTTCAATTTTGGAAATCAGGGCGTGATCGGT
>JBFKOL010000303.1:0-5460 GCA_041628815.1 Saprospiraceae bacterium | reverse complement strand
GTAAATAAACCAGGTCAGCTTTATTGACGATTTGATTGGGCACCATTCAAATATAATGCGATCAGCAGGGTCTTTCATCGGACATTAGACAAAGATCGCCATGTCTTGTTGCATTTGGGATAACCTACTTTTGCAGGCGACTGTGCAGAGGGGCCTGCCCAGACTCTTGCAACAAGAATTACGGATATACGTTTGGCCTCTGTGGGATGGATTTTTGCTTCAGTTTTGAAAGCTGGCCGAAATTACCCGTAGTGGTCATCGAGGCCTCTTGAATATTCTTTCATCGAACCAGCATTCGTCACTTTGCCTGTCGTTTTCGTAGACTATGTGCACATCATCTGTCACCAGTTGAAGTGGGAACAACAAATCCTTGAAAAGGGTAGCACCGGGAGGGATCACTTCATCTTCGAATCCCATATCGAATACGTAGGCCATTTCATCCTCGACCGACTTGATATTTCGCTGGTAAAAGCTGCGTTCTTCAAAAATAAAAGCCAGGGGTTCTGCACTGTAAAAAACGTTTTCTGCTACGCCGGATCCCGATGCTGCCGCCGCGACGACACCAAGTCCTGCAACAATAGAATTCCAGATCGTTCGATTCTTTTTTTCTTTTTTCCATTGGCTTTTCTCATGTTGAAGCAAGTCGATCAGTTCGTCTTGGGTATAGGGCGACAATAATTTGCCGAGACCAGTGTCCATGCGGTAATCTTCGGCATACATGAAGATTGTATCTGATGAAAAATTTTCTACGGAACATTCGAAGATGAAGTATTGAGATCCCATCCCAAGGAACGTCAGTTGGGCTTCAAAGGCGTCGGTATCGATATACTCCACATAGTCCCGCTCGTCAATGGATCCGGCTAAACCTTGATCCTCGAAAACTGCAATGCGATCATTAACTGTGCAGGAGATACAAAGAAACAAAACTAGGGATATAATAAATATCTTCTTCATGGCCACAAAGTGATTCACCTAGTTAAAATCAATGCTTTAAACATGCAAGTAGGACCGGGTGTTTTAACCAAAGAATAACCCTCCTTTCAGCGGACATAATATCATGTTTTCGGTGTTCCAACCATTCGGTTGTTTTATTGTTTCAGTTTTCTACTTTTGTGCTTTTCGTTGAACCACCTTGCCCACGAGGCATTATAACCTAAAATGTTCGATATGTCAGAAACGAAAATATGTGTGATCATCGGTTCAGGTCCTGCCGGATACACGGCGGCCATTTATGCCGCCAGGGCTGGAATGGATCCCGTGCTATTTACGGGTCCTGAGCCTGGAGGTCAACTGATGATTACCACCGATGTGGAAAATTACCCAGGATATCCGGAAGGCATTATGGGCCCACAGATGATGGATGATTTTAGAAAACAGGCAGAAAGATTTGGTACCGAAGTGAGGTACGAGATGATATCCAAAGTGGATTTTACCGGGCCGGTGCACAAGATTATAACCGAGTCAGGAGAAGAAATACGCTCCCATACAGTAATTATTTCGACAGGTGCCAGTGCGAAATGGTTGGGACTGGAATCCGAACAGCGCCTCATGAACAAAGGTGTTTCTGCCTGTGCGGTCTGTGATCGTTTCTTCTTCAAGGGACTGGATGTGGCCATCGTGGGGGGTGGAGATACTGCTGCCGAAGAGGCTACCTACCTCGCAAAACTTTGCCCAAACGTGCACATACTTGTAAGAAGGGATGAAATGAGGGCATCCAAAATCATGCAGGACCGGGTATTTAACAATAAAAACATCACCGTGCATTGGAACACTTCGGCTGTCGAAGTACTGGGTGACGAAGAAGTAACAGGTGTCAAGGTGAAGAATAACGTGACTGGTGAAGAATCAGAATTGGCGGTCAAAGCCTTTTTTGTGGCCATTGGACACAAACCCAACACAGGTATTTTTAAAGACTGGCTCAAAATGGATGAGACCGGGTATCTAAAGGTAATGCCTGGTACATCCAAGACTCATGTAGAAGGTGTCTTCGCTTCGGGCGATGCGGCTGACAAGGTTTATCGCCAGGCCGTTACCGCAGCAGGAACAGGATGTATGGCTGCACTTGATGCGGAAAGGTATCTTGTGGAAAAAGGAATTCTCTAACCATTTTGGATGACTTGTCTTGTGTGAGAATCACAATATTTTTTTAGCTATTTTTGAAGGCTCCAAAAGGGTTTATTTATACATGACAACTAATTTCAGGATATGAAAAGATCGCACGGATTTACTGTTTTTATTTCGATGATGCTATTTCTTTTGATGGCTTGCGGCGGGGATAAAAAGTCGGCGGCAGAATCAAGTTCGGTTGATCCAGCTGCATCCACCTCAGCAAACACACCTGCCGAAACATCTTCCGATGAGGAAAGACCATCGAACAGAAGGGGCCAGTTGATCTACAAACAATATTGTGTAATCTGTCATGGTGCCGATGGAAAGCTGGGTGTTAGCGGAGCCAAAGATTTGTCCATTTCAACGCTTTCCAAAGAAGAACGCATTGCTCAGGTAACCAATGGAAAAGGTTTGATGACCCCGTATAAGGAAATTCTCAGCGCCCAACAGATTGAGTTGGTAGTGGAATACCTCGAAGAGCTGCGTTGACATCATTTCAAGCCCTTCATTAAGATGAGACGCTATTTCCCTGGGATGGTCTTAATGACCCTCCTCATGCTGTTCAATATGTACTTATACGGTCAGAAGGACAACACGTACCTCCTCGACAGTGTAGTGATTTCTGCAGAGCGCATTCCCGTAGAATCTGTACGTTCGGTCAGATCCGTTTCTCTGGTCCAGGTGGAATCCTTGCCACCCAAACCATACGTGAGTCTTAATGACTTTTTAAGTGTCGTGCCGGGTCTTTTTGCAAATAACGCCACCAATTATGCACAGGACCTCCGCATTTCTCTGCGAGGATTTGGAGCGCGTGCTTCATTTGGCATCCGTGGTGTCAAATTGATAGTAGATGGATTCGAGGAGACCACCCCGGATGGTCAGGGGCAGGTGGATAATCTCGATCTCCTCAACCTGCATTCAATTGAAGTATTGAGGGGACCTTCTTCTGTATTGCATGGCAACGCCTCCGGCGGTGTTATCCGCATTACAACCGTCAAGGATTTCGACCAGAACTACCTGAATGGATACGCATCGGGTGCCTCATTCGCTTCGAGACAGCTCAGCCTTGGGGGTGGATTTATTTCGGGCTCCGCCAGACATCAAATCCGGTTGAGTCATATGACTTCAGAAGGACATCGCACCCATTCAAGCTTTCAAAGTACCATCATCGGATACAACGGCGTTTTGGACGCAAAAGGAAATGAACAATGGATGTGGAACTTGTCTTATATGGACAGCCCTGAAGCTCTTGATCCCGGAGGCATCGATCTGGCAGCATCAGCTACCACGCCCTATAACGCAAGAGATAGAAATGTACATTTTAATGCAGGCGAAACCGTCCGTCAGATGAAGGGCAGTGCCCAATATGATGGTGAAAACTTCAGGGGAGGCATTTATCTTTCCTCGCGATCTTTTGCGGGTCGGCTCCCATTTGCCAATGGGGGTTGGATAGAACTTGACAGGTTGTATGGTGGATTAAATGCCGATTATTCTATCGACAAGGTTCTTCGTCAAGGTGTGAACAAGTTATTAA
The DNA here is from genome assembly GCA_041628815.1 of Saprospiraceae bacterium. Classification (GTDB taxonomy): domain Bacteria; phylum Bacteroidota; class Bacteroidia; order Chitinophagales; family Saprospiraceae; genus JBFKOL01. The sequence goes on along the minus strand of JBFKOL010000303.1, from coordinate 1,817 downwards.
TTGGACTGGAATGGGGTTTTCAAAGAGATGATCGCAAGAGGTATATCAACGAAATGGGTATCAAACGAGAATTGAACTTTGATCAGTTAGAATCATTTCACCAACAAAGCTTGTACGTTCTCGATAGATACATCATCGATAGGTGGGAATGGAGTGGCGGTCTGCGGCTTGATCTAAACCAGTTGAAGGCCGGAGACCATTTCTTGACCGACGGGGATGACTCCGGCAAACAGTCTTATCATTCCTTAAATCCAAGCCTGGGAGTGAACTTCAGAATCAATGCAGGCCATTTCCTTTTTGCTAACACATCTACCAGTTTTGAAACTCCTGCGCTGAGCGAACTGTCCTCCAACCCCTCTGGCGCCGGGGGGTTCAACATGGAACTCTTGCCTCAAAAAGCTGTCAATTTCGAGTTGGGCTACAGGCTCAGTCATTCCCGGATTTCAATGTCTGCGGCGCTATTTCACATAGAGACAAGAGATGACATAATATCGTTTGAGCTCGATGAATTTCCTGGTCGTGATTTTTACAAGAATAGTGCGCGATCTACGAGAAAAGGTATCGAATTGGAAGTCTCGATGAACCCCTTGAAGTACTGGTATATAGATGGTGCCCTGACGATTGCAGACTATTCCTTTGATGATTTTGTAGAATCCGGTCAAGACTTTTCCGGCAATGATATCCCCGGTGTGCCCCAGCGTCACGGAAGCATCTCACTTTCCTACCGACAGGATAACGGGCTTCGGGCCGGATTGCTGTTAAGGTCCACTGGAAGCATCGCCTTGAATAACAAAAACGACGTTTACGACAGGGCTTATTCACTGCTGTCCTTCAGTGCTGGTCATTCATGGAAAATGAAAGGATTTATGATATCGCCTTTTTTCGGTATTGAAAACCTCCTGGACACTTTCTATCATGACAACATAAGAATCAACGCATTTGGTGGACGATACTATGAACCGGGTCCTGGTGTATACTTCTACGGAGGAGTCCGAATGGGGATTTAAGGATCAATGAAATACGATATGCAATACGACGAGTGAAATCAATAGTCCCCATCCCATTTGTTTGATGTCCGTAGGGTGGTCTGGTGTCCATTCACGGTATTCTTTCCATCTGGGAGACGTGTGCAATAGCGATAGCAGTACATAACCACAAAAAATCACCCAGAATGCCCGGACAAAATAGTTCATGCCCGGAAAAAGCTGGATGAACAGCAGATGCAGGGGGATGGTGCTGAAGAAAGCAAGTATGGCTGTCCTTTGCCGGGGCGCGATGAGTGTTGCGGCACCACAGATCAGAACTACGATGCCACAGTTAATGTAGTATCGCAATTCGTTTAGGGTGTGTGTGAAAGCTGCACCCGGGTCCTTAAATTTGAGGATAAGTAATACCAGTCCCATCGTAATACCGGAAACCAGTGAAAGCAGGATTACCTTTCTTCCGGTGGAAACTATCTCGTACTCCGAGGCATTTTTGTTAATGTATGTCTTATAAATGTCAATGGAGAACAAGGTGGCAAGAGAGTTATAGGTTGAGTCGACGGTGCTCATCAGTGAGGCAAACAAGGCGCAGAGAATGATTCCCTTTAATCCCACGGGTAGGAAGTTGGAGACAAGGTAAGGAAACGCCATATCAGGATCTTCCAGGCCTTCAGGTCCCAATATACCACTAAGAGCGATTCCAGGTATGACAATCACTACGGCCATCAGGTACTTCATTACACCGCCGGCCATCAGCCCGATTTGTGCTTCTCTTAAATTTTTGGCTGCAAGAGACCGTTGCATCACAGTCTGATTGGCACACCAGTAGTTGAT
>JBFKOL010000302.1:0-5482 GCA_041628815.1 Saprospiraceae bacterium | reverse complement strand
GTCGAAAAGAGTCACCTCATCGAAGTATTGAAAAGAACGCGTTGGAAGATAAACGGGCCAGGAGGTGCGGCCAATGCTTTGGGCCTCACCCCCAGCACACTACGCGACAGGATGAAAAAACACGGTATAAAAAGGCCGGATTAGCCCTATTATCTCAACCCATGGACTGACTCGCAGCGTCATGAGAAAGGGTGATAGTCCTCCTCAAAAATAATTGAAGATCAACTCTTTTTGGTTGTAATGCGTATTACCCCATTTGCTCCACGCACACCATAAATACCTATTTCATCGGGATTTTTAAGCACTTCTATGCGTTTGATGCTCGCCGTATTTATGACACTGTATAGGTCTTCGTAAGAAGGAAACTGCATACCGTCCAGGATCATGAGCGGCTCATTACTGATGTTCAAAGAACTGACGCCACGTATGGTAATGGTCGCCGTCATTCCTTGACCTCTGACACTGATACCAGGAAATCTTTTTAAATACGTCGTAAGGTCAACAGACATCAATGGATCCTCAAGGCCTTCACTGTATTCAGTATTGGTATCATCGGATGTGGCACCTATACCTTGATTTGTCTTGCAAGACACTGCAAACACTAAGCCTGCTACAATTAAGAAATAAAATTTCATGATGATTTTTTTGATAATTCAATTTACGACAGATTCCAATGAATTGCAGCACTTTTAGATCCTATCTTTGGAATAGCGGTATAGACCATAGAACATTATTATCCGCTTGCGTCGATTAGAAAACACCCTGCTTGGATCATGCCTTATGGAGGCGTTCTGAAACGGATGTATTGAACCAGCTTTATGGTTTAGGGGTGTCCTTCAGATCTTCCCATATCAAAGCGGCTGCACCTGAAATGGCCGAAGTCTTCTCTGGAAGTCCTGATCTCAGAATTTTTACCTTTCCTTTGTACACCTCGAGAAGGTAAGACTCGAAATACTTGTGGAGTGGATCAAAAATCCATTTTCCACTATTGACGAGACCGCCCATCAGGATGAAAGCTTCTGGTTGAGAAAAAGCCGTGAAATTGGCCAGCGCCATCCCCAGAATATCGGCGGTAAAATCAAATGCTTTGAGTGCAATGGTATCACCCTCTTCCGCTGCCTGGGTAATCTCCTCTCCATGAAGGTCATTGTAGGCAATGCTCCTGAATCTGCTTTCGTCCATGTATTGGCTCATCAGGTAAAGAATGGTTCGTTTCAATCCCGTCGCCGAGACATAGGCTTCCAACCCTCCTCTTACGTTCTGCCCTGTCAGTCGTCCATCGCCTATGGTCATGTCTACATGCCCGAGCTCTCCCGCAAACCCGTCATATCCTTCTATAAGCTTGCCGTTGGCTACGATACCCGCACCAAATCCTGTCCCAAGGGTAATCACGATGAAGTCGGTCATCCCCCTGGCATTCCCGAAAAGCATTTCACCCAGTGCCGCGGCGTTGGCATCGTTGGTGATCTTCATGGGCATGGGTAATCGTTCCTTAAGCTTGGATAAAATAGGCACTACTCCTTTCCATACAAGGTTGGATGCATGAACAATGGTGCCATCGCGGCTGGATGCATTGGGAGCTCCTATGCCGCATCCAAGGATTTGAGGTTTATCCGGAAACTTGGTTTCAAGTTCCTGTACTACAGCGGCTATTTTATCGAGATAGGCGTCCAGGTCAGCATATTCTCTTGTCCTGAAAAAGGTATGTTCAAGACAATGGCCTTCACTGTTCACCAGTCCTACCTTGGTTTTTGTACCTCCTATATCTATGCCTACAACCAGCCTCATATTACCAACCATTTAGTATTGTATTGTAGCGGGAAAATAGGAAAAATCAGACCGCTTAATGAATACCATTCCAAATTTGTTTGCGCCTTTCTGCTCGTATCAATATTCTTTACTTTAGTACAAAATCTGTCGATCCAGATGATTTCAAGAAGACTCAATCTCAGAGAGATTTTTCTCTTATCGCTTAATATCATATTTGCCGGTTTACTTCTTGGCCAGGTGAATACGCCCGAAACATGCCCCATAAAAAAGTGGTCGGCCAATGTTCATTTTTCCAATGTGATCGGTTCATCGCGGGCAGGAGTTAGTGAATGGTCTTTTTCCGGGACAAGTCTTACCAAATACCACTTTTTCAATGATCACTGGGGTTTGATAACTTCTCTTTCATACGACCGCTTCACTTCTTTCGACAAAAGCCAAATACCTTTTCAGTTGGGACCTGCTGTAAATATAGGCCCATGTAATCGCTGGAGGTGGACTGTATTTTTTAGCGCTGGACCAGCGCTCATCTGGGGCAAAGACTATGGAAGTGTTTTTGCACTTTATTCTGCTGGGACAAAATGGTTCCTGCCGGTTACACAGGGTTTCGATCTGGTCTTAGGAATGCGGTTTGGCCAGGGTATGGCCTTTCATCCAAGTCCCTACGAATATTGGAGTTTATCTGCCGGTTTGGCCTTTTAAAACCTCGACCCCGTTATATTAAAAGACAAACGGAAACACCAGGCATAATTGACAATTCTAAATTTTATCGGCCAGTCGCGGACTTCTATACCGTGGAACGAAAATAATCATTGATGCTATGCTCTTGGTCGGGTCATCGAAATAAGCGGCCTCAAGGGTTGAATCCGTGGCACCGAATGTGCCTACATGCCGGGTTTGGATTTTGAATCAATTCGGATGGCATCAAGTATATAGACCTATCTATGGCGCGTCCTCTTCTTTACACATAAGCTGGCAGTCTTTCGCAGTTATAGAGGTAGTGGCAAGAATAATGACGCCGTTCATATCATTCATGCCCGTGGCCTCGTTACTATTCGTGCAGGCGTTTATATTTGCTGCAAAATCCGGAGGGCCACCCGGAGAAAGTGTTCTAACAATGACCTCAGGCATGGAGAGAATTGACTGGAATCAATGAAATTCCTTAGATTCTTGAAGATCTTGCGTTTTTTCAAAAAATGTTATGAAACAAGTTACAGGTCTATACAAAAAATACATGGATCCTTTTTTCACCCCCAAAGCAGCCGCTGTATATATGATCCTGTTCGCAGCGGTCATTGGTGTGGCGACTTTCATTGAGAATGATTTTGGCACTTCTGCGGCACAAAAAACCGTATTCAAAACATGGTGGTTTGAACTGCTTCTGCTTCTATTCAGCATTAGTATAGTAGCCAATGTATTCAGGTTTAGGATGATCCAGCAAAGACGGTGGGCCGTGCTGATCTTTCACTTTGCGGTTTTGTTCATAATGCTGGGTGCTGCTATAACTCGATATTTCGGATATGAAGGGATGATGCACATCAGGGAAGGCGCACAAAGCAACCAGTTTTTGTCCTCTGATATGTATCTCCAGTTTACCTATACCAAAGGAGAACAGGTCGTATACTTCGACGAGCCCGTACTTTTTGCCTCCAGGGGAAATAATTCATGGTCGCAGTCATTCCTCGTAGGCAATGATCTTATTGAAGCCGAAGTCCAATCTTTCATTCCCAACCCTATCCAGATGCTTAGAGAAGACGCCTTAGGTGACCCTGTGGTCAAGGTCGTTATGAGTGGTAATGAAGGACGTGAAGAATATTTCATCACCGAAGGTCAATCTGTTATTTTAGGCGATGTACGTTTTAATTTCTCTGACCAACCCGTCAACGGTGCATTCAATCTTTCCTATACCGGGGATTCCCTGCAAATATGGGTGAACGAACCCTGGACGCGGATGACCATGGCTACGCAACAATTGGATACATTGTACCCGGGTGAAAATCCGCACCCGCTGGTTTTAAGATCGCTCTACTCTAATGGTGTCTCCGGGATGGTATTTTCGGATTTCAAGCCTGCGGCTATGGTGGAAATCATCAGCGAGGCAGCCAAGGTCAAAAATGAAAGCTTGCTGGCTGTTCGATTGAATATTGCCGTAAATGGCGAAAAACAAGAGGTTTATGTCGCAGGTAAAAAAGGCATGCAGGGGAGCCCTAAAATCCTCGACTTTCAGGATGCAGCCTTGTCCATTACCTATGGAGCCAAAACAATTCGACTTCCCTTTGCCATCAAGTTATACGATTTTCAGATGGAACGATATCCAGGTACCAACAGTGCCGCGTCGTATGCCAGCGAAGTACAATTGATCGATGCGAGAAAAGCCCTAGAAAAAGATTTCAGGATATACATGAACAATATTTTGAATTACGGAGGATACCGGTTTTTCCAATCTTCCTTCGACAAAGATGAACGAGGGACTTACCTCAGCGTGAACCACGACTTTTGGGGTACATGGGTCTCCTATTTTGGGTATTTCCTCTTTACTTTGGGTCTTGTTTGGACTTTTTTCCAACCGAGAAGTCGCTTTAATGAACTTGCCAGAAAATTGAAACACATGCAGGCATCCAGATTTGCCAGCCTATTACTCATTCTTTGTTGCCTTACCACTGTCGGTCAAGGGCAGAAGGTGATTGACCCTGCCGCCGGACTCCCAGTCATGGACGAAACTCATGCCCGGAAATTCAGTGAACTCGTAGTTCAAGATTACCGGGGCCGGATGAAGCCCATGCATACGCTTACAAGGGAAGTTATGCGCAAATTGGCCAAGACCGAATCACTCTATGAGCGGTCTTCCGATCAATTGGTGCTGAGCATGTATGCCGACCAGGCAACGTGGATTACGGTCCCGATTGTCAAATTGGGCAAACACTCTTCCATCAAAGAAAAAATCGGAATATCCGGAGAGATGGCATCTTTCCGCGATTTTTTCGACGCCGATGGCCGGTATGTGCTGCAAGAGGAAGTGCGAAGGGCGTACGAACTCCAGCCGATAGACCGTGGCACCTATGAGAAAGAACTGATCAAGGTTGACGAACGGGTGAACATCGCCAATATGGTCTTTACGGGAAGGTTTTTTAAGGTTATCCCGGTGCCTGACGATCCGAATAATACTTGGCTTGCCACAGCGCCGCGCGGCATGGAGGATATGGCAATTAAAAATGTCGGACAGGTAGCCTCTCGATTTTTTACTACCTACCAACCTGCTTTGCACGACGCCTTGCACTCCGGTGATTTCTCACAGGCCAACCTGATCATCGATGAATTGAAAATCTATCAACGCGAAAACGGTGGCACCGTAGTTCCTTCTGAAACCGCTCTGAAAGGCGAAATACTACTGAACAATCTCCGTGTCTTTAGCAGGTTATCGCTCGCATATACCTTGCTCGGTCTGGGATTTCTTTCCTTATTATTCATTTCTGTATTTAAAACCACATCCAATCTTTCAAGACCCTTTCAATGGCTTTATTGGATCCTGGTGGCGGCATTTGTCTTTCATACTTTCGGACTTGGTTTGCGATGGTACGTATCCGGGAGAGCTCCCTGGAGCAATGGTTACGAATCCATGATATACATTGCCTGGACCGCTGCACTTGCAGGCATCTTGTTAACACGTCGTTCCCCGGGAGGCCTTGCAGCTACATCGATATTATCCGGTACGATC
>JBFKOL010000301.1:0-5505 GCA_041628815.1 Saprospiraceae bacterium | reverse complement strand
GGGTGGAGACGGTCTCAACAGCGGATTTGAGGATAATCTCAACATTGTCATAAACAATACGACACGAAGCTATAGCTTTAAAATGGCACAGAATTTATCTGCGACAGGGAGACAACTGGATAGTTCTTTCAGGATTGTTCAGGTGATCATCGAATACCTTGAATGAGCTAAAATATTCAGAAAGATGTATTATAAATACCTGATCCTAAACCAAAATAAAACGTTAGATATGATTTGCTTATCGTAAAACTGTGGTCAAACCTATACTTGAAGAACTTTAGGTGTTCATATTCTATTTTATGGAAATCGAATTCACCGCATCCTTTGAATAGACAGATTCTATTTGAAACCGATCACTCAGTAACTTTCAAAGTCGATGGATAGCTGTGATTCATTAACCTCGGGGTGTACATTTGTATCTTAGAACGTCAACTTTCCGAACAGGGTGAAAATATTCCGCTTCATACGCTTCAATCTGATGAAAGAACAAAAAACGACCAGGTACCTCAAATATGCCGTAGGAGAGATCGCCCTGGTGGTCGTTGGTATATTGATCGCCCTGCAAGTCAACAATTGGAATGAAAACAGGAAGCTTAAGAATGCGGAAATCAGACTGCTGAAAGAAATGAGAGCTGCGCTGCTCAAGGATCAAGACGATATCATCTCCAACATCGCAGAACATGAATTTGCAGCTCATTCCTGCTCCATCATTTTGGATGCCATCGAGGAAGATCGACCATACCACGATTCGTTAAGAGTTTATTTTGCGAGTGCCCTGAATACCACAAGGTTTGTTCACACCTCGGGGCCGTATGAAACGTTGAAAATCAAAGGCCCCGATTTGGTCGAAAACGATAGTCTTCGGCTCAAGCTCAGCGAATACTATGACACCCACGTAGATTATCAGTTTGATCTGCAGAGAAGCAGCCTGGAGAGTTTTAATAACGCCCTAGAAAAACAGTTTGAATTGTTCAAGAATTTTTTCTCTGTGCCCGGCCAGGGAATCGAACCGGTAGATTTCGAGCAGTTGAAGAGAAACAACTACTACCAATCATGGCTTCAATACACCCGGGTAGAATGACGCTGGGAAACCCGGAATTTCTATTTCCTGAAAGACAAGAATGAACAGTTGATCGAGTTGATTGACAAAGAAATCGGTGAAAATTGATGCCAGTCGATGAGCTAGCATCTGTTGTATTAATGATTGTAAATTGATCCGTTTTAGTTTTATTCCTATGTGCTAAAAAATGAACAAAACACACCTATGAGATCTATTCTTACATCGTTAATCATTTTACATATTTGTTACGGTTGTGAAGTTGAGTCCAATCATCAGATTGATTCTTCAAATTTTGAATTCATAGAACTGGGCAAAGGTATCTACAGTTGTATCCATACATTAGGCGGCAAGGCCATCTGCAATGTAGGAGTCGTAGATAATGGAAAAGAAACCATAATCTTCGATAGCTTCCTGTCGCCTGAGGTGGCGGAAGAACTGTTGGAAGGCCTTGGGAAAATGAATCTATCCCCTGTCAGATACGTGGTGAACAGTCATTCGCATAATGACCATATTCGCGGCAACCAGGTCTTTGGTCCGGACATCAACATCATAAGCACATCCATCACAAGGGATCTTATCGAAAAATGGGAACCTTTGGATATTGCAGACGAGAAAGATTATGCACCCGTACGTCTGGCCTATTATGATTCCTTGTTTCAATCATTTGAAGGAAGTAAGTCTTCCAAAGAGTACCAGGACATCATGATGTGGCGACCCTATTATGAAATACTTTCAAAAAGCCATCTTGAAATCAAAACTAGGTTGCCGGATACCTATGTAGACAGTATTCAAATTCTCGATGGTCCTACCCGAAGTGTCCGGCTGCTTTCCATGGGTAAAGGCCATACAGCTAGTGACCTTGTTTTATACCTTCCCGATGACAAAGTGCTGTTTTCAGGTGATCTGATCTTCAATAAATGCCACCCCTTTGTGGCACATGGATCTATACCTGAATGGAAAAATTGGCTGAACTTCTTCAGTACATTAGACATCGATACCATCATGCCCGGGCACGGCAGTATCGGGTCCAAAGGGCTAATCGACGAGATGAAACGGTATTTGTCCAGCCTGGAAATCAGGGCCCTGGATCTTCGAAAATCCGGATATAATCCGGATAGTATTGACGAAATAGATATTCCGGACGAGTATCGTGATTGGTGGCTTGATCGGTTCTATCCAACCAATTTGAAATTTGCCACGGAGATTCTTGAATAACGCACCCATATCAATGTCACCCCCTCGTGCCGCCAAGTACGAAATATGGTTAAACGACTCTCTTAAAAATGTATCTCTCATCATAACCCACCTCAAATGCCTCCAACAATTCCAAATACTCTTGAATAAAACTCATCTTTCCATGGTGCTTTTTCTGGTTCCGGATATACTGAATGACCCGAGGCACTTGGGACAAGCTGTAAGAAAAGGCTCCGAATCCGCCTTCCATTTAAATTCTCCCTTAACGAGCTGCTTTTCATTGATCCATTTGGAAGAATCCATTTTTACCTTTTTCATTAACTTGGATAGGGATTGTATTGGGCGCATTCCAATCAACATATGAATATGATCTGGCATGCCGTTGATTTGCAGGAGTTTATGTCCCTGGTTTTGTACAATTCCCGTCATGTACTTGTACAATTCATCTTCCCATTCATACTGTATGAGCCATTTTCTGTAGTGCACGGCAAATACAACGTGGATATGGATTTGGGTATAGGTGTTAGCCATGGTAACGTTTTATTCCATATGTCGTACCGGACAGCACGAAACAATCTACTCGAAAATGCCGTCAGATTATATTGTGTCATTACGCACAACACTTCGAAACTCTGTAAACTACTCAGCTCCTATCAGAACCAAGAATTGACACATTAAACTGGACACCTTGGACTTTAAACCAGGCATTATGATGGGGCTTTGAAAATACTACTTTTTGGGTTGTCTACGAAAAGTAATTTGAAGAAATTCTAAAAACCAGAAAGGTAAAAGTTCTTTTTCAATGGCAGAATGATTCGATATAAAGGATTGATTCAGAGACCATTGGATTGCCTGGAAATATTCGATAGATCATATTCCGTACCTAACGGCACGGACAGATTTCACGAAAGCTTTGTTTTTTCCATATTTAGTCCCTACGGGACATTCGTTTTATCTCGTCCTTATCATCATTACATACCGTCAGGTACGAAATATGGTTACCCACATCTTAGAACAGAACCACAATCCCGTGCCGTCAGATACGAAATATAGGCTACGCGCACAAAATGCATATGCAATTCGTAATTTGTACATCGCAAGGAGCTGTAACGAAAAATTGAGCTTGCAAGGAGCCTCTTGCACTAAACCGGATCCATGAAAATCACCAAAAAAATAGAAGCAGAAATCCTGGAGGTGATGGATGACTACTGGAATAGTTACCTCGAAGGCGACCTTCAGTCCTGGGCTTCCTACCTGCCGGATGACTACCGGAACATCGGCACCACCAGGGAAGAGGTCTGGAACAGTAAACAAGAGATCATTGACTATACCGAACGGGTTTTTACACAGGCCGTAGGCATGGCCGAGTTGAGAAATAAAGAAACCCATATTATACCCTACGATCCCTACGTGATGGTGCACGAACTGGGAGACTTGTACATCAAAGTGGAAGAAAGATGGACCTTTTATGCCCAGGTAAGGCTGTCCTCCCTGTTGGGAAAAACCAAAGAGGGCTGGAAAATTCTGCACCAGCACGGCTCCTACCCTGATTCGAAAACAGAAGAAGGAGAAGCCTTTGCATTCGACGAACTGAAAGCGGAAAACAAAAAACTGCGCGACGCCATCCAAAGACGAACCTTAGAGCTGGAGCGCAAAAACCGACAACTGGCCATCGAAGCGGCCCTGGAGCGGGTGAGGACCGTAGCTATGGGAATGCGATCAGTTGCCGACCTCGAAAAAGTCTCTGAAATCATATTTACCGAACTGAAGGGATTGGGTCTCTCCCAGCTGCGCAATACGGAAATCATCATCAATCACGAAGAAAAATCATCGATTACCAGCTACTACTACTCCGACTACGGCGTGACTGGCGTCATCGATGTGAATTATAACTCCAACCCCACCCTGCAAAATTGGGCGCAGGAAATGCGTAAAGCCGACGATGCTTTTGCCGAGGTCGTCATCCCGGAAAATGAAATCGAGCCATGGCGACAATACCGCCTGTCGATAGGATACAAACCTGATCCAAAACTGGACAAAGCCAAAGCAGTCTACTACTACTCCTATTCCACCGGCCTGGGGGCGTTGAGCATCTCGTTATTCGAGCCTATCAACGCGGATGGGAAAAAGCTCCTGCAACAGTTTCGCAACGTGTTCCAACTGGCCTACCAGCGTTATTTTGACATCGCCGTAGCACAAAAGCAGGCAAAAGAAGCCTCGATCGAAGCCTCCCTCGAGCGCGTCAGGGCCCGGGCCATGGCCATGCATCAATCTGATGAACTTTCCGACCTGGTCACTTTGGTTTTTCGGGAATTAGTGTCACTCGATATGCATCTGACCAGGTGCCTGATATGGATCTTCAACGACGATCAATCCGCCCAATGGTGGATGGCCAACCCCGAAGACCCCAGCAAAGCGAAAAAATTCCATATACCGCACCATGACCATTCCACCTACAAAGCCTTCCTTGATGCGTGGAAGAATAATGAAAAGTTGTGGGTCTATGATCTTAGCGGCCAAGTAAAAGTGACATTTGACGACTATCTTTTCAACCACACTGAACTCGTCGACTTACCCGGGTACGTCAAGGACGCCATGATCGAACCGGACCAGGTCATCCTCACCGCATCATTCAACCATTTTGGAGCGCTTCAGGCAGCAGGTCTCGAGGAACTGTCCAAAGAAAACCAGGAAATACTGAAAAGATTCGGGCATGTATTCGAGCAAACCTACACCAGATTCCTCGACCTGAAAAAAGCAGAAGCACAAGCCCGCGAGGCTCAGATTGAAGCAGCACTGGAGCGTGTGAGGGCAAGAACTATGGCAATGCATCATTCTGACGAATTGGGTGAGATCTTAGGACTTATATTCAAAGAACTCAGATCTTTGGATGTGGAACTCGATCGATGTTTCATCTGGGTCATCCAACCCGAAAAGCAAGGTGTATATTGCTGGATCGCCAGTCCACAAAGTGGGTCGGCCAGCTACTGGTTTCCATTCAACGATCATACTTATTTTCAAGCGTTCATGGATGTTTGGAGAGGTCAGAAGAAACTTTTTAAGCTGGAAATTCAAGGTGAACTCAAGATTAGCTGGGACAAATACCTTTTCGAAACTACCGAGTTCAGGAAGTTGCCGATGGCTGCAATAGAGAGCATGCGCCAGCCCGAAAAAATTTATACCACGAGTATAGCCAATAAATACGGTCTGCTCTGCACGGCGAGCATGCATCCCATGTCAGAAGCGAATAT
>JBFKOL010000300.1:0-5515 GCA_041628815.1 Saprospiraceae bacterium | reverse complement strand
ATGACACCAGCGTTGCATCTTGCGGTGTTCGGGTACGAGGCTACACAGAGACCAGCCAAGTGATGAGTGGCGACCAGCCGGTTTCGGCCGGGGACAGGTATCACATTCTGGCAAGCATGTGGGTCGATGGCGCGAACCTGCATCTGAAGGCCTCTATCTGGACGGCCGCCAATGGCTGGGCCGTTGCAGTCGCCACATAAAAGCTTAGCCCCAAAAGACTCCACCAATTATATCCCCAGGCAAGGCATATTTTCAAGAGGGGGTGATTTTAGATTCTGAGTAAATTGAGTAATTGTTCTTTATTGGCGCGTGATACAGGTATCGTCACCCCATTGTTCAGTACCAGGTGTCCACCCTGACCTTTCATATATTTTTTGACATGGTTCAAATTTACAATCCAGGAATGATGGGACCTGAACAACTGATTAAAGTTTAGAAACCCGGCAAATTGTTTCAACGTTTTGGCTATAAGGTACCTGTCTCCATTGTTCAGATAAACCCAGGTGTAGTTGCTTTCCGCTTTGAAGTATAGGATATCGTTTACATGGATGAACTCAAAACCTTCTGATGTAGGTAGTGCAATTTTTTCTATACCATCTGATCTGCCGACATGTACATGGTTGACCAAGGCGGCCAGATCCTTTGGGACCATTCCGTGATCCTTCCTTTCAAGCACTTTGTTGACTGCCTGAATGAGCTTTGATTTGATGACCGGTTTCAACAGATAATCACAAGCATTAAACTCAAAAGCCTTAATGGCGAATTCGTCGTACGCAGTAATAAAAATCACATCGAAATCAATTTCGGGTAACGATTCGAGCAATTCAAACCCATTCATGTGAGGCATTTCAATATCGAGAAAAACCACATCAGGTTTCATTTTCAGAATGTCCTTGTATCCTTCCCTGGGGTCATCGTGGGCAGCCATTATCCGGATTTCGGGGCAATAGAATTGGACTTCACTTTTTAGCGAATCCAAGCTGTCCGGTTCGTCGTCGATAATTATTGCCGTCAATTCCCTGGTCATCTATGAATATTTCGTAGCCACGGACTAAAAGATAAGAATATTCCCATGCAACATCATTTGGAAATGAGTTGTTGGTTGAGCGGATGAGCAGATGGGTAGATTTATGATTGATTTACTAAAGAACTCTCAGTATTGTCCGAAGTCTGCAGAACGGGTCAAAAGGCCGTCTTCAATTACAATTCTGCCACGTTCACCCTGGCACGGTCAACGATCTTCTGGAGATTATCGGGAACATCGGATTGGTGTCGGCCCCCTAAATGTTTGGCGAGGAACTTCTCCGCAACGGAGAGAAAAGCCATCTGGTTGAGTGGATTGGCGAAACCGTGACCTTCGTCGGGAAAATTGATGTATTCCACGTCTAAGTTGTGCTTGTTCATGGCGCGTGCTATCTGATCGGATTCAGCAGTCTTAACCCTTGGATCGTTGTTGCCCTGAGCTACCAGTAGGGGCGACTTTATCTTGCCAGCATGAAAATAAGGCGATTTGCGTTTAAGCAGGGTCCGGCCTTCTTCCGTTGTGGGGTTGCCCATGCGAATGTGAAACATTTCGCGTACCGTCTCCCAGTAAGGCGGTATTGATTCAAGCAAGGTAAACAGATTCGAAGGGCCTACAATCGATACCCCGCACCTGTATAGGTCAGGCGTAAAGGTGAGACCTGCCAGCGTGGCATACCCTCCGTAAGATCCTCCCATGATTCCAATCCTATCCTTGTCCGCAATTCCCTGCTCAATGAGGTAATAGACACCATAAGTCACATCGTCTTGCATTTTCTCACCCCATTCGCCATTACCGGCATTGAGGAAAGCTTTTCCAAATCCTGTAGAACCCCTGAAGTTGGGCTGTAAAACGGCGTATCCGCGATTGGCCAGAAACTGGGCATACGAATGGTATCCCCAAAAATCCCTGGCCCAGGGCCCTCCATGCACCAAAATGATGGCCGGCAAACCTTTGGGCTTTACACCTTTTGGCAAAGTCAGATAGGCCGGTATTTCTAGGCCGTCGGAAGAGCGAAACCGTACCGGATTCATCGGACAGAGATGTTCGCTGGGAAGCTCCGGTCGCGGTTTGTATAAAAACTTCAGCTCCCGCTGGCCGCGGACAAATAAATAGGCCGAACCTGGGTCGGTATCGCTATTGGCATAAACAATCCAACGCAGTTCGTCTTCAGTACCTGAAACGAAGCGCACTTCTTCGGTACCTAAGCAATCGACGAGAAATTCATAATCTCGCCCAAACGAATCATCCTTCCAATAGATTCTTGTTTTGTCGCCTACATAGCTGGTGGCAAGTAATTGATCGGTTCGATCGGAGAAAACGGCACCTCCAAAATCTACCTCGTTAAGCGGATCGCTTTCCATAAACTTTAATTGGAGGGATTCTACATGAAAAGTATAAAGTGATATAAGATCAGAGTTTCCCTTGTTGGTCGCCAAATACACACTGTAATCATCGATGAACATGAGTGGAGACACCGATTCTTCGTGCGTGACCTGGAAGATGTTTTTCAAGTTGTCACCATCCACCCTAAGAATTTCCGTACCTCCATCCGGCAACGATCGCGAGAGGAGTCTGAGTCGGTCCTTCAAGTCAAAGAAAGCATTGGCAAAACGCACATCGTTCTGCAAAAGCAGTTTCCTGGTACCGGTTGAAATTTCGACTTCATAAAGATCGTGCCAGGCCGGATCCCGGTCATTCAATCCTACAATCAATTTGTTATGGTCGGATTTAGGAAGCCTCATAATATAGGCACGTATCCCATCGTATGGAGTGAGATCTCTCTGATCAGGTACGCGATTACCCCTTTGGGGCGTGGCACTCGGATCTACAGCATACACATGAAAATTTTCATCCCCACCCTTATCCTGGACATAAAGAACATATTTGGAATCCCTCGACCAAAAGTAACCCGTAACAGGTCTTTCCCTGTCATCAGTGATCGGGATGGCATCCTCAAACGGTGCATCAAAAGGCTTGACCCAGATGTTCCGCACACCGTCAAGAGGTTTAATAAAAGATATAAAACGCCCATCAGGACTGATTCTTCCACCTGAAATCAGCGGATTGCCAAAAAATACCTGCCTGTCGATTAATGGAACCATAAGGGTTAAATTTGAAATTGCGAAAATAGAATATATCAAGTCTTTCTGTTGCCATCCTTTGAATGTTATGGATCATCAGGACAATTATATGGCATTCCATTAATTTTGACCGGTATGTACCATACCATAGATTGCAAAGTAGACATGAATTCAACCATAAAACGCGGACCTATGGAAAAACAAGCGATCATCCAGAAATTGAATGAAATCCATCAAAAGCTGTTTTCTTGGCTCAATGCACAAGATCCAATACATTGGGAAAAAGGGCCGGATGGCAAATGGACTACCGGGCAGCAAGTAAAGCACCTGGATCAAAGCCTTTCTCAGCTCAACCGCGCATTGAAAATCCCCAAGTTTATTTTGAGATGGCGTATTGGGGTATCCAACAGGGAAGTCAGAACCTATGACGAGGTAGTCAATAGATACAATGACCGCCTGAATGCCAATCCGGGCGTGGTAGCCCCGGCAGCTCGCAACATGACGGTGCCAAAGACCGAAGAACGTTTAGCACTGATAGCTCACCTGAAAAAAGAAAAAGATAAGTTAATCAGGTCGGTACATAAATGGAGTGATCATGATCTGGACAGGCATATTTTACCGCACCCCCTTATGGGTAGAATGCCCGTAAGAGAAATCATTATGTGGACAGCTTACCACACCGAGCACCATCTCAAACAGCTCACCGAAAAATATTGATTTTCTGCCTGAGGCCGACCATTTTCCTCTTGCGTTGATCAATTTTTCATAACTCTTTTGCATATTTCCGTCATGATCTCTTAATTCTTCATTTTCAATTCATCATTCTCAACAATCCTATGTCTCCACACATTGCTGTCCATACGTGCTTTTTTATAAATGGCTTTGTATTTGCCAACTGGGCAGCTCGTATTCCGCGCTTACAACTTGAATATGGCCTGGATAATCAAGCATTGGGTTTTACACTCTTGGCCCATTCCATTGGCGCATTCATAGCGATGCCGGTAAGTGGGTGGATGATCATCAGGAATGGGAGCAGGAGGATTACAGTGATCTCTGCCATACTTTTTTGTATTTTCTTTTGTTGCGTGCCCTGGGCTCCAACGGCCAGCCTGTTGCTAATCCCCTATTTTTTCATGGGCGCAGCAACGGGTGTGATGGATGTTGCAATGAATGCACAGGCCGTTGTCGTAGAAAAAGAACTGGGAAAGCCGGTGATGACGCTTTTTCATGGTCTTTTCAGCATTGGAATGGTGATCGGCGGCCTTACAGGGGCACTTTTTAGTGGTATAGAATGGACGTTAAAATCCCATTTTGTGTTGGCAGGAGTAGCTTCCCTGTTGATTGTACTGATGATTGCCCGATTTCTACATCCAGATACCAGCAGCAAAGCCACCCATGAGGGACCCATGTTTGTTTGGCCCAAAGGAGGTATTGTCATATTTGGAATCATAGCTTTTTGTTGTATGCTTGGTGAAGGAGCCATGGCCGATTGGAGTGCTAATTACTTGAGGAATGCCCTGGGGACACCCGAAACGACAGCTACTTTAGGATTAACAGCATTTGCCGCATGCATGACGGTAGGAAGACTTGTCGGGGACAAGGGAAGGCTTATGTACGGCGATAAAAAACTATTGAAGTCATGTGCAGGAATAAGTTTGGTGGGCATTGGCGTCGTTTTACTCAAGTTCCATCTTGTCACGACCATAATCGGGTTTGGTTTAGTCGGACTGGGATTGTCTGTAGTGGTACCCATCGTATACAGCTTGTCAGGCACCTTTCCAGGTATACAGCCGGGTGTGGGCATAGCAATGTCTACGACCATCGGCTATGCAGGATTTATGATTGGTCCACCATTGATTGGTTTCATTGCGGATGAAACCGACATTCGCACTGCCTTATTTTTTGTACTCGCTTTGTTCTTGATTATGACCTTGCTTATCTATAGAATTCCCGGTCCCCAGATAGGACCAGCCATTTCGCGTGAAGCCCGTAATGTTGGACCTATGAAAAGGCCCTCTAAAGGGACATAGTATTCGTATTGTTTGGATGGGGTAATGTCTTCCCTTAAGGCAGTTTCTCTTATTGCTCACGACAATTTTCCCATCTGCGGGTATCGGTGACGGTGGAAATTTTCCAACCGTCTTGAGACTTGATAAGCTCAAACATATTCACCCCACAGTGACTCAGGGTTTCTCCCCTGTAGAAGGTGTACTCCGTCCATACATATGCCAAGGGACCATCGAGTTTCACATCGTATGACCAAATTCTCTCATCCCAGATTTCTTCATGCGGAGTACCTACCGCCTCAATAAAGGTACTGGAAGGTCTACTTCGTTTGATGACCTCACCTTCGCTATTTCTTATGACCGATGAAAGCGTTGCGTCCGCTGTAAATACCTTGGAAACAATT
>JBFKOL010000299.1:0-5531 GCA_041628815.1 Saprospiraceae bacterium | reverse complement strand
TCGATGATGTTGGTCATGGCGAGCTCAATGGCCAGTTGGTCTGCATCAATAGAAATATTGGATGTCTCGTCGATATGCATGGAAATCCGGGATCTTTTGTGTTGATCGTTTATTTTTTCTACCACCTTATTCAAAACATGGTTGATAGGCACCGGTTCCAGTAGTATTTCGAATTTGTCGTTGTCAACACCTGCTGACAGCAGGATGTTTTGTACCAGGCCTTCCAGCCTGTCAGCATCCTTGACTGCATTGGCCGTTACTTCTTCTCGGTCTTTCTGGCTGAGTTTTCTTCTTTGCAGCGTTTGCAAGGCAAGTTTAATAGAGGCTATGGGCGATTTGAGTTCATGAGAAACAGACAGCAGGAAGTTGTTTTGATTGTTGGCGGCCTGTATCTGTTTGACGCCGCTGCGATAAATGATCCATATGCCTGCGATCAATGACAGCCCAAGCACGACACCTTCACCCACAATCATAGCTGCTTGCCGCTTGCGTTCTTTGACAATTTCTTCATATTCGGGTGATAGGGGAGCCTGTTGCACCAACCTCAATTCGTAGAAAGACTGGTTTTGTTTGTATAAGAGAACCCCCCACCAGGTTATACCGGCGAACATGTAGAGGATAACTCCGATAGAAAATTGCTTCACCTCATGTTTTTTGGTTCATCGTATAGTCGAGTCCGTTGCAGATGATCTCTGAGGCCATGTCAAGATCAGACTCGCTGTGGGCGGTAGAAACAAAACCGACCTCGTATCCGGATGGACCAAGATATACACCATTGTCCAGAAGGAATCGATGTAGGTGACCGAAGAGGTTCATTTTCGAAGAATCGATCTGTGATGCTCTGACCACTCTTTCAGCAGTAAATGAGATCCAAAAAACCGATGCGACCTGTACAACCTGCATATCATAACCTTTTTCAGTGATATGAGATGATAACTTTTGCGTGAATTTATTGGTCTTCTCTTCGAGATCTTCATAAAAACCGGGTTGGATCAACTGCTGGAGACAAGCCAGTCCTGCAGACATGGCTACTGGATTTGCACTAAGTGTACCAGCCTGGTATACCGGACCTTCAGGCGCAATGTGGGACATTATTTTGCGGCTGCCACCGAAGGCTCCAACAGGAAGACCACCTCCTATTATTTTGCCAAACGTCAACAGATCCGGCTGAATAGCGTAATGACCTGCGGCTCCCTCGAATCCGACGCGAAATCCGGAGATGACTTCGTCGAAAATGAGCAGTACACCATTGTCATCACACAGCTTGCGGATCCAGGACAAAAAAGCCGTATCCTGAAGCAACAACCCATTGTTCGCGGGAATGGGCTCAATGATGACACAAGCGATCTCATGACCCCTTTTATGCATCAGGTTGTGGAGTGCCTCAAGATCATTCAACTCAACAACCAGGGTTTCAGAGGCAAATGTCTCTGGAATGCCTGCAGAGGATGAGACTCCAAAGGTCGCCAAACCGGATCCTGCCTTGACTAAGAGAGAATCTACGTGGCCGTGATAACACCCTTCAAACTTGATTACTTTGCTCCTGCCGGTATAACCTCTTGCCAACCGGATGGCCGACATCACTGCTTCTGTGCCCGAACTGACAAACCGAATTTTCTCTACGTATGGGTGGTTGTCTATTATGATTTTACCCAGTTTATTTCCGTGTTTTGTCGGCGCCCCAAAAGTCATCCCGTACTTGGCAGTATCCAACACCGCTTTCCGAATGACAGGATGATTGTGACCGAGGATCAGTGGACCCCAGGAGCAGCAGAAATCAATGAATTGATTGTCATCCTCGTCAAAGAGATATGATCCAAGACCTTTTTTAATGAATAGTGGAGGGCCATAAACGGATTTGAAAGCCCTTACCGGAGAATTTACACCACCAGGGAAGTATTGCTTCGCTTCTTCAAAAAGCTGTTCCGATCTCTTTCTCGATATCATTGAATTATAGATTTTCCTGATATTTGCGCAAAATACAACGACTGCGTCAGAGCAGCCTGTATAAGAACCAAACATAGAGAATAAAATACTTTGTCGAACGACCAACTCATATCATCTGTTATCCTCGAGGCACTCAGAACGTATAAATCGATCAATGTACCCGGTTTGGGTTGTTTCCAGGTTAAACAGGTCCAGCAATATCTTGGTTCTGGAAAAGGAATACTTCTTCCACCTACTGCAAGTCTTCAACTTTCGGATTCCTGTCCGGAGAGCCCGGATATTACGGAGGTCATAAAGACTCTTGGAGTACTTCCGGATACAGATATGCCCAAATTCAATAAAGCTATCCAAAAAGCACTCAACGACGTGTTGAACTATGGCGTGGCCTCATTGGATGCATTGGGTGAATTGAAAAAGACAGAAGGAGGAAAGATCATACTCGAAAGCACCCCGAATTTGTTCAACCGCAACTCGCGATACCTGCCTATACTTTCCATCGAACCATTACCCGCGCCCTTAGGTACCGAAGAAGAGGAAAACATCCATGGTGTTATTCAAACGCAAATATCGATGGAAGAGATCTCGCACCGGACCGATAAAGCGTGGCATGCGTATATTTTTCCGGTGCTTATTATAATCGCCGTAAGCATTCTTTTCGTTTATTTTCTGCAGAAATATCTGGGAGGCCAGGAGGTACAGAGTAATGTTGTGGAGAAAGTTCAATTTTCACCTGCTGTCAGCGACCCGGAATCTGTCTTGAAAGAGTCCCTCTTTTCAAGTGAACTATTATCGAAGTTGGACTCTGTTCAGAACAATAAAGTACGTGAAGAAAGTTGTATGGTTGTCGTAGGAAGTTACAGTCTTCGCGAAAACGGGATGAAACAATATCAGAATGTGAAGTCTAAGGGTTATGTTCCATTCATTACCCAAGATGCCCCCTACAGGGTAGGCGTCAGATTTGATTGCAGGAATCAAAATTTACCCAAAATATTGGTAGAGATACAGACCAAAGTCGAACCGGAAGCATGGATCCTTCAACCGGCCGTAATAAGTCCTGAGAATTAATTACAACCGAGGTCGATCTTGGATTGATAGTCGTTGTTCGGAAAACAAAATCCCGAAAGAAGGCGATCGGGTTTATACCGTACGAGATCGGGATCGCGCAGTGACACAGAAATAAAAGAAATCAGGGCTTCTTTTTCTTCTTTCGTCAGGTCTACAGGGTTGAACTTTTCAGAAAGGCGGCTATCAGGCACGTTGGGGTTTTCAGATCTTGCGGCTACCTTATAGTCAATTACTTCGGATAAACTAAGCTTGCTCGCTCCATGGAAATAAAACGGAGCATCAACAAGATTATAAAGCTGTGGAACCCGGAATTTGTACAAATCGTCATCCTCACCGGTAAATCCCGCTCTTCCGAGATTTCTCCTGTCCGTCTCGAATGCGTTGAATGAAGCTCGCTGATACATATCCTTAACACCCAGAGCGTGAAATTCCATCGAGCCAAGGTTTTTTTCGTAGTGACAATTGGTACAACGAGCTTTGCCAAAAAACAAAAGCGCTCCTTTTTTTTCTTTTTCGCTCATGGCTTGGTCATCTCCTCTTAGGTAGTTTTGGAAAGGAGCTTGGGCACTGGTAATCGTGCGTATGTAAGCTGAAATAGCCAGAGATGCCGTGAATTGGCTGTATCGCTCAGCTTCGTCGACTTCGGGAAAAGCTGTATCGAACATTTCGGTATAACCGTACCTGTCCGCGAGGGGTTTGGTCACATTAATGCGGTGCGTTTTTATTCCCTCGAAGTTTTGTGTTTCAATGGCAGCATAACCCAAATGGTTGCGCTCCAATGCCTCATCCTGTTCCCAAAGATGTTCCGTTCCAGTATTGACACCTGTGCCTCCAAACTGACCATTCCAGAAAGTGTTGGTTACATAGGCAACATTGATCAAGGCCAAGGGACGTGCACTTTGTACGTCAAGCTGGTCTTCCTTGTACTCACCATTTCTGATCCTGTTTTCACCGTTGATGCCAAAACCCGTACCTCCGTCAGCAACGCCTTGGGGAGCACCTGGCCTGAATCCTGCCTCAGGTATATGGCAGGAAGCGCACGAATAGGTACCCATGCCGGAAGACCTGATAGCGTCTGTCGCAAAAGCAGTTTCATAGAAAAGCAATTTTCCCAGCTCGACTTTGTCCTTTGTCAGTTCATTTAGCGGATCCTGGGGGATATCAGACAATTCTTCAGTGCCCTCGGGGACAATGTAGTAGTCATAGTTGCCTGTTGGGGAGGCACTGGACAGGAGTCTTTTCAATTCTTTGTCTTTCTGATCATTTTCGAACGTTATGTCCTTACTGCAAGACTGAAACAATCCCACCACAAAAATGAAAATCAGTATTCGAATCATAGGAATAGACACTAATTCATTATAATTCAGCCAAATATACATTATTATCTAAAATAATATATAAATAAAGTGAATTGTAACAAGGGCAAAATTAATGCATATCACACGCTATTCATAGCCAGGTCCAAAAAATAGTTTTGACATCTATTTAACGATGATTATGGTTTTGCGTTATGACGCCATGCCGAAGGAAGAGGAAATATCCACCTTTGTAAATTTAATGCGCTTGCGGTACACCTGCGTAAAGTTGGATTCACCACGAGCCCATCACCTTTACATATCATATATTTTTTATATATATTGTGTTGTGATGAATGCCAGGTAATATGCAGATCACGTCTTTTAAACCGCGACAAAATGAATACATAGAATGAAGAAAGATCCGACGTTATTGGTGCTTGCGGCGGGGATGGGTAGCCGTTACGGTGGGCTCAAGCAAATGGATGCATTTGGGCCTAGCGGTGAAACCATTTTGGATTATTCGATTTACGATGCAATCGAGGCTGGATTTGAAAAAGTAGTGTTTGTAGTTCGGGAGCATTTCATCGATGATTTTCGATCTTTTTTCAGGGGCAAGTTTGACGACAAGATTGAATCGGTTTATGTGACCCAGGAGTTGAGTCATATACCACCTGGATATGATGTGCACCCTGAACGACAAAAGCCCTGGGGAACGGCACATGCGGTGGCAATGGCCGAGGGTGTTATTGATGAACCATTTTGTGTAATCAATGCAGATGACTATTACGGCCGGGATGCCTACAAGGTCATCGCACGTTATTTTAAGGATTGCTTAGAAAACGATAGGTCGGATTACGCCTTGGTGGCTTACGACCTTGTCAATACCCTTAGCACCCACGGAACTGTCAACAGGGGTATTTGTTCCACCGACGGACAAGGGTTTCTCAAAGGGATCGAAGAAACGCTGGGAATCGGTTATGATGCGAAAGGAGCCATTTCGTTTGAAAAGCACGGCACAAAAAACTTGTTGGAGCCTTCTACACCCGTCAGCATGAATATGTGGGGATTTTTTCCTGACTACTTTGATTTCTATCACGAAGCATTTGCCAGATTTCTCGCGGATCGTGGTATGGAATTGAAGTCAGAATTCTTCATACCGTTGTTAATCGACGAATTGATTGTCAGCGGGCAAAAAAAAGTTGCCATGCTTCATTCTTCCTC
>JBFKOL010000298.1:0-5559 GCA_041628815.1 Saprospiraceae bacterium | reverse complement strand
GAGAATCTTTTCTGAAAACAGAGGGATCTAAAAAATCGTCATCAATACGCCGGTATATAACATCAACCTTGACTCCCCCGTGAATGGTCTTGAGGTATACATAATCATTTTCAACATACAAATCCGGGCCTTCTACCAGGTCGATCCCCATATATTGCGCAAGAAAGGAGTGCTCATAATACGCGGAGTTGTACATGCCGGGCGTCAACAATACACAAACAGGATTGGCCGTATTTTCGGGAGCAACCGATTCGAGAATCTTGAGCAACTCGGTAGGATATACTTCCACGTCTTTTATCTGCAGGTTGTGGAAAAGATCGGTAAAAGCACGATGCATCGCTTTCCGGTTTGAAACTACATAGCTCACACCTGAGGGACTTCTCAGATTGTCTTCCAACACGTAAAATCTTCCATCGTAATGCCTTATCAGGTCTGTGCCGCATATATGTGTATAAACATCTCCGGGAGGAGAGATCTCTTCCATTATGGGCAGGTAGTGCTTAGATGAAGCAATCAACTCCTCAGGCACCACCTTGTTCTTGAAAATTTTCTTGGCCTTGTAAGCATCTTTAATGAACAGGTTCAGTGCAAGGTTTCTTTGAATCAGACCACTTTCCAGCACCTCCCATTCTCTTTTATCAATGATCCTGGGAAACAAGTCAAACGGAAATATTTTTTCTGTGCCGCCTTTCTCCTCGGAATATACCGCATAGGTGATGCCCTGATTCAGAAAGGAAAGCTTGGCATATTCATTAAGTTTTCTGTAGTCCTCCGGATTCATAGAGGCTATAAGTTGGTAGACAGTTTTATAAGGTTCGCGTACGCTGGATGCATCTTTCCATACCTCGTCATTCAATGAAGAATCGTGTCTGTAAGACGCAAAAGGCGTGTAACTTGTCATACTATAAGATATTGAAGGAAAAGATAAGTTCTATATTTCAGATTCAAAATGTCATTTTTACATTGGTTTTAAAGGCACTGCAAAAAAATAGTATAAATTCTGATTATCCCCTGGAAGGTCGAACAAATTTAGGCGATATATTTCGGCACAATTCAACCATTTATGTCCATACATGTTGCCGTCAGGCACCACACTAGGTACTCGTATGACAAGCTCGTGGCAGTTTCTCCACAGATTGTCCGTCTCAGGCCTGCACCACACAGCAGGACGCCTATCCTAGGCTATTCTTTGAAGATTCTTCCCGAAAATCATTTCATCAACTGGCAACAGGATCCTTTTGGCAATTACCTGGCAAGGATTGTATTTCCGGACAAAATTCATGAATTGTCCATTGATGTTGAAGTCATTGCGGATATGATCAATATCAATCCTTTTGATTTTTTTCTGGAAGAATATGCCGAAAATTTTCCCTTCACCTATAAGGACCAGCTTCTCAAAGAACTTGCCCCTTATCTTGAAATCAGGGAAGATGGTCCCCTCCTGACAGAATGGATAGCAACCAACAATCTGAAAGAAAAAGAGCATACAATAGATTTTCTGGTCAGGCTGAACCAGGCTATGAACAAAGACATCAATTATTCCATCCGCCTCGAAGCCGGAGTTCAACCCTGCGAGACCACCCTGGAATCCGCCATAGGTTCTTGCAGGGATTCTGCCTGGCTGATGGTGCAGGTGTTGCGGCATTTCGGGCTTGCTGCTAGGTTTGTTTCTGGATACCTGGTTCAGCTGAAGGCGGATGAAAAGCCCGTTGAAGGTCCGGCTGGAACAGACAAGGACTTTACAGATTTACACGCATGGACCGAGGTGTATATACCGGGAGCGGGATGGATAGGACTGGATCCTACTTCAGGACTTCTCGCAGGAGAAGGTCATATTCCTCTCGCGGCCACGCCCGATTATGAAAGTGCCGCCCCTCTTACAGGTTTCACGGAGCCCTGCCAGGTAACATTCAGTTACGAAAACAATATAGAACGGATCTATGAAAGACCTCGCGTAACCAAACCATATTCCGATGCGCAATGGACCCAGATCAATCATCTAGGGCTGCACCTGGATTCTATAATAAAACGTGAAGACCTGCGATTGACCATGGGAGGAGAACCCACCTTCGTTTCAACTCTAGACCGCGACTCGCCGGAGTGGAACGACCAAGCTGATGGCGCGTCAAAAAAAGAGCTGGCGATGCATCTTGCATTAAGGCTTCGCGATGACCTAGCCCCAGAAGGTCTAATGCATTTCGGACAGGGCAAGTGGTACCCGGGAGAACCTTTACCAAGGTGGCAATATGCCCTGCTCTGGAGAAAAGACGGAGAACCGGTCTGGAAGAATCAAAGATTGATGGGCAACCCTTTAATGGCCCCTTATGCAGAGGATCGTGATGCGGAACGGTTGATAGGTAAGTTATGCGAATCCATAGGACTGGATTCACGGCATATTCATCCTTGTTATGAAGACGTATATTATTTCATGTGGGAAAAGGAGCAGTTGCCTCTTCAAATCGACCCAAAAGCGATAGCTGAACATGAAAAGTTGATTTACGGCAAATTTGACGACGTATTCAGACGAGGTCTGGATAAACCAGCGGGATTTGCGCTACCACTCGATTTCCAATACGATCAGGGAAAATGGATAAGTGGTCCATGGAAACTAAAATCCGGGCATGTTTTCCTGATGCCCGGAAATTCTCCAATAGGATTACGATTACCGTTGAAAAGGCTCCCCCAGGTAGCCCCTTCGATTGAAGAGCAAGTCCTGGAACCGAGTCCCCTGGAAGATTTAGGTGCATTGCCTCAATATGAAAACTTGACTGCCGATTCCCATACAGAAAAAGAAGATGTATCATCTGTCAAGCCGAATGTCATCAGAACCGCACTTTGTGCCGAGGTGCGTCAAGGAAGGCTTTTCCTGTTTATGCCGCCCCTGAAGTCCATTGAACCCTACCTCGAGCTTTGTCACATTATCGAAGATGTATGTGCCACATTGAATTTGTCCGTCGTTCTTGAAGGTTATGCCCCTCCTTACGACACAAGGGTTGAAAAAATAGTAGTAGGTCCGGACCCAGGCGTGATTGAAGTTAACATCCACCCTGCGTCATCATGGCAGGAATTGGTTAAAAATTATACGACGCTTTTTGAAGCAGCAAAGGCAAGCATGTTAAGTCCCGAAAAGTTCATGCTGGATGGCCGTCACACGGGTACAGGCGGCGGAAATCACATAACGTTAGGGGGTATAACACCCGCAGACAGCCCGTTGCTGAGAAAACCCCACCTATTGCGCAGCTTTGTCAATTTCTGGCAAAATCACCCAGGTCTCTCTTACCTGTTTTCTTCCGCATTTATCGGCCCGACGAGCCAGGCACCGAGGGTTGACGAAGGCAGGCTTGAGACTCTTTACGAACTGGAAATCGCCTTTGACCAGGTCGACAAGTTCGAAGACCCTCCTGCGTGGATCGTAGACCGTATTTTTCGCAATCTCCTGATTGATATTACCGGCAACACCCATCGCGCCGAGTTTTGCATCGACAAACTCTACAACCCCGATTCACAATCGGGTCGATTGGGCATCCTGGAGATGAGGGGATTCGATATGCCGCCACACAGGGAAATGTGTCTCGTTCAATTCTTGCTCATACGCGTACTCACTACCTGCTTTTGGCTTCGCCCCTACCGGCAGAGGCTGGTGCGGTGGGGCACACAGCTACACGACAAATTTCTCATTCATCACTTCGTAAAAGAAGATATGGATGATGTCATTGACTACATCCGGTCTCACGGGTTTAAATTCGAACCTGACTGGCTGGCACCCTTTTTCGAATTCAGGTTTCCCATATTGGGAGAAGCCCAGGTGAAGGATACAAGGATTACATTGCGTGCAGCCATCGAGCCTTGGAATGTATTGGGTGAGGAAATGACCAGCACCGGCACATCTCGTTACGTCGATTCATCGCTCGAACGCGTCGAGGTGAGCCTTGAAGGATTCAATGTAGAGCGTTATAAGCTGTTGTGCAACCAGGTGGATATACCGTTGACTTCGACGGCCGTCCAGGGCAAGTTTGTGGCGGGTATACGTTATAAAGCCTGGAATCCACCCTCTGCACTGCACCCTACGGTAGGGGTCGATGTACCACTGGTATTCGATATATATGACACCTGGAATGAGCGATCGATTGGGGGATGTACGTACCACGTGGCACATCCGGGTGGCCGCAATTATGATACTTTTCCGGTCAACAGTTATGAAGCCGAAGGCAGAAGGATCTCCAGATTTTGGGACTTCAACCACAGCATCCGGCAACGTACACCTATCATTAACCCGGCGACTTCTCCAGAGGGCTCATACCGCTATGTGGAAAAGATGGAGGTGCCTACACAACATATCGAAATCAAACGCGTCCCAGAAAACCAGGACTATCCCAACACGGTAGACCTTAGGAGATCCCACTGATAGAATTAGTTCACGTCAGATTGCGCAGGAGTAATTTCATATCGATTGGCACTCAAATCGAGCCGGATGTGGTATGAGCCTTTTTGCACCGGGATATCCCGGCCATAATACATCGCTTCTCCTGACAAAGTGGGGTCACCGCCCCAATTCTGATTCCAGCTGTTGCGGTTTCTGAATTTAATGAAACCATCTTGCAGTTCTGTCCTGATCTCCCATAGGGCCAGGTCCGGATCACTTATAAACATTGGAGTAGATTGCGCCCATCCGCCGGCTGTGGCATTCCCGACAATACCAATATCATCGTAGAGAAGAAGCACTTTAGGGTCGTAATTACGTATTTTTTCCATGATGGATCGGCCGTCCTGAGAAAGATTGTCAATGATCAATCCTACAAGTTTCGATTTATTATTCAATAGCGAAAACAGGGCACTTCTGAATGGTTTAGAACCTACAAATTTTTTTAAATTATCCAGGTCATCTGCACCCATTTGAGAAGGATTGAAATCGGTAAAATCTGTCAACGGGGAATATCCAAAGGACGGAAACGTATTGGGGATCCCAAGATCCAGAAGGGTTTTCGTCAATACCGTAGATTGGCTCCGTTCACTTTCACGTATGAAGAATTTCAAATTGTTGACGTAGTTCGATATTTCTTTGACCAGCTCTTTTTGAACCATTGAAGAAATGTCTTCTTTTAATCCGGTAAACAGGAATTCGGTATCGCTGTCAAAGAAAGTAGGATCTGAGTCCAGCCAAAATAATTTATGCACCAATTTGTAATCGACTCGAAGCAAAGGATCGTGTAGAAGTCGATTGATCGTATCAATTTGTTGTCCTATCGTTATCCCGGAATGTTGCAGCCAGTCGAGATCTGTTTTGACCGCGTTGTAAACCAATTCGAGTGAATCACGGAAAGCATTGTTTGCTATCCTCTTGCTATTCCAATTATTCACCTGTAAAGCGATCAGAATACCTAATGCAACGAGCAGTAGTTCTCCCGTGGCATAAATGAGGTATTTACGTATACCGGAAGACATGGTGGTTTTGCGTTTTAAGGATCGAAGAAGTGAAAGCATGGATTGAATATATTCATATTATCGGCATAATTAAACCTGGTGACTATTACGAGTGTAAATTGGGCGGGCCGGACAGAT
>JBFKOL010000297.1:0-5613 GCA_041628815.1 Saprospiraceae bacterium | reverse complement strand
TATTTGTAATGATATTGGTGGTTGTGGAATGAACACTCGCCTCTGTCCCAAAACATCCGGCAAGATCGCAACACGCGGCGCGGCTCAGCTCCACTTCGCTGATCACTTCGGTCTTGATGGGACTGGCTGCGGAAACAAAACTACCTTGTCGCCGGGCATTGATCGTCACATCATCTAAGACATTGATGGGATCCATACTCATCTCTACCCGTTGGCCGGCATTGACAATGAGGGTGTCCGACTGCATACCGACATATTGTACGATCAAGGTGAATCGCTCCAGGTCGTCTTCGTTGATTGAGAAATTTCCTTCTTCATCGGTAGCGGCACCCACCTGAGAATCCGGGCAGAATAGGGTGGCTCCCTGCAGAGGCTTACCAGCACGGTCCGTTACATTACCGGTTACTCTCTGTGCAGATAAAATCCCAGACCACGTCAGCAGGAAAACTAAAATCAGTCC
This sequence comes from Saprospiraceae bacterium, assembly GCA_041628815.1. Classification (GTDB taxonomy): domain Bacteria; phylum Bacteroidota; class Bacteroidia; order Chitinophagales; family Saprospiraceae; genus JBFKOL01. Next base: position 5,153 of record JBFKOL010000297.1, on the reverse strand, counting down.
ATACCGATCCATCTATTACAGGTCCTTGTTTTTGACCTTGTAGGGCCGTTGTTTCGGATCCTTACATCCAGGCGTATTTTCGACAGCCGTATAGATCTCTTGCTTGGATGTTGCACCCGGATCGAAATCCACTTCGAATTTGGTCGTAGCACCTCGCTTGAGCGGTTTACACTTGACAACACCCCAGAGCTTTTCCACGTTGGCTGCAATGGATTTCACATCTTCATTGCATCCCACTCCTTTGACCTGCAGGACGATGCTGTGGAAGGCGTCAGTGGATTGCTGTCCCCATGCCTGACTTGAAGACATACACGAAATAAAAAATACTACCAGAACGGTGAAATTCCGGGTAAATGATCTAAAACTAAATACAAGGTGACTCATATGTGCAAAAGTATTGACAAAACGAGACTCTTAAAAGTCAGTACTTATATGTATACGAAAACAAACCTCAATCAATTATATATTTTGAATGATTGTCGTCAGTTTAATGGGCCATATGATTCTTCTAATACTTTTGGCCGTAACCTGTCCGTACCCCATCGCTAAAGCTTTGGCGCAAGCATCCGCATACTTGCTACGGAAGGTGAGAGGTAGTCAAAAGCTCGGGAATCACATAGTCAGTCAATGATTCGATTTGAAAAAAAATTTCAATGTGCACCTAAGAGCCGGTACTGGGCGATTTCACTTCAAATCTACTTCCCAGACTTTTGTAATATCTGATATGATGGAGTAGGTGATTTTGGATTGCGTCGGATGAAGATCAATATGTTGCATAATACCATTACCCACTTCTAACGGCTTTTCCAACTTGTGCACAGCATTGGACCGTATGTCAATCAAAATCAACTGCTGCAGGGTCATCGGATTATCGGATATTGATGCCAAGAGCACAGTGTCACCTTGAAACCAGTTTGGTTTAGAACTCAAAGTAAACTGACTTCGACTATCCAATTCTACCACCGTCCTGTAGTTCTTTTCAAAACAATTCAGAACGGTCAAACTCGTAAGTCCATATTGTCCATGAGGGCCTTGATAAAAAGCCAGCATTCTACCATCATTGGAAATATTCAACTGACTGATCCTTTGATCACTTGAAAATAGGGTGTCCATGTGGTCGTCTAATAAATCAAACCTGACAATATGCGTTCCGGAAACAAAGAATACCTGATGATTCAAGTTAATATTTGGAAAGAGACAGTTCTTGACCACACCGCTGATTTGACCGTCCGATTTCTCTACAAGCATACAATCCCTGGTTCGTGATGATTCATTGAACACGGATATGATCAATTTGGATCCGTCAGGTGTAGCAATGATTCGGCCTTTATCAGGGTTTAGGTGATCCGGTAAGGGTACTTTGAGCGTTCCTTTTTCTCCGGTGGTTGTATTACGCCTTTCTATCGCGAAGTCAGCCGGTTTCGAGGGATATACGCCTGCATAGATCATTAGATCTCCTTGTGGGCTCCATCTTGGTCGAATACGGATATTGTCATATATAGTAGTTTGGTACTGTGCTTCTTCAAATTGCAATTCCTGTAAATCAATATTCTGGTAAAATACATCGGACCAGCCTTCTCTGCTGAAATAGCAATATTTCTGATCATTGGTTTTTCCAACGGGATACCATCCCCTCATTTGATCGGACCATTTTTCCCGGCTTATGACTTGCAGTTCGTCGTTTAGTTCCGCCTTCCAAATTTCGTTGGTTGCCTCGCCAACAACGGCATACACAAAACTGCTGTCATCTATCCAGGTCATTATGTGCTCAGGTCGGGAAGAAGAAATTAGTAGCGCAGATTTACGTTTTGCGAGCGAATAAATGCTGATTTCATGATCGTAGTCTTCGGTGCGACTATCATAAAGGATATTAGACCCATCCGGTGATATGCTCTTAAAAGCATGACCCGTAAAGTCAAGTGTATCCAAATGACCACCGGCTATCGGGATCAAACCAAAATAGGCTGTCTTTTCAGGACCAAATATGCCTAATAGATGTTTCCCATCCGGGGAATGGTCGACAGGCCAGGCTTGGATTGGATCACCATTGGCATTCGTCAAGTCTCGGTGGACCCCGGTTTTTATGTCCAATTGTTTCAGACTGGAGATACCGTTCTCTACCCAATAAAAAATGACGTATTTACTGTCTGGGGACCATATGGATTGTCCAGTGCTCAACGACCTTCCTCCCCAAACCAAATTAGCGTTGATGTCATGAGAATTCCCCGTTAACCTGTCATACAAGGCCGGATGACGAGTAGTCCGATCGATGAATGAAAAAAAACGTCCATCGGGTGATATCCTCGGGAGTTTGTGTTCAGTCTCGAAAATCAACCGGGGTTGAATATTTTTTTGTGCAAAAGAAACATTGGCACCAAATAGAAGTAACAGAATCACAAATGATAACAATGAATACCTGGCAATTTGAATTTCAGTTCCAGCACATTTTACCATCAGTGTAAATTCTCCAGCGACCAAATATTCTTGACCATTCTCAGACGACCGAAACAAAGTTTATTTTCAGTTGGGTGCAATCGGATCGCTCTCATATAATTATCTTCTCCTTTGATGGCATCTCCAATGGGCACAAGAGTACCTGTATTGACATCTGCGGAGTAGAGCTGCTGGATTGATTGTTCCTTAGTTGTCACGGACAAGAGAATTTCTTTGTCATTGTGCAACCAGTTTAATCCTGCAAAATCAGAGATCCTATTACGCCCATTGAAACTTACCAACTCATTCGTAATTCCATTTTCTAAATCCACAATCTTTAGGTGGTCAGAGCCATGTGCAGATAAAGATGTACGTACAACAAAAGCAAGTTTGTCTCCTTTGTTGGAAACGCTCAAGTGGTCTACATACAAATAAGTACTTGTATAAATGATTGTTTTTTCGCCATTGGCTGGAATAAATTTCTCAACGGTTGATCTGGTGGTATCTACATTGATGTAATATATTTCCCCTTTTTTACCGGAAGTTTTTTCCCATGAATTCACTTGGATGTCTTCGTATTCTTCAGTGATAGGATCGACAAGTATAACTTGCGGACTGTGAAAATCCCAATAAGAAAAAATCAACTTATCTCCATCCGGAGACCAGCCTCCGTTGTGTTCTCGTGCAAATCTTCGTTCTATTTGTGAAAGTTCAAAACTCAGTGTCTGTTCATTACCAGATTGCAGATCAAGAATGACTATGTCGTGATAGCCAAGAAACGCATCATGGGCTCTAAAATATGTCAATTTGAGACCGTCGGGAGACCAAAAGGGGCTGAAGCGCGATTGTGGATTGTCAGACATGACTCTCATCGATGGCTCCAGATTCCTCGACACTATATCCAAATCACATGTAAAGATATCCCCTATGTTGCTGGATTGTAAATAATAGAAAGTTCCTTCATCGGTCAAACCAACCGGAAAATATTCCGGGGTGAGTCCTTCTTTGACTAATTCAGTACTGGCTATTCGCTTTTCTTTAGTCAATGAAGCTTTCCAAAGTGCATTGGCTCCGGAAGCATCGTTGTAATAGATGAAGTTGTCATTGTCTAACCATTTGGCAATCCTCAATCTTGACGGATTGGATAGCAGAGGTCTATCCTCAGAGCCATCGGAGGTAATGAGATGCAAATCAGATGCACCTTTATCCGGTATCCTGTCATAAATGATATACTTTGCGTCAGGGCTTAAACTCATCAGGCAATTGCCACATTTTTCCCCTTTTTCGAAATTCTTGATGGTCAGCATATTACCGTCCACTGCGGAAACCAAAACCACCGAATATGTTTCGCTCATCCTGTCGTAAAACGAACAGAGAACAAACGCTCCATCCTTAGACCATTCAAGAGGCCATAAAATGGCGTTTTCGTAAACTGGGGTAAGTTCGCTTACCGCATCGGTTTGCACATCAAAAACTTTCAACTGACTATTTACCGAATGTTGAATCCAGCAAAAAAGTATTTTCTTATTGTCCGGTGACCAAATGGAGCGGTCTACCCAATTACCCATGTTGTAATCTGCTCCAGTGCTGCACCCTATATACCTTCCTGTAGTGCGGTCAAACAATTCTAGGTTACCAGTTTCCCAATTGACAAACGAAAAATATTGCCCATCATGGGAGATGGTTCCATAAAAATCCGCAAGTGAGAACACTTTCGAGGTTATAAGTATGTCCTCCTGTTCACTTGGGAATAAGCTAAGGTTGGATGCCTTGTAAGCACGCTGAGACTTCGTCAGCACTTTAAGTCTACTTTCGGCTTTTTTCACCATTGACGGCTGATCCTCAAATTTTGCAATCAATTCACCGTAGTAAAAAACCGCATTTTTAGTGCCGAGTTTTTCGTGTGCGAAACCTAATCGATAATAAGCCTCTGCCATTATTTTCCTATCGTTGGCGGTATTTTCAATGATCTTGGAATACAATTCAATAGCTTTTTCCAGATCACCTCTGATTTCTTCTTCATAGATTGCCGCACTGAGCAATTCTTCACCCGGTTGCGCCATCAATGAAACATCTGTAACAAGGCAAAGAACTAGCACTGGCACAATTCCAAGAGAATATTCAGCTATATGACACAGAAAGGATCTCATCATTCCATGATATCATTGATGTTTGTATTTCTATCCTTTGTTCAATTATTCAAATCCGGTCCTATACCCCACTCCCCTGATACCCAATATCCATTTTGGATTGGCCGGGTCGTCTTCTAGTTTCTTTCTCAAATGTGCGATGTGCGTATCGACGGTCCTGAGTTCAACCATTACATCGTTGTCCCATACGGCATCAACAATTTCATCCCGGGTTAAAACTTTGTGGTTGTTTTCGATAAAAAACTTCAATAGATTGAACTCAAGTGCGGTCAGCCTGATCTCGTCTCCCTTTTTGAATACCTTATAGCGATCAACATCAATGAATAAATCATCAAATTTATATGTGTTGATTTTCTTACCCCGACTATCTCTGGTGACTCTTCTCAATATAGCTTTCACACGGGCCTGGAGTTCGCGCGGACTAAATGGTTTGGTCACATAGTCGTCAGCTCCAATTTCGAGTCCCACGACGCGATCGATTTCATGGTTTTTTGATGTGAGCATAATAATGGGTGTTTCAATGTTCTTTTTTCTTAACCTTCTACATATTTCAATACCATCCATTCCCGG
>JBFKOL010000296.1:0-5617 GCA_041628815.1 Saprospiraceae bacterium | reverse complement strand
CGCTGCCCTACAGTGGCAGGTCCCGCCTCAAATGGTGGATGTCCGGAAATTGATGCAGATGGCGATGGCACACCAGACAATCTCGATGAATGTCCCAATGTGCCAGGACCGCGAAATACACTTGGTTGTCCCGATACCGACGGCGACGGGGTGCCGGATGCTCAGGATCGTTGTCCGTCAAGTCCGGGTTCTGCACTGAACAACGGATGCCCAGAGGCCAATCAGGATACAGATGGCGACGGCATACCAGATACGGTTGATAAATGTCCTAACCGCCCAGGACTGTCACTGTACAGTGGATGTCCGGATACGGATGGTGACGGTATCGACGATAGCCTGGACGCCTGTCCTGAAGAGGCTGGTACACCTGCCAATGCTGGCTGTCCCGAGGGAAGAACTGTCGATCTGACTTCAGAAGAAGCTGATTTTGATGGCGATGGAGTACCCGATAAGAACGACCGTTGTCCACGAAGACCGGGGCTTCCGGTATACAATGGCTGTCCCGATACCGATGGTGATGGCATCGATGACAGCAGGGACCGTTGTCCAAATACGGCAGGTCCTGTCGACCTGGGTGGCTGCCCCGAAATTGCACCGAGCGACAGACGTATCCTCGAAATTGCCATGCGATCCGTACAGTTTGAATCCGGCAAGGCGGAGATCAAGGCCGAATCCTTCAATATCCTTACGCAAATTGCCGAGATCATGTTTAGGTATCCCGACTTCAACCTGTCCATCGAGGGTCATACGGATGATGTGGGCGATGCAGCAGAAAATCAGCGATTGTCGGAGATCAGGGCTAGGGCATGCTACAACTTCCTGATCAGTAGTGGCGTTGCAGCCGAAAGGATGAGCTATGCCGGTTTTGGTGAATCGCGACCGATCGCTACCAACCAGACCATCAGCGGAAGAACGCTTAACCGAAGAGTGGAGTTCGGACTGATACCGAGAAACTAATTGGTTTAAGTGGCATGCCCTGTACTTAGATGAAGTAGTCACGACTTAATCTGACAGCTGTATGATTTTATCGGTTACAAATCGTCAGATTAAGTCCTAGCTATTACAACTTAGAGCCTTAGCGGCATAATACAGGTTTTAATTAGTAACCCGCAACTGGCAACCCGCAACTGGCAACCCGCAACTGGCAACCCGCAACAGGTAACCCGCAACTGATAACCCGCAACAGGTAACCCATACCCAGTTCGTTAAACTCTATCAAGATTTTACACATTACAAATTTTTTTATATAGAAAAATTTTATATTTATGATCTGCACTTCACCATTGTAAATCAATCCGTGCGCTGTTGATCATGGTATCAAGAATTTTTTGGGATACTGTTGTCGTAGTTATTCTGTGGATCTATTCATTTCACATAGGTTTCGCCACTGGTTTGGTATTACCTGGTCCCGTAGACGGTGACCTCAGTATAGAGACCTTATCTGCCGCTAATTTTGCCGTAGATTCCAACGACCCTTTATCGGGACCAAGAAGCGCCCACGTGGCTGTAAAGGTTTGCAACAACGGAACGGATGATATGACTGACGTATGGATCTATGCAGGGGACTTTATGGCAATGACACCTGGTATTTATCCTTCGAGGACTGTCAGTGAAGCAACATATGGTGGTACGTTTTCATTCGAAAATGTCGGAGATTGCGATGAAACAAACGGGGAGAGGTACGTCGGTGACCTGGCCGCAGGCGAGTGTTCGGTTCAGTATTGGTTGATCGAATACCCGGTTGTAGATACGGCTGGAAATAGTGTTGCAGGTCAAAACACGCTGGCGGATGATTTGTACCTAGAATACGACGGTTGGGCTACTGCCAATGACAACGGAACACCTCTGGCTGTAGACGTTACCCAGCGCACCTATATGAGGGACATGCTTTCAGCAGCAGCCAACAAAGCCTGGCCCAATGGTACAGCAAAGGTTCCCGACGAATATTTGCAAATTTTTGAGGATTCTCTTGGATGGAGACCTGACACCTCTTTGCAATACGCCGCATGCGCCTTTACCATAGAAGGCATATGGTACGATATGGGTAATATCAACAAAGGTTATGACAATGACGGAGATCTGATACCTGATCAAAATGTCTTTTTGCAGACTGTCGGAAATCCCGATCTTTTTGATCCGTGTTGTTTCAGACTGGTAAAGACCTATGGTGTACTCATCATTTCTCTGAAAGCCGGAGGTGAACAGGTCCTTGTTTTTACCGACCAATTGTACCATACCTATCTTCCAGACAACAATGGTGCAGTCGGATTGGTCTACTACCAGTATGTCCCGTTGTCAGCTCCGTGTTCATCTATTATAACTCCTTACCAGACCGTAGCATCGGGGGCCAACAATGAAAAATACAGTGGTGACTTTGGCATCACCCTTGGGGGGCCGCAGGCAGAAATTCCAAATGCCACCCTCGATGTGATGGGACCTGCCGTTGCTTCGCTCAACGAACAAATCGAATTTGCCGTTGAATTGTGCAACTACGCGGACAAAGAGCTGGGTGCGATCCAGTTTAATCTGCCATTGATTATTGCAGACAGTATCCCGGAGGGCACCGTATACCAGGCGGGTAGTGCGGCCGCCAACAATAACTTTCCGCTGGGTATTACTGCCACGATATTTTATTCCACCGACAATGGTATTACATGGACCACCTCAGAACCTCCTGCTTCCACCGTTACCGACATTGAATGGAGACTCGACCAGAATCTGCCTGATAGCATGTGCGTTACACCTACATTCAAGGTAATTGCTCCGAGTGGTACCTATACCTTGCCCTTTGTCATTGATGAGGCAAAGCTCCGGGTGGGCAATGGCGATCCGTTCATATTTGCCTACGACACCGTCCTGATCAAAGGAATCTTCACCATTGGTGACAGTATATTTCTAGATGATGGGGGCACTACCGGAATAGCGGGAAATGGTATTATGGATGGTGATGAAACTGGTATTGCCAATATTATGCTGTCCTTGTACTATGATGCGGACATGGACAGCACAGTATCAACCGGTGATATTTTCTTATTGAATACCTCATCTGATGCCAACGGGTATTACTCTTTCGACAGCTTGCCCAACGCTGACTTTGTGGTAAAAGTGGATATTGGCGATCCGGATTTGCCGCAAGGGGCAGGACTGACTTCGGAGTCACCGGTCTTGGGATCTTCCATTCTCGGAGGTGATGACCTAACACGCGATTTCGGATTCATGCAGCCGCTTAAAGTCGACAAAAATTTAACCAGTGGAGACCCGGCTTACGAAGGTCAATACATTTCTTATACCATAGATATCTTTAACCAAATACAAACCGGTGCAACGGGTGCTGAGGTCTTTACACCTTCTGCTACCAACAACCCTGCTTACGGTGCAGACTGGCTGTTGCCTAACAATGCCACCGGACTTGATGATGGAACTATCGCGACACTGACCAACTGGTCCAAATACAAAGGCGCCGGGTGGCCGGCATCTCCAGGCCATCAATTACTGAAAGGCTTTGATCCCTTTACGCCTTGTGGGAATATAGTAAAAGTGGAGGCAGTATTTGATTTTGAGGTAACCTTTGATATGGTTGATGACGACATTGGGACCATGTTGTATCAAAATGGAACGTTTACAGCAGCTAACTATATACCGGTATCTTTAATCAATAGTGACTTCTCGCCGGCTACTGACTATTATTACTGGGATATAACATCCTATATATCCTCCTGGACGGACCTGGATCAAATGGAATTTGGTATGTTCACCGAAAACCAACAAGGTAATGGCTGGGACGGAATGGACCTCGAAGTAGATGCCATATTTGCCAAGATTACCGTCGACGATCCTACCTGTACCGATCTTTCAGCCCCATTTTCCATCAACTCATCCATCTTGACGGTCCCACTGAAGGACTCTTACAATCCGGCCCAGATGGATTTTTTGTTTGCCTCGGTAAATCCTGATTCTATCAATGAAACGACCGGGGAGATCTTTTGGAACAATACGGGATTATTGGACGGAGGGCAAGTGCGAAGGATTTCATTGACCTTTGAGGGCCTTGAACCGACCGTATCGGGAGAAACCCTTGCCAACATTGCTAGTGTCACCAATGCTTTCTATGCCAATAACCTGCCGGCCAATGACGCAGTGGATACGGCTTATACCACCCTTGTCGGTACGGGCAGTATTGGTGATCTGGTATGGAATTCAAATACGGGCCTGGGAGTACCGGAAGTAATCGTCTGGATGGTATCGAATGTCGACTTGACCATAGATGGCGTTTTTTATCCTGCAGGAGATACCATCAGCACTGTGACAGATACGTTGGGCATGTATCTTTTTGAAGGTCTTCTGGACGGCGCCTATACCATTACCATCGATGTAGCATCTATTCCGGGAACTGCCGTACAAACCTATGACCCGGATGGAATCCCCGATGACATGACGACGGTGGTGATATCCAGTGCCAACGATCACCTCACTGCCGATTTTGGGTACCAGGTACCCAATGCAGTCAGGGGAAATGTCCTGAATGATGTCAACAAGGATGGTTCTCCAGACGCTCCTGAACCCGGAATAGAACTCGTCCGAGTAAATCTATACAACTGTGGTGGAGATGCATGTTTTGACGCGAATGACATGTTATTCTTATTTACGCTGACAGACGCAGCCGGTGATTTTCAGTTTGGTAACCTTCCTGATAACAATTATTACGTCGTGATCGATACTTCGACCTTGCCCACACCTCCACCGGGAGACTTTTGGACCGCGCGATTTGACCCGGATGACTCGGACCCTCCCGATCACATTTCACAATCGTTCAGTTTGATCGGCGGACAGTTTCAGTTTAACCTGGACTTCGGTTTCAGCCTGGATGGTCCCAAAACGATCTCAGGTACAGTATACGAGGACTGGAATGCGGATAGCATTCAAAATGCAGGAGAAGCGGGATTGGCCAATTTGATTGTTCGGCTGTACCAGGACATTGACCTGGATTCTATGCTAAACTACAGCATTGATCCTGCTGTTGCCACAACTACAACCGACAGCTCAGGGAATTATGTTTTCACGGTTTTGGCCGATGGAAACTACTTCGTTGAAATAACGAATCCTCCATCCTTTCCCACCACAGAAGACCCGGAAGGCGATGGAGATCATCGCGGAATGGTACTCGTTTCAGGTGTTTCCATCACCGACATCGACTTTGGTTATTACCCAGTCGGTACCGGGGAAGTTGGAGATGTGGTTTGGCTTGATGGTGACGGTGACCAGGTTGTGGACTTTTTTGAATCGAGAATTCCAAATATCACAGTCGAGTTGAAATCGGATCTCGATAATAACGGGACTTATACCACCGTCCGTTATGATACATCTGATATCAATGGTTTGTATCTCTTCGCGGATCTGCCCAATGGCAAGTACCAGGTGATCGTCGATAGCACTGATACAGATTTGCCCGATGACTTATACGGAGAAGATGCGTTGGCCACCACGCCGACCATTTACGAAATTGTTATCACCTCGGGTAATATCAGTTCGATCAATGGTTCTGCATGCTCTTCCTGCGATCTTAACCTCGACTTTGGGTGGGCCTTTCCTGCTGCAATAGGTGACCTGGTGTTTTTCG
>JBFKOL010000295.1:0-5641 GCA_041628815.1 Saprospiraceae bacterium | reverse complement strand
TTCGCAATGATCCTGATAAGAGATATGTAAATGGCTCAATCGGAACTATTTCCTACCTCGACGAATATGAAGTAAGGGTTTATCTCGATGACGACGAAAATGGACAAGACGTAAATGTTGGCCGGTATACCTGGGAAATGATCCGGTATGATTGGAAAACCAAAGAAAAAAGCCTTCATACGGAAGTAATTGGCACTTATACACAATATCCGCTAAAATTGGCCTGGGCAGTTACTATACATAAAAGCCAAGGACAAAGCTTTGACCATGTCTATTTGGATATGGGCCGCGGTGCGTTCGAGTCGGGACAATCCTACGTAGCCTTAAGCCGTTGTACAACCCTCGAAGGATTACAACTGCGAAAGCCCCTTCAGCCATCAGACATCCTAGTGGATCCCCGTATCGTAGAATTTTACGCTCAGTGGAGATAAAATCCGGGTATTTTTTATATTAGATCAGTACAAGAACTTGGACTTATGTCACAATCCAGAAGAAAGCGTCGCCTAGCCAGAAAAAATAGGAAGTCAGAGAAAAATTTTGTCCTGATTGCCATCGTATTGACCCTTCTCTTTATCCTGTTGGCGTACCTGGCATTCCTCAGGACCCTATAAAAAAAAGTGTTTACACTTTTGCAAACACTTTTCGTAACCTTATTAACTAATTTTCTTAAGATGAAAACGAACAAACTTATATAGGCAATCATCGTGCCAAATATTAAGATTTAGTTTAAGATGTTTAATTCGTTTAAGTAGTTTAGGTAACCTGACTTTCGAGTTTAAGTCATCAGCGTAAGATTACTGCGTTTGATTGCTATAAAACGTTTAAGTTGTTTTATTGATTCAAGGAATTAAAGATGAGACAGCCGGGCAACAGGGCAACAGGGCAACAGGACAACAGGACAACAGGACAACAGTATAACAAGTAACCATGAAAGCAAACCTCGATCTCAAAATAGCAAGTAAAAAGGAATGGTTAGAGGCGGTAATGGGCGACTTTGACGCATTCCTTCAGGACCATGCAGATTGTGAACGAAAGGCTTCTGCCATGGCCATGAGTTTTGTAGCGAAATACCCCGATCGTACCGAGATCATTCCGGAATTGATCGAAACCGGAATCGAGGAACTGGAACATTTTCAACAGGTTTATCAAATTATGGCCCGACGAGGTATATCCCTCAGGCATTCTATTGGAGAAGACCCGTATGTAAGCAAACTTATCAAAAAATGCCATTCCGGGAGGGAAGAGCGATTCCTCGACAGGTTGTTGATCGCATCCGCACTCGAAACCAGGGGTGCGGAAAGGTTTAGGCTCGTAGCCGATGCGCTTGAAGATGCTGAATTGAAATCATTCTATAAAATGCTTTGGACATCAGAAGCCAAACACGGCCACATTTTTGTCAAGATGGCTTTGAATTATTTCGCTCCTGAAAACGTGTATGAAAGACTTGATTGGTGGATGACACAAGAAGCAGAAGTAATCAACGACCTTCCCATAAAGCCTGCATTACATTGAGACCGTTATAGGAAGAATTCCGGTCCTTTTGCCTCAAACACCCGAGCAAAGCAGAAGCAGAAGAATTTTCCGGCAGACCTTCACAAAGTCCGGAAAGTTGGATTGCCTCTGATACTTCTATAGTTGGATATCCATGATCCCTTGCATAATGCAAGAATTTCACCAGGCGAAATGCGTCAAACCATTGAAACAAGGCTTTCGAAAAAGTGAGGGGGTTGGTCGAATTGGACTTTAACCGGGTCAAGACCTGGGCAAAATTTTTAGAATCGAGATAATTTTTTAGCACAGGTGATAGACCATCTATGGTCGTCTGCACGTCCGGCCAACGCCAAAAGTCCGGTATACGGGCAATGAATTGTTTCAGTATTTTAAAACATTCCGGGTGATAGGTAAGGAAAACACCCCCCCCTGACATGATCTGTGACACAGCACGGCCCGTACCAAAAGGTGTCCGGAGGGAAGGGCGTGCAGCAGGGAAAACGATGGCTTTGGACGTCTCTGCGACAGAGTTTCGCTTGGTGAATTTGTGAATAAAATAGAAGTCTTCACCTGCCTTGCGGGTATTCATACCTCCCATACGCCGGTAGGCACCTTTCCGGACGGCAAAAGAGCTGCCTACGGTGTGATAAGCAAAGGGTAAACCAACCTTTCTTTGCATCTGAATATAATAACGGAGATGTAATTCATATTGGAGAATGGCCTCCCTTTCCTGTGGCGAACTCCATCGGTGCTCGAAATACATGTTGAGAAGGTCCATCCGGTTTTGTCTCGTGAACAACCCTTGTATGGTGCACAAATAATTTGGTGATACTTCACAGTCAGCATCCAATGAACAAATCGGTAATTCCATACCTCCGGATCTATCTTCGAGAATCGAACAAGCTTCATCCATGGCTATTTTTCGGGCTAGGCCCACACCTGCAAGTTTTACCGGTATTTTTCGAACGTACACAATGTGAAACCGGATGGATCTATCTGAATATTCCTCGGAAAATGTACAAGCCTTCTTGTAAGCGGCAAGGTTCAAATTACGTACATCCTGCGTTGCATTTTCCGGCTCATTGATCAGTACTATGCAATCTACCGGGCCTTCAAAGTCGCGATTATCCAGGAGCGATTGCAACGGTAATAGAAGTTGTTCTTCTTCTGCAGCAGGAATGATCACTACTGTACGACTATTTTTGGTGTGGGAATCGGGGATCAGGCGCAATGGTATTCGCCTGAAAATGTAGCTCTCACAATATCCTGACATGGGAAATCACAGCAATTCAAACCAAAGATCGGCATCACCTCTGTCTTTGCCTGCCGAAAGCCCTTCTTTTCTCCTCAAGAGCACATATTATTGTACATGTTTTTGATTGAACTGCAATGTTTGCCTCCCCTTTGTGTTTACACCAAGGGCATATTGCATAAAAAGATTCTTTTTGAACAGTTCGAAAACTACCAGAAACGCTCCTTTCGCAACCGCATCCACTTGATGGGGCCGAACGGTCCGGTACTTTTTAGCATCCCTTTGAAAAAAGGGAAAAATGAGCAACAACCGATCACGAAGGTGGCCATCGCGAATGACTGCGACTGGTTGCGTGACTTTCGCAATAAATTGAAGGCATGCTACGGTCGATCGCCTTACTTTTCGTTTTACGCTGATGAATTGATTTCGGTATTCCAACAACACCAAACATATCTTTTTACATTGAACAAGGCACTCTTCGAGTGGTCCGTTTCAAAAATGGAATTACCCATTCAACATGCATTTACGACCGAATTCGTCGACGAGGTGGGAACAGGTCTTGTCGATCTTCGCAACTGCATAAGGCCCGTGGAAGTATCCGATCTTTGTAATTATTCCTTCGAATATGTCCATGTTTTTGATGAAACAAATACCTTCATTCCACATTTGAGTATAATAGACCTGTTGTTCTGTGCCGGGCCAGAATCCATCATAGTACTTCAACGGGCTCTTGAAACTATGTGTAATGAGGGTCTCCAAAAATGATCAAATCGAACATATCAAATCTGAGGTCACAGCATTGGCGTCAGGGTTTGTCGAGTTGACCGAAGACATAGGTCATGAGCAGTTGATTGAAACGAGCAGCGATATCCGGCAACACATTGAAGACCCCTATCTCTTTGTCATCGTCGGCGAGGTAAAGGCAGGAAAAAGCAGTTTTATCAACGCGCTGCTGGAAAGTGAAAAGGATATCTGCCGGGTGGCTCCTTCACCCATGACCGACACCATACAGCAAATACTGTACGCTGAAGAAGAAAGTGAGATCATTGTCAATCAATATCTTAAGAAGCTGTACCAGCCGGTAGAAATTCTCAAGGAAATTGCCATCGTTGACACACCAGGTACCAATACCATCATCGAACACCACCAGGAGATTACAGAGCGCTTTGTGCCGTCGGCAGATCTTATTGTATTTGTTTTCGAAGCAAAAAACCCCTATCGCGAATCAGCCTGGAAATTTTTCGATTACATCAGCGACGAGTGGTGGAAAAAGGTAATCTTCGTTCTGCAGCAAAAAGATCTGCTCGATGACCACGACCTGGCCATCAATAAAAAGGGTGTAGAGGACCACGCAAGAAAAAAGGGTATCGAAGAACCTCAGGTATTTTGTGTCTCCGCTAAGCAGGAACAGGCCGGTGATAAAGCAAAAAGTGGATTCGGACCGCTCAGAGTGTATATCAATGAACAGATACTGGGAGGAAAGGCACAAGTGCTGAAACAGCAAAACAACCTCAGTACACTTCTCAATATTCACGACAAGATCGATTCCGGGCTTGAAGTGAGGCGAAGGCAATATGAAGTGGATTCCACCTTCAGGGAAGACATCATAACGACACTTGAAGAACATGCCGGTAAGTCCACCAAACAAGTCGATGTGCTCATTGAAAACCTGGTGGCTGAATATGCAAAGGTCACACATCCAAAAGTGGACGAGATCAAAAGAGGCTTGGGTTTTATTCCAATGATTTCGCGGTCCTTTGGTGCCACTTTCGGTATGAAGGAAAGTCCCAAGGAATGGTTAGACAAATTGCTAAAGGACCTGGAAAACGACCTTAACTACAAGCTGAAAAATAAGCTCAACGATGGTGTCGTCGATATTGCCGACAGCATCCAGCAGATGGGAAAGATGGTGGATCTCAAAATCCGTAACAGTACGACTGTACTGCGCGACGACCACGAAATATTCAGCGACATAGCGGAGAAAAGAGCCAATGTGCTGAAGGAACTCCAGCAATCCTTTTCCTCTTTCCTCAACGATACCGAAAACTTTTACGACAAGGAGCTCGCCAATGCGAGCGAATCGATCTCCCCGAATCTTGCTGCTGCCAGTGGAATTACCGCCGTGGGCGTCATCCTGGCAGCTGTAACCAATGGGATGGTTTTTGATATTACAGGGGGTGTATTGACAACTGCAGGACTTTTGTTCGCAGGAATATCTCTCGGTTTTAAAAGAAGAAAGATCATCAATGATTTCAAATCGGAAGTCGAAAAAGGAAGAAACCTCTTTAATACGGATGTTAGCAATAGCTTGAAAGCCTATATTGCCCGCATCAAGGAGAGAATCGACTACAATTTTCAAAAGTTCGACACCCACCTCGAAGTTGAAAAGAAAGCCATAGACTCATATACCGAAAGACTAGACCGATTGAGGACAGCAATCGTTGGACTCAATGCTGAACTCGAAGCCATCTCGCAATGAAAAGGCTCAGTTAAATTTTTTTATTTTAGCGGCCTAAGAGATAGCTATGGATTTCACCCTGACCACACTCGACGCCACGATCGTGGTGCTCTATCTCATTTTTGTCGTTTGGCTCGGATTTTATTTCGGTCGCAAACACGAAGATGCTGAAGACTATTTCCTTGCGGGGAGATCGCTCACCTGGCCGTTGATCGGATTTTCCCTGTTCGCTTCCAATATGTCCAGCAACAGTTTGGTCGGCCTGGCGGGTGCCGGATACAAAGACGGATTTTCGGTCTACAGCTATGAGTGGATGGCCGTACTTATTCTTATTCTTTTCGCTGTATTTTTTCTCCCCTACTATCTGAAGAACAAGATTTTTACCATTCCCCAATACCTGGAGAACCGGTTTAGTTATGCTGTCAGGGCCTATGCCTCCG
>JBFKOL010000294.1:0-5665 GCA_041628815.1 Saprospiraceae bacterium | reverse complement strand
GGCCTCGACATACCCTCCCAGGTTCAGCCCCAGAGAGTAAAAGAAATTGGGCACCAGTCCATTATTGGTAAACAGTTCTCCAAAGGCATTGATTACTTGGCTGGGAGAAGGAAGTATCCCTTTGGTGATCAGGGGTTGTTCTCCCAATGTTATTAAGAACCAAACGAGGAGAATCAAGGCAAAGCCTGCCAACTCGTAAAGTAAGAGTCTTTTGCCTTGTAATTGCCGGTTGAGACGATAAAACGCCATGAGTTATTCGCCGGAAGCCACAAGCTGAAAATCTGTCCTCCTGTTTTTAGCCCTGCAGGCGGTATCCTGGTTGGCCTCACATCCCGGTACAGGATTGTCAGGTCCATTGCCCACGATGATGAATCGGTTGGACGAGATTCCATAAGCACTGCTGAGATACTGGGCCACCGCATTGGCCCTTGCCCGCGAAAGGTTCATATTCATATCGCGGGCCCCTACATTATCTGTATTTCCTTCGATCCTTATACGATTGCTCGCATAGGTTTTCGCTATGTCGGCAAATTGCAGATCGATGATGGTCTTGGCATTTTCGCTTAAGGTAGCGCTTCCAGTACTGAAGTTGATGGATACAGGCTTGGTCGACAAAGCAGGCGCCGATATTTCTTCTTCGGTCGGGGGTGAAAATTCAATCCCCGCTTCTGACGCATGAATGTCCCCGGTCAAATTGGTCCGCTGAGCGGGTTTCGTATTGATGATCGAGCGAAAATTCGGGATATCGGGCGAAATAACTCCCTGGGTGACGAGCAGGTTGGCTGTATTCTGATGAAGCTGTGATCCGGTCATTCCCTGGAAATCCCTGTTCAGTCCGAGATAATTCACGTTGTCCCCGTGGGTGCAAAGGTAGGCATCGTACATCATGCCCATGGCGTCTTCGGTGGGAAGATCAAATGTCTCACCGAGAATGGTTGCAGCACGAAGCCTGTTATCTTCATCACTGTTGATCTCTGCCGCCGCACGCATCCAACCCTCGTAAAAGGCCTGGAATTGGTCGATGTTTCGCTCTATGTAGTCCCTTTTGGCATAAAAGATACCCGCGAGTGCATATGCGGCATCACGCGTGGATTGTAGGATGGAAGAACCTTTGACAACTTCCAATGATTCAAAATGAGAAGGGCTCCAAACGACAGCGGCATCGACAGAACCAGAGTTAAAAATTGTTGCCGCTGTTGGATTGTCGGGCGCCTCTACTATCTGGACATCTCTGAGGCGCATATTGGCCGTATTGAGCGCCATGGCAAGGTAGGTCATCGACGGTGTGTTCGGTGTAACGGCCACTTTCTTACCCCCGAGGTCATTGATCGTGCCAATGCCCCTGCGGGCAATGATAACATCACCACCTCGCGACCAGTCCGTCTGCAGAAAAATCTCTGGGTTGTAATCTTTGATTCCTTCGTATTCCAACAGGACGCCATCAGCCGTATTGGTCATGACAGGTACTTCATCCACCTTCCAGGCTTGCCGTGCCGAAGCAAAATCGTCAATGATGACAAATTCCACCTTTACGCCGTGATCTTTAAAAAATCTCGAACGACTGGAGTGTTTGATACCGCCATTGTAATAAAGTCCCGGCGCAAAACCTCCCCAGGGTAGTATTTGCACTTTTAATACATCGTCCGTCCCGGTATTTCCTGGGGTAGAAACGGCATCGCTGCCCGAAGTGCTTTCGGCCATCCTTTCTTCACTTTGCTGCTTAAGCTCTTGCCCCAGTGTCGTCTTGTTGAGGAGGTAATAACCGCCATAGACTATGGCACCTACAATCAGGATAGTGATGAGCAATTTGGAGAACATGGTCAATCTTCGTCTTGCCATTGGAGAATTTTTATTCAAATAACGTCATTAATTTAAAACAGAGTTCGTCTATGACTCCTGAATTCGGACGTAAGCCTGATAATATCGCTGGGACAATTGCGCCCCACTTTCGGACGAGATCATAGACCATGCAGCATCAGTAGTTAGACTGAACGGATTCTTACAATTGTTTATTCAAAAAGGGAATCGTATTGATTGACCCTTTCTACCCGTTCCTTGCTTACCATGGACTCATTGAGGTCGAGCACGTCTTCCCGTGGCTCTTCAAGGAATAAGGCTTCCTTTTTATCCAGCAAAAGCAAGGAACCTTCCTTTTCCCACTGTTCGAGCATGCGAAGTCCTTCTTCTTCGAATATGCCGTTCTGTAGGTCTATAGAAGCCATAAAGCTTTCTGACATTTCCATAAAACGCTCCATTTCGCCCACTTTGGCGCTTACGTCATCGGCTACGGCTTCGAGTGCCATTTCAAACATCTGTCGTCTGTCCGAATCACCCCGAATGACATTCATGGCGCTGGCCATAGCGCTGTGACTGGCCTTCATGGCTTTCAGTTCCTGCTCTTTGATCTCGACCTGGTCAGCCACATCTTCTTTCAGGATTTCCGAGTTCTCATACATTTTTTTCAAGACTTTATAGAGGACTTCCATTTTCTTGTAAAGGTCTTCCAGCTTCATATTGGACTCCTGCAACCTTCCTGCTTTTCTGCTCTTCAGGATAACCATGGATTTTTTATTCACTTCCTTCGCCTTACTCGCTTCTGTGAGATTGTTCTGAATTTCTTTCTGGTTGTTGAGAATAAGCTCCTTAAGCTTGTGCATCTGTCCCCTCAACTTGAGAATCTGTTTATTCATTTTTTTGAGATTGGCCGTCATCTCGTCCACATAGCTCTTCAGTATGCCTATGGGATCTATTTGTACGAAGATGCCTGTGATCCATCTCATCAGGCTTTTGTATAGGTACCACACCAAGCCGCGCGCCTTTGAGTCGAGTGCCATGAAAATGATGACACCAAGTACGATGATCATTCCGGCTAGTCCGAGCAGGGATGAAGTCAGCGCTAAAATAGCAGGCAAGGTATTGACCAAGAGGTATCCACCCCCTATCAGGATGGCACCAAGAACGATTGCTCCTGTCACGCCTTCCGGACGACGCCAGAAAGATTTGGGTTTGTAATCAGCGTCCATTTTCCTTAGATGTAATTAGGTGTAAAAATGCGGTTTTCAGCGCATCCATCAAAATCCCTGCAAGAGTCCCTGATACAATTGGTTCCTTTCTAAAACCGATATGAATATAAGAAAGGCCGACTGCTGTGAAGTTATTCAATGTACAAGTTGATTTTATCCATATCGCTCTTTATCTGGTCAAGGACGAGGTTGTAAGAACCGTAAAAGTGATCCCGCGTCGATTGGACCTTCTCCATGGACTTAGCCATCTCGGACTCTATGTTGTCCAACTCCTTCTGGTGTATCCCTATTTCTTTTTGAAGCTTTTTGATTTCTGCTTCTTTTTGCTGGATGGCTTGCTGGAGCGAAGAGATTTTCTTTTCGCGATTGGTGACCTGTGCTGCTTTCTGTTTTACAAAGGCTTCGGCAAACTTCTTTTCTTCCTCCCCAAGCACATTGGCATAGCGCTGGGCACTGTCGAAAAGTACTTTTTTTGTCAACCCCATCGTCTGGGCCATGGCAAATGCACTTTTGAATCTCTTGGACTCGTCTGGTTCTATCTTGGCAAGTGATTGCAGCGACTGCTTGTATTCAAGATAATCGAAGCCTTCGATGTTATTGGCTTCTATCGCTTTAAGCAAAAGATCGATGAATTTATCCGATGGCTTACCACCCTTTGGAGTCTCTTCCTTTTTGTCTTTGGTCTTTGTCTCCGTCTTTTTTTTGGTTGATTCGGACACCTTGGCGCTACCTGCTGCAGGCGCAGGGTCCTCTTCTATGAATATGGACTTGAGTTTTTTAAGCATGCTCACTGAATAATTCTTTTTAATGAAGTGATCAAAAATAAAAACGTCGGGGCAAAGAAGCCAAGATAATAGATAAAGGATTGCTATTCATTGATAACTATCTCTTTCGCTAAGTTTGTAGCTCAATTCTTACTATGTACGTCGACAACGAAATAGGCAAACTCAATAAAGTCATCGTTCACTTTCCCGACGAAGGTATCTCGAGGATTTCTCCAAAGCGCTCCGAAGAATTGCTTTTCGACGATATCGTCTTTTACCCGCTCATGTACGAGGAATATTACCTTTTCCTTCGCATTCTCAACACCTTTGTTGGCGAGAAAAATGTACTGGAAGTCCAGGACCTACTCGAGCAATCGATTGCGGGATGCTCAGATCTGGACGACCTGTTGATCGACGAGATCCTCGACTTTGAGGAGCTGCCCAAATCCTACAGCCGCTATCTGAAAAACCTGCCTCCTGCCGATCTGAGCAAACTGTTGATCACAGGCTACCTCCACGAAGACGACCGAATCCTTTTCGACCCCATTCCCAACTATATGTTCACCCGCGATATAGCGGTCATGATCAAGGACCACATCCTTATTACGAAGGCGGCACGGGAGGCGCGGCACAGGGAAAATTTGCTATCTAAATTTATTTTTAATCACCACCCGGCACTCAATTCGGTCAAAGAAGCAGACCGCATCATCGATCTCAACGACCTCGAACTGTTTCCGCCGTCTCGCCGCAATGAGGTTGTCAGCGCCGAAGGCGGGGACATCATGATGTTTACTCCCGAACACCTGCTCATCGGGTGCAGTGAACGCACTACCCCTTATGCCTTTGACAGCATCAAGGATGTCATTTTCCAAAAAGGACTGGTCGAACACATTGTTCAGATCAACATCCCCAATGACCGGAGCTTTATGCACATCGATACGCTATTTACCTTGATCGACACCGATTTGGTGGTATGTTACAAACCGATCGTCTACGACGGCGAAGGTTCGAACATAATCATGCACAGTTCAAATGGGAAGTCCAAAACCTTTGCTTCTATCAAGGAATACCTGTTGAAGGAGATCAACCCCCATATGAAGTTCGTCTTTTCCGGCAACGGAGAATCTCCTTTCCAGGAGCGCGAACAATGGACCGACAGTTGCAACCTCGTCGCCCTCAAACCCGGTGTGGGTGTTTCCTATGACCGCAACCTTCGCACACTGAGTCAATTCGAAGAAGCCGGCTACAATGTCCTTTCCGGTTCTGAATTCCTACGCCTTGCCAACACGCGACGTGATTTTGCCAACAGCCTTGAAAAGACGATCATCGCTCTGCCCTCTGCGGAACTTTCGCGCGCCCGGGGCGGCAGTCATTGTATGACGTGTCCGATTGAGAGAGACGGGGTGTGAATTATGAATTAAGATGTGCGATAGTCGATATGTGATCTTTGATTTATTATTTAGTCGATACCCCTAAGAACTTCACAACTTCGCAACTCCATAACCTTACAACTCTAAAAATATCCGACCTCGCCGGGGTCGTGAATTTCCTGCTGTCACGAAGGCTAACTTATGGAACCTCTATGAGGTCCTTTTGCGAATTAATCAGATGATCGAGACAACTCGACAACCATGCCAGAGGCAGGCAGGCTGGACAACTGGCAACTGACAACCATGCCAGAGGCAGGCAGGCTGGACAACTGACAACTGACAACCATGCCAGAGGCAGGCAGGCTGGACAACTGACAACTGACAACCATGCCAGAGGCAGGCAGGCTGGACAACTGGCAACCATGCCAGAGGCAGGCAGGCTGGACAACTGGCAACTGACAACCATGCCAGAGGCAGGCAGGCTGGACAACTGACAACTGACAACCAT
>JBFKOL010000293.1:0-5666 GCA_041628815.1 Saprospiraceae bacterium | reverse complement strand
CTCATGTCCTGAATTTTGATTTTGACCGGTTACAAATCTTGCTTCTTCGTCTATCACTGTTATCGTTTGAAAAATATCGCGATTGCCTGTGTTGCTTTTATAATTAACACCCAATTTTCTCAATTCTGTTTCAGGATGTAACGGTGTTACGGTTATTCCCAATTCTTTCAACTGTTTGTCCGTTACTCCCGTCATCGTCCTTCCGGTAATTAGAAAATTACCGGTCGTATCTTTTGCCTGGATCAAACCAAGCGCACCATGGCACACACTTCCGATCGTAGGTGTCTGGGCATAGTACGCTTCTGATATCTTTTCTCCCAACACTTCGGATTGACCGAGATCATATGCTGCCCCCCATCCACCGGCCAACCAAATAGCGTCGTATTTCGTAAAATCAACATCATCTATCTTCAGCGAATTTTGGACTTTATTTTGAAAATCTTCATCTTCCAGATAGCGCTTATCTGAGTCCGATTTTATCATGAATAGAAAGGATTGCGGATCTATCGGAATCTCACCTCCTATTATACTTGCCACATCCACTTGCATGCCAGCATCTTGAAATTCGTAGTAAGGCACGGTCATTTCGGAAGCGAATACTCCTGTTGGTTTACCTGTCGTTTCACCTGGAGCATTCAGCACTCCATGACTGGTAGTTATAACTAAAGCTTTCTTACCAGTCAAATCGTATTCTTGCGCAAGTTTATAATCAGGATGCAGTCCTGCTTGATGTAAGATTTGTGGCAGCAAGATTAACAAAGTGCCTAATGTAGCAAGAACGATAACCACACCGATTCCTAATTTCTTCCATAAGGAGATATGACTTATATCCTTTTTTACAAAGTAGTAGATGGTAAACAAGCCCAAAACAAAATGCAGCAATGCACCGCCCGGATTAGCAAAAACACCAGCTAAGAAACTTGAAAATATACCAATGAAGGCAGTCAGATTGAATATTATAAAAGCCAAAAGAAAAGCGCGCACCAAATGTTCATTATCAAAATTTCGCCATGTTTGAAATGCGAAGACACCAAGTCCCATGGCTGCTGCACCGTACATTCTCGCCATAGCCATATGACTACTTGGCCCTTCAGCTAAATCCGGTACGGCTTGAGGTATAAAAAATAAGATGATACCGGCGAGTAATTCGATTAATGCAGATACAAGAATAAATCTCTTCATAGTTGATTAATTATCATTAGCTAATTCTGATCGAAAGGCTTCTACTACATTGGCTACCGAATCTACAGACTTTATATTTGCTACCCCCTTTCCCGCCTGCCAGAACTGAACATTATCATCAAATGCGGTACGACTATAATTTTTCAATCCTTTACTCATCAAATACATACGGGCGTATTTTTTTAATTTACGCCGACGCAGCATAAAATTGATGATTGGACCTGTTCTAAGACCTCCTCTCATAATATCAGCTGTTCTTATTACAGAAGAGTTATTTCCGGCGATTTTATTTGTCCAGACGATGTCTTCTTCATTAGAATCCACTATTGCTTGTTTATAACTGTCAGTCACCTTACACTCATGAGTTGCCAGAAATCGAGTGCCCATCTGAACCCCTGCATAGCCCATGTCCAATGCTTTTTGTAAGTCGTTAGCATCACTTATACCCCCTGCACAAATCAATGGGATGCCAATATCGTGTAGCTCTTCGATAAATTGTTCTGCTGATTGGATCCCTGTCTGACCGCCGCCTCTCCAGTTGATGCAGTTTAGTCCATCCACTCCAGCATCTCTCATTGCAAGAGCAACCTTCTTATTCGGCACATCATGATAGACTTTGATATCATGCTTTTTTGCAATTTTTACTATCTCATGTGGCTTACCCAGTGAAGTCAAGAAGAATTTCACTCCTTCCTCAATAGATATTTCCATCCACTTTTTCATCTGATCGTGATACTTCTTATTAGCCCCACCGAATATGGTAAAGTTAACGCCGAATGGTTTGTTAGTCAGCTTTTTAATCAACTGCAAGCCTTCTCTGAAGTCATGCCCATACAGCGAAGTCAACGCTACTGGTTGTACGACACCAAAGGCACCAGCGTTACTCGCTGCCGCTACCAGCTCAGGATTTGAGCCTGGGTACATAGGGCCACATACAACTGGAATTTCCGCTCCAGTATCAAGTAAAAATTGTTGTGAATGGCTGGTCATATTAGGTTTTGAGATTTACCAAGTAATTAGATGTTACACTTTATTAATTTTCTTTAGTCGAAAGAAAGAACATGATTAGAAATAGTAGTGGAAAAACATAATTAGCTACTCCGCCCGGCGCTTGTCCTGTTGTTTCAAGCGATTTGAAAAGTGAAATGCCAAACCGTCCGACATATTCCAAAATGAGAAATAGATACATAAGGGGAATCAGGCTTCTATATTTCAGTGCTACAATTCCTTGCAGTAGGCCAAACATCAACTGACTCAATCCCCAGTAAGCAAAAATAAAAATAACAGCCTCGGCCCCTCCATTTGTATAGGTGTCCAATGGAATCGTAGCTATACTTTGCGCTCCGCCGTCGTTTTTAAAAATATGAATACAACTTCTTACTATTGTGACAATTGTAATTAAGTAGAAAAACCATAAGGCTATCTTAAAACCGTGATAGCTATTATCAAAAACAGGAGGAAGTATTCTTTTTATCATACACACATTTTAAAATAGAAAGATGTGAAGTAGTGCTGCTACTAATGCAAGTACCAGTGCCACTACTATAGTCAATCCTCCCAATTGAAACCAGGGATCCACAGGATAAGCGATACTCTTCTCCAATGCCGCAAATTTCAATTCATGTTTTTCATGAAATGTTGGAGTAGTCAATATCTCCATAAAATCACGACGACTCCGAAAGCGATTAATCCCTGAAATCTGCCAAAAATCTGCATTTTCCATATTAATCACATCGAAAGATGCTCCAGCAACACGTCCCTGAAAAATCCCTATACCACCTCTTTTGATCATCATCTTCATAAAAGGCTTATGATAATTAATCAAAGTTTTTAAAGAGGTATCTCCTTCCTTAACCCCGGACACCCTATCCGGCGTCTTTTTTAAGACAATGCTATTGACCATTACAAAACTCTTTCCTGTATCATTTTCCAAAAACGCACGTACGCCGGACAAATCTTGATCCTGATAACTTTCAAATTTCTCTAGTTTATTGATGTATTTATTTACCTCTTCTTGTGATAGCGGTTTGCGAATTCCAACGTACCATAACCAAAAGCACGCATATATGATCAAAGCGGTTCCCCAAATAATGAATTGTGGTGTCATTTTATAAGTTCAATTTCATGCTTTGACGGGGCGCAGAATACTTACAAGTTTAGCAGACCAAGAAACATGGTTCCAATCCTGTACGAAACCACCTGTTAAATCGGATTTTTCAAAATAAAATGATGTGTCCTTTCTGCCATGATTTCTCCTATATCATCTTGAATAAAGTGATTGGCATTGTTAAATTGATCATGGTCCTGACCTTTTGCACCGGGTACTGTTGTAATCCATTTATCCTGTATGCTCGGCCGTCCTAAAAGAGGATCTTTCAATCCTATAAAGGAAATAAATGGCTTTTCAAACTTCTTGAAACTTTCCCAGGCAGATAGTTGCTGTCCTACAATTCCCACATTCATAGATGGCAATGTTCTGGGTCCTGCCATATAAATAAATGAAGGGAAGGGTGCTTCATATCCCTGGATTTCTCCGTCCGAAAGATCGGTCTCTGTTGATCCTTGCATCACTTCACCTATAAAATTTCTTGAATTTTCAAGGCAGAAGAGAACCCAGGCCTGAAACATATCTGGCATTCCTTTAAACCAATACTTCGCTATACTCTTGATAGACTTAATCTTCGGATTTACTACCACTGGATTGGGTATATAAAGTGGATTGGTCTCTTCTGTCATTAAGGGAAGTTCACCATTCGCACATACAACTCGAGCAAATAAATCTGGATTTTCTCCGATCAATCGAAGACCAATGACACTTCCCCAATCCTGGACAAATGCTGTGATGTTTTGCAAGCCCAGTTGGTGAATAAAGGTCAACATCATGTTACAATGGCGATCGTAAGTATGAAATGATTCTTTGATCGGTTTATCGGACTTGCCCATACCCATCATGTCCGGGGCTATGCATCTGTAGCCGTAGCCTACCAGGATAGGAATCATCTTGCGATAGAGATATGACCATACAGGTTGACCATGTAGTAGCAAGAGTAACTCCCCATCTTGAGGCCCTTCATCCAAGTAGTGCATCCTGAGCCCATCGATATCTACATAATTCGCTTTGAAATCATATCCCTCCAAATTCTCAAATCGTGCTTCAGGAGTCCTAACATATTCGACTCCATTTTGGGTCGTATGCACTGGGACAGAGCTGTCCCAAAAGACTTCTTTGGGATATGGGGCCACCTCTTGGATGGATCTGCCTCCACCTTTCTCAAAATTGATCTGGATGGGCGACGGAATCAATGAAGATGCTGCTTTTTTTAGATGCTTATTGAAGGGCATTTTTGCTTTTTGATTTTGTATCTTGAATAAGGTCATAAATTTAGGTTTTAATTCCTATTTTTATTTGGAATAAGTAACTTTTTTATCATAAAACAGCTTTTTTGATATAATCGCATATGAAGAAGACTCCCATTAAGATTCTCAATAGCGCCCGATTACTATTCAACACTGACGGCGTCAACAATGTGAGATTACAAGACATTGCCAAACATTCAGGGATCAGTCCTGGTAATCTTTCTTATCATTTCAAGACAAAGAAGGATTTGATACGGGCAATACTCATTCAGCTACAAAAAACTTCCGAGGGGATTAGAGCAATACATATGAGCTTTCTCGAACAAGAAGATTATCTTTCCATCACAAGGAGTTATTTGCGATTTCAGATCAGTCATCGTTTTTTTTACCGGGATATTCTCGATCTCATAAGTTTGGTTCCAGAAGCGAAAGAACTCTATGAATCCCAGATGAATCAGGTGATTTCCTTCATCAAAAATGGTATGTACCTGGCGGTCGGTAAAGGACTTTGGCGACCCGAGACTCATGAGGGCAGTTTCTATTATTTCGCCAAGAATATATGGGCCATTCTGAATGGCTGGTTAATAGAGAGAGAGGTCTTCGGAGAAGAGCAAGTGAGTATGGAAGAAGTGATGCATGCCATATGGGAATTTCATTACCCTTATTTTACTGAAAAAGGTAAAGAGGTTTATCAAATTTTGAAAGATCAGATTCCAACGATAGTTCAGGATGAAATGGCCACAACCAATTAGCATAGTGGCACCATAGATGTCTTAATCCTTTTTAGAAATAATTACCACCGTTCTTTCTAAGCCTGCTGCTCGATGCGGTAGTGATTTTTTATAACCAGGCATTTTTTTAAGGTAAATAATTGGGCAGGATTGGGGCATTCCATAATACTTATCTCCTCCCAATCTCCTATAGTCGTTATAGGGGCCTTGACTTCTAAAATTGGTTGCCCTATACTACCTGTCAATATTAGATTTCCTCCCAGCATCATTATACTTCTTAAACCTACGAAGCCATATCGTCTATAAGCTGTTGCACCGCTAATGCTTGAGCTTCTATCTCCATATTGCGCTTTAGAGTAATATTGTAAGAGGTTAATCATATAGGCTTTGGATGTT
>JBFKOL010000292.1:0-5692 GCA_041628815.1 Saprospiraceae bacterium | reverse complement strand
TCTTGCCACTGGCACATCATCAACGACTCGGATCGACAATTACCGCGGTCCACCGGAGCGTATCCTTGTAAGGTTCATTGGATCTTATATTTCATCATCTGAAGGCATTTATAAATCCAGTGCAGCCCGTTTCAAAGTTTTGGCGAAACGTTTATACTCGTGCCAGGGTAACAGCATGCACACTCCCAGTCAATAAGAATTGAACGGAACAAATCCTTGAGTGATACGAAGTTGACTTTTATCGACTAAATAATACAAGACCTGCAATATCAAACCAGATTCTGCAACTCTAATATTTTAGACCGAGTTAATTTTTTTTCTTCTGTCACTGCTCAGTCAACCACACAGTTTTCTATTTGTCCAATGAATAATCCTCCTGGTTGAATCTCAAAACCTTCATTCATGACCATGGATTCTTCAACCACAAACTTGGTAATTCCAAAGCCTTGGACCATACCATCTGACATAATACTGTTCCGTTGATAAACTGCTACATTGATGGCATCCTGGTTGACATTGTTGTTGGACAAAAGCAGAGGATCACAAGTGTCTTCAACGATATAACCTGGAGTGATAAATAGCCAGTTGACATCTTGCCTTTCATTGCCAAATTGATCTTTGACACCACTTATAGACACTCTGTATGCGCCTGGTACAGGAAGACTCCCGGCAGGGATGACCTCTATTCCCCTCGCCGTACATGCCAAGGGCATTATCGGTAATACCTCATTGTTATTATCCAGCCTGGTTAACACGGCGGTAGCAGAACTACAGTCGATCATTTCATCAAAGTTCACGGCAATTATATCTCCTTCTCCTGTGTCATAGCTATCATCTCTTGGTTCTGGTATTCCCAATAGCTCAGGCGAACGCGTGTCAATCAAACCTATTGCTCTTCTAGAAAATATTCTGTTACCACTGCAAATTAGCTGAAGACGAATGTTGTACGCACCATCTGGAATTGCTCCGAAATTTACTGGAACGATGGTACCCAAATTCGTGCCATCCGGGTCGTTAGGCTCTAAATTCGCAGCTGTTATTACCGCTAAATTTGTCCAATTGGTCCCTCCTACTTTGGCATATTCGACAATTACCTGATCCAACTCCTTCTCGTCATAATCCTTAATGTGGACGTTTAATTCACGATTAAGCGTATTAGAGGTGATCCGCCAACCCGTCTCCGGAGTGGCAGCAGCGGGTTCTGGATCAAACAAGCCAATGTCGCTACACGGACTCTGCCAGAATATCGAGATGATCGCCGTTTCCGAAATATCCTCGTCACACGCCGACATCAACTCGAATTCCAATGCTTCATATGAATAAAAGCCGGGTTGCCCAAAGGATACACCTACGGTCACCATTTGTGTCCCGAGATAGTCAATGGTATATCCAATACCTGCAGGTGGTGCTGGGACACCGCCTATTGTGACAATGGCACCATATGGGTTACTTTCCTGTTTTAAACGCAAAACATAAGTTCGCGCCTCCATACTCTGACTGGTATTCTTCAACTCGAAATTGAAAAAAGCAGTATTACCTAAAGGAACATCGGTGGCAATTGGATTGGCAACCGTCAATTCGGGTTCATCCCTCGGTAATGTACCCTCTTCCCACGGGCAAGAACTCTCCCCTGCAATCGTTTTGAATACAGGGGTTTTATAGACCGGATCGGTCAATACATCTACCGTGAATCCATCACCTATTCCATCTGAATCATCGTCTTCAAGGTGAAATCCGGTCGTCAATGTCTTTGTCGTAGTGTTTGTTTCGGACACTCCCATTTCCACCTTAAGCATTACAGTCACACCTCCCGAGGCTCCGATACCGGCAACTTCTACTCCTGCTTCTGCAGCAATTTCTTGGTTGATCTCAGACAAAAACTCAATGGTCAATGATTCAGAATTTTCTATTGTCGTCGTATTGTCGTAAGGCGTACTGTTGCTGAACGAAATATTTTCTATAAAATCAGAACGCAATTTAAGCTCTTCGTTCCTGGCCAGTGTCTGTTCCCATGCTTTTACCTGGTTCAGATAAAAAGTGACGCTATCTGGTCTCGTAGGAAATTGAGACAAGAAAAGTAAATCAGGAATGACATTATTTCTAATGTATGCTTCGGTATATATGAATTTGGTCGAAAACCCATCATTTTTCATAATCAGATTTACATCCAGCTTTGGGCTGCACGTAGTTTCATTGAATGTCAGAATATCTGCTGTGGCATATAACATATTCATGGCGGCACCGACAAAAACATCTCCTTCGACACCCGTTACATCCGGATTTCCTGATGTTGAAAATGTTTCGGAAGTCGTTATGGACATGATTGCTTCAGCGGAAGAAGAGCTGGTTGCTCCTATTTCTAGTGTGGAACCGATCTGTCCCCAGATCTCGGTTTCAACGTCAAACCCGATAAATCCCGCTTCAAACTGGGTGCCCAACTTTACCTCAGTCCAGATATTAGTATTTTCCGCCTGAGCGGCAAAAAACCTTGTAGCAGTTTCTATGGTTTCCGACTGTTCAACAAAACTGTAGCTAGCATCTCCAGGTGGATCGCGGAGAATAAGGAACGGTATTTCAGGAGTGACGGTCGTAAATTGCTGCTCCCTGGAGCGAACACCTGAAACAAAAGCAGATAGTTGAAATGATTCGGAAATCTGATCATAGATATCTTTTGCCGCGATGGAAATCTCTTTCAGATGGTCTGGTGTCAAATTTGGCTTATCGGGAAACATATTATACATCGCACTGCCATTGCTAAAGTAGACATTAACCGTATCACTTCCCTTATCACTGATCTCGTCAATAATTTGCAAGAATCCCGTATCGACGGGACATCCTCCGATGACACCTTCATAGATATTAATAGAAACCGGATACGTCACGGCCTGTTCGACAATGGGTACATCATAGGGTGCCGCACAAGAAGAAGCTTCCGGCAACCCTGTTATTTCTATAACCGGGGGTGCATGGTACCTGTAGTTCAACAAGGTATCAGCACACGATATATCAATCGATCGGGATGCAGCAAAAAACAAGTCAATCTCTTGATTCGGATGATTAAATGAAACCTTGTAATTCTTGGCTGGCAACGGAAAGTCATATTGTCCTCCTATCGTCTCGACAATATGCTCAATACAATTGATAGTATCTGAAAATGTAAGCGTCGCTTCACCGGTTATCGGGGTACCACAGCCATCTGTAAATGCGCCATATACACGTTGTATGTTTTCGCTTTCGAAGTTTTGGTCGTAGAAATCTCGATCGATATAGATGTCGGAGTAAAGCGTATCAAATGTGTGATTTTTGAATTTGGCCTCGATCGTATAGTCCCCAATACTTGGTATTGAAATCGAATAATTACCAAAGACATCCGCCGAATCCTTAACTACACCGTTCAAATAAATCTCTGTATTAAACAAGCCACACGGAGTCCCATTATAATCCTGGAATACGTTACCTGAAAAGGTAAACGAGGTTAAATCGGTAAAGTCCACATTAATGGCAGTTTTCAATGTACTCTTTAGCAATACCGAATCGCTCCCGGAGTACGATATAGGGTCAAAAACATGGTTTATAACAATAGTTTCATAAATCGTATCCGGCGGAGATACGATGATCGAATCAATGCGTATCACGGTATCACTTCTAGAGGCAGTAACGGTAAATCCGGCGCCATTGGCCCCTGGACCATAATAGAGATCTGACAAGGCATAATTACCCTGTGAATTGGTTTCCACCGTATAGGTATCCGTCGTAAACTGCCCGCCTTCCACTTGTGTCGTTCTTACGGCAGTTATGGTAACTCCAGGAACACCAGCTCCAGGACCCCCAATGCCCGCTGGACTGGATACTTTACCCGAAATCACCCCATCCCTTGGAACGGTGTTAACCGTAAGTGTATCCGCATATGCGCTCGTGCCACATCCATTCGCCGCCCTTCGCCTGAGACGGTACTCTCCATCATTTCCTTCCAGTGCATTAACAAAAGTTGAGCTTGTCGGTTGGAAGCAACAAGATCCGTTGCTTACGATGGTCCAATCTCCTCCATCATAACTCATTTCCCACCGGGTCTCTATGGGTTCAGGTTCCCCGGATGTAAAATATGTTATCAGCACGCCCCCCACAGTATCTCGCCTGGAACCGAAACAGCCCGGCACACTCGCTGTGGGAATGGTTATGATATCCCAGACCCGGCTGGACAAATCAAGATCGCAATTGACTCTGAGTTCCACATTTCCAGGATCAATCGTGCCACCATCATTGGTCATGGTGACTTCATTGGACCAGTCAGTCCAAATATTACAATATAAAGCGCGTCGTCGGTAGGACACAGGATCATCAACCATTACATCCGGGTTCACATAGGTAGCGTCTTCTGCCCCATTGATGGTGGTCCAACCCATCGAACCCGGTCCAATTTTTTTCTGCCATTCATACCGGTCAACCGGATCGGTATTGCTTTGAATAGAAAGCGAAGAAGACGGAAAAGTTACATTAATAATATCCGGCAATTCATCGCCTACGCAAAAAGAAGTCTCAACAGCAGTAATTGTACCGGGATTGATTTCGGAATTGTCCAGATCCGTACTTTCAACACTCAAGACAAAATTGCCAACCTTTTGATTAAATCCTTCGACAACAATTGTATAGGTACCCACACAGAGGTCTTTCTCAACCAGAGATTTTCTGTTTCCGCCGTCCCCATCAATATTATCATCAAAGTCGATGTAAGCAAAGAATTGCCCATCCGGGCTAATAGAAAGAAGGTGCAAATACGTATCGAAATCCGTATCCGGGTGATCTGTTGAGATGGTAACACGTTTTGGACCATCGGTTACCTCAAAAGTATACCACACATCCGGAGAATCCTGGGCATTATTGATCCATGAATTTTCATGGTTATAGCCAAAATAAAAACCGGGTGTATTGGCAGGTGCACTTCGATTGGAGTTATAGTGACTTTTCGCCGTAGAGCTTACCGGCCCAAACTGTAAAGGGTCATTGAATCTATAACCGTGCGTATACCTCCATAAGGCGGCAAAACCGACTTCCGATCTTCCGGGTAGCGATTGGGACGGAATCCTGTTATTCCATACATTTGGATCATCCCCTAACTCCATGGCTGCTAAAGTTAGATTATCGCAATGTTGCGAACTGATTTCATTACTATGATTTCCGGGATGACAACCTGCTGTTCCTGTTCCTCCTGTATCATCCGATTCCCAGGCCATAAATGAAACATAAGTGTTGAATGTAGATAGGTTCGGCATACCGAGACCACCACTTATCAAATTGAAAGCGGGGTCGACAAAAAAAGTATCCAGGTTGGAGGCCGTACGATAGCAAATGCCTCCTGCAGATTCTAAATAATTCGCTTGATTACAAGATAAGGTAAAAGGTCCTGCATCGCTGTATTTGAACAACCATGCGGGTTCGACGTTATTGTTATCCCCATCTTGCCATGCCGCATCATTCCATTTAAAAAAAAGATGTGAAATATAAAAATTGATGGAATCATCATTCATGACCTGTCCGAAGGCGACCTGATGAATTGTGCCATAAAGAAAAACGACAAACAAGATTCTTACGAAGTACATATGTTTACTTTAAATAAACTAACAGAGCAGAGAACACTACTGAATGCACGATATTTTGAAAGTATCGTGAGAACCGCTAGCAATAATGCTAGCAT
>JBFKOL010000291.1:0-5741 GCA_041628815.1 Saprospiraceae bacterium | reverse complement strand
CTACCAGGTGACTGTTGTCGATGCCAAAGGATGCAGTGCTCAAGCCTCTGTAGAGATCATAGAGAAGAGTGGTGATCTGAATGTTGTGGTTGAAGGTCTTATCCACGAGTCTTGTGATTACAATGACGGATTCATCAAGGTGAGAGCCACCGGCGGCTCCGGACCATACAAGTATG
The DNA here is from genome assembly GCA_041628815.1 of Saprospiraceae bacterium. Taxonomy (GTDB): domain Bacteria; phylum Bacteroidota; class Bacteroidia; order Chitinophagales; family Saprospiraceae; genus JBFKOL01. The sequence goes on along the minus strand of JBFKOL010000291.1, from coordinate 5,565 downwards.
CATGGAGCAACGGTGCTAACACCCAGTTGATCGACGGATTGTCAGGTGGACTGTATACAGTGACCGTGACCGATCAAAACGGATGTACGTTTGTACTCGATATTACGGTAGATAGCCCGACAGGATGTGGCACTGGAGACAAGATCGATCTCGAGTTGATCAAACGCGTCAACAACTCCACGCCAAAACCGGGCGACACCGTATTGTTCCAGTTGACCGTATTCAACAACAGCCAGGTAAATGCTACAGGGGTGACCGTTGAGGATTACCTGCCCAATGGATTCGAAGTAATCGAAGACCAAATGGACAATGGTGGATTCATGGTGGACAACAGGACCATCAGATGGGAGAACAAGGATGTAGACGCCTTGTCACTGTACAGGGTCTCCTTCAAGGCAGTTGTGAATATGCCGACCGATGACGTGAATGACTTTAAAAACATCGCTCAAATTACCGCGGCAGATCAGGAAGATTCAGATTCTACACCGGATAATGACGACGGTGACCAGAGTGAAGACGATGAAGACTATGCCATAGCGATGCCTGAAATGACGGACATAGCCATTACGAAATCCGTCAGCGACGACAATCCGGAAGTGAGAGATGTGATAACGTACACCATAACCGTGACCAATCAGGGTCCTGGCAGGGCAACACACGTCGAAGTGACGGATTACCTGCCGGTCGATTATTGTGTAAACTTTACAAATATCTCGAACAGCGGTATCTTCCTCATCGACAGGATACTATGGACCGACCTCAATCTCGAAGCTGGCGAAAGTCTTGAACTGACCTTCGATGCAGAAGTATCCACTAGGGCGCAGGGAGAATATGTGGTCAACTACGCGGAAGTTACTTTCATGGATCAAACCGATCCCGACTCAGAGGAGAACAATTTTGAAGGTACTCCGAAGGAAGATGACGAAGCTTCAGCTGCATTCATGGTCGGTAAAGTGGCAGACCTTGAACTGATGAAGGAAGTTGACAAAATCGAAGTAGGTCCGAATGAAAAAGTGACCTTCTCCATCACGGTGACCAACTACGGCCCGGATGAGGCTTCCGGAATCGCTGTAGAAGATGTCATTCCTGACGGTTATGCCGGTATGGAGAACATCTCGCATGACGGCAACCTCGTGGGCAACAAGATCATCTGGTTTGTCGACGAACTGGGTGTCGATGAGGCGGTCACCTTCACATTCGATGTGAGAGTAATCTACTTCCCGCATGACAGTTGTGATTACAGGAATGTGGCTCAAATTACAGATGCTTCGACACTGGATCCTGATTCCACACCTGGAAACGATGATGGCGACCAGAGCGAAGACGATGAGGACTATGAAGAAGTGATGCTCAACGTCGACGGAGGTGTTTGTGTCGATATCATTACAGGCGTATTCCTGGAAGGTCCGTTCGATTACGCTAAGGGAGAAATGACGACCACACTGAACAGGTTGGGTTATCTCCCTGGACAGAAACCGTCAACTTTCTTCGGTACGTATACGGAAGCCGGTCAACCCTACAGCCAGCAACCTTGGAACTACTTCGGTACGGAAGGGGATAGCTACGCACAAAATGGCCCGGTAGACGGACTGAATGCAAACTATCCGGAAACGGTGACCGATTGGGTCCTCGTAAGCCTGAGAACAGGCAAGGAGTCCTCCTCAACAGTATGCATGACAGCAGCGTTGCTACATAAAGATGGAACCGTTGAATTCATCGATGGATTCACATGCTGCAACCTCGATCCCGACCAGGAATATTATGTTGTGATAGAACATCGCAATCACCTAATCGTGATGTCACATATACCCGTTCCAGTAGTCAACGGTACGATTACCTATGACTTCAGGTATCACCAGTCTTACCGCGCATTACTGGGTGTCGGTCAGAAAGAGATGATGCCGGGTATATTTGCTATGCATGCGGGTAACGGCGACCAGCAGACAGGACCGGTGGATGATACAGACGTGAATGCCAGTGATTTGAACCGCTGGATCTCAGATGACGGATTGAACAGTTCTTACTTCCTGCGTGACCTCGACCTCAACGGAGACGTCAACGTCCAGGATAAAGGCGTTTTCTTGAAGAACATCGGTGTATTCTCCGATGTCCCGAGAGACAACAACTAAATCCGGTTTAGAGAGTAAACTAACCTTTTTAGAGGATTGATAAAGTGGCCGCACAGCAATGTGCGGCCTTTTTTCTTTATACAAATGTCATGGCACAAATGCATGAAATCAGCGATATTGTAGGGAAGAACGGATGTCTGATTCTAAAGTGATAAAAAGACTCTTTTCTATAATGAATTATGCTGTCATAAATGAATGATATACAGTTTTTTAAAAAAATAAACTTAAAGTAATGATTAACCTAAAGGTAAATTTATGTGGGAGCTCTTTCGGTATCATTTGGACCTTAGTGATGTGTATTTGTTTTGCACCGTCTTCTAGTGCCCAGTTTGGTAGAAAACTCCTTGACCGCACGGTCGATAAGCTGGAAGACAGGGCTGTGGATGAATTGAGTGATGCCTTGGTCTCACTGGCCATGCGCCCAATAAGAAAGAGTACCGATGCTATGCTGAAGCAAAAATACAAGGAGCGCTACGGTGAGGACTTTAACGATGATGAGTATGAGAACGATGAGGAGAGACAGGCTGCCTTATACGGAGCTTTATACGGATTTTATGCTGTAGATCTTCCAGATGAGTACGTGCTGACCTATGAAATTGAATACGAAATCAGTGAAGATGGTGAGAAGGATGAATTTGTTATGATGTTGAACCCTGAACAGAGCTTATTTGCGGTGCGAGCAGAGGAGAAAAAGTCAACTGCCATCATGTTGTTTGATTACGCCAATGACATTCTGGCCACATACGATCTTGAAAATAAAGAGGTAATGGCGTTCAAGCATACCATGAAGGCCGCTAATGCCTGGAACAATAGCCATGCAAATTATGAACCTATTGAGTCGAGTAAGATGACAATAACGCCGTTGAACAAGACTAAAAAAATAGCTGGTTGTCAATGTGAAGGTGTAGCGTACGATTCTGAGGACAGTGAGGGCACGGCATATTTCTGCAAGGATGCACCTTTCGGGTGGGAGGAAATGTACGGAGGTATGATGCAGCAAGTGGCACCGGGAGAATACAACAGATATCCTGGCAAGGACATAACAGGAATACCGTATCTCGCAGAAAGTAAGGATAAAAAAGATGGTTCCGAATCCTCTATGAAAGTCAAAGATTTTAGCAAGCGAACTACGGTGCTGAGGAATGATGATTTCAAGAACACTTTTGTTCAGGAATAATTTCGATGGAATTCACGATATAACTGGATGCCGTTGCTATATGTAAATGCGGTTATCGTCGGCCATAAGCCTTTAGTTTCAGTAGTCTTTATAACAGCTATCTTTTGCCTATAATTTATATTATGTTAAATAGGAACTATTGAAATTAGTGAATCTCATATAACGCATACCCTCTTGTTCCATCATGATGACTCATTCGTTACCTTTCCGAGGGGCCACCGTAATCTCGCCAAAATGTGTAAAGGGGTATCCTGAAGTTGTTATTCCTTCAATGCGTACTTCAAATATGCCGGATTCGTCTCCAGTATAAAATGAACATTCTGCCTTGCCCTTACTGTCATCGGTAACAATTTCTCCCGACCAATATAAAGTATTGCGATAATCCGGTCTGTAGAGGTCGTTTTCACCACCTGGTCCATAATCCGGACTGGCGAAGGTTCTGGCATGGTAATATCCGGGATGTTTCAGGTTCAATATCCCTTTAATGCTTACATCGTTCTGAATTACCCGATCTTCCGGTTCGCGCATGGTGATCGAAATAATACCTCCTGCACCTTTCTCGCCATAGAATGCTGTAGCGTGCAAACCACGCATAACGTCGATGGCCAATACCCTGGCGGGATGGATAGAGGCTACAATTGTATAATCGGTGGGTACGCCATTTACTATGAAATTGGCGTGGGTTGGCAAGCTGATAGAAAATCCACTCCTCAGAAATACATCCCTGCGCGGTGATCCTGCACTACCGGTTACCGTGGCACCAGGCACCCGGGCCCTTATCAAATCATAAATATCGGTGTAATACGACCCTGATCCAGGCAAGTCGTCCGTATAGACTTTGAATGAAGATTCCACAAATGGTATCCCAGTCCTCTTGTATCGATCCTTTAATCTGGAATCATTCAGTTCCTTCTGTGTCTTTCTCTGGGCAGTCACCGTGAATTCATCCAGGTTGAATTGCCATTCAGGATTAAAAGTAGAATCCACCTTTTGGATGAAGTTGATTCGCTCATTGAAATCTTCAAGTTCTTCGGCATCGGGATGGCGAGCTGCCGGCAGGACATATTGCCCGGGTATCTCAAATTCTTGTGGTTCAATCAAATGAATGTCCACATTCTTTTTTCCGGTCCGGCGAATCTCTCCTTCCTTTAGTTTCTTTTTCTTCTTTTCATTGAATTCTTCGGCCTGAATAATGATTTCCGTGCTGTCCCTCCATCTTAGGCCGGTAAACAGAAAAACTCCATCGTCTTCAGTTAAAAATCGACTGATGGAAAAATCATCTTCATCCAATACATGTAAAGTCACATCGGCTTTGACAGGATGCGAAGACTTTTTCTCTGTTACCCTACCCATGATTGATAAAGATTCCTCGGCGCGGAAAACGAGGTCCGGTCTTTTATTTTCGAGTACATCCTGCCAGTTGAATTTTCTCCACCCCAGCGTCATCAGAAGCAGATCCAGTTTCGCCCTTGTCCTGGAATCATCATCCTGGAAATATTGATGGATGGACTGTATTGGGAGATCAACATCGGATTGTAACAACAGGTAGTTGACAATATTTAATCCCATCGTGCCTCCTTCATCCTCACTCAGCTTTTTGACCACGGACACCGACATCCTTGATGCTACAGGCTTGTCTTCCAAATGTACACCTATATCCCCGTGCACTTGGGTTCTCGGTCCATAATCGTCCCGGTCAAATGCCAATCGTACCATTGGTCTTTCTGATACATTATGATTAAAGATAAGCCGTTCTGCTACGGGTCTCCCCTTTGTATCAAACAGGGTAAAATGCACGATTCCTGACGGAATGGTTACTTTGGGAATAAGGATTCCGGACGCATTTTGGCCGGAAAACAAATGATCTAAGAATACAGTACCACGTACATGACCTATGAGTTGGCAACCAGCAATGTCTTGCCCATGTGAAGCTGCGACCCGCACCGTGATGTGCTCGTCATGAGTCGAACTGGCAGTAATAATATATCCCTGCGAGATGGCTGCTGGAAGACGAAATCGTCGGTGCTCAACTCCATCGTTGGATACTACGAAATAGGATCTTTTTTCATCAGGCAAGAGCGTAAAAACGCCAAAATCCTCGTGCATTTTAACCAGCGATCCCAAGGTAATCCCACGGTCATCAACAACGCTGCACATGTCTACATCCAATGAACCAAAAACCCTAAAACCAACTTTGGATTCCAGACCATTGACCAAATGCCCCCCCTCCGGATAAAAGGCTATATGTTTATCATCACG
>JBFKOL010000290.1:0-5766 GCA_041628815.1 Saprospiraceae bacterium | reverse complement strand
TTTCAAGCTGTTATACATATTGATTTGTTTTTCAGCATTATACATATTACAATAATTAATTGTATGTAAATTTCATATTTTCAATGTAATACGTATTACAATTTATTTTAATATGTTATATTTGTATCGTGTAAGTTTTGGTTATTAAATTGTAAAATTCGTTTTGCTCGGAGAAAGCTCCGAGCTTTTTTTTTTTCCTATAATTAACAAGAACACAAACTTACGAGACGCCCGAAAGTTTTAGGTTAAATTAACAGGCAGCGGGGTTAGAAAATACTTGGCACATTCTTTGCATACATTATATTGAGTTTTGGTTATTAAATGAGTAGTGCCCGTATATGTGAGATATACGGGCATTTTCTTTTTACCATCCTATCTGCAACACATTCCAATTTTCTCTCTTATCCATAGGTATTTCTGTCGCGGTATACTGGGTGTTTCTCAATCAGGAAGGAGAATATCTTTCGGGTGGATAACTTTCTACAAAGGCCTGTAAATCAAAGCATAAGATTTGAAAATATGTAATGGCAAAGAACTTGCCGACAGCTTCAAGCTGTCCACAAGTTAGGAACTATTCGAATATTTGTATTTGAATTGTCGCCATTTGTCCTTCTTTGACGGTTACTGGTCCATTTTGTACTGCTTGGTACCATCAAAAGAATGTGATATAGATCCTTTCAAATTTGATGGCAATTTTATAATTTATCACCGTAAACCAAATAGATTGAAATGAACATCACTTACGATGAGCTTAGGAGAATTAAGCACGCCCTGCCAACTGGTAGTATAAGTCGCATTGCCAAGGAATTAAACATCGATGAGCAGACTGTTCGCAATTACTTCGGTGCCAAGAAGTATGTAGACGGACAAATCGTGGGGTTCCATCGACAAGCTGGCCCGGAAGGCGGCATAGTAAGTTTAGATGACGATAAAATATTGAAACTGGCCAAGGAAATCTTGGCACAGTCCAATTGATCGTTTAACATCCGCACTAGCGGAGAATAAATTTGGGAATTCAGCCTTATGGCTGACTTAAGTTGGTCTATTTTGTTCAGGAAAGCTGGGCAAAGTCTCTGATCAGGATACGCCTCCTGTCCAGGCTGATGATGTTGGATCTTTTGAGATCGTTCAAGACAGTTGTCACAGTTTGTCGACTCGTCCCCGTAAAATCGGCAATATCTTGTTGCGTAAAACTGTGTTTTAGGAGCAACTCGTTGAATCCTACCTTGTTGCCATAGGATTTTGCATTTTCTTTGAGAAAATTGATTACTCGAGTACGTGCATCTTCAACTATGACCGACTCCAGCCTGGACTGGCACGATCTTAATTTGCTACCCACTATATTCAGAAAATCAACAGCTACCTGGCCATTCTGCATCATTACGCGTTTAAAAGCTCGAGAGTTCATGGCGAGGATTTCCGTCTTCTTGTCCAATACCTGTGCCACGGCACTTCTTTCCAGTTCGCCAGTCACACTACCCTCCCCGAATATCATGTTGGTATGTACGATACACCGGATGACTTCTTTTGCCAGTACGGAATGGGCACTCACTTTTACAATACCATTCAATACGATGTACAAATTCTGGCTGGGCGATCCTTTGTGGTAGATGATCTCAAATCTGGAACATCTGGCTGTTTCGCTGTTCATAGCGAGAAATCGAATTTCTTCATCGGTGGCGTGCCGTAAAAAGGAGATAGACCGAAGTACATCGTTCAGTTCGACGGTTTCTTTGGGTTGAGATTGTGTGGACATAATCGACTTTTCTTTACATCCTTAAGACAAAATGTCGCGTAGTTTACCCCTACGAGCAAGTAAGAAAGTTTCTGATCTCAACCGGTAAAACTGGTCTTATTTGAGTTTAACGGATGTATAAGAAGAACTGAATGAGCCAAATACGCCATTTCCATTATCTATGTTGGTATAACCGGTAATGGCATAGGAGTAATCTGCTTGTTGACTCACTTTTCTCCGATGTAGTTGTATGTGATAAGCAAATAATTCGGGAGACAAGCTGCGAAGCTCAAACTGAATGCGATCCAGTATATCCTTAGCCTCGGACAAAGGTCTTCGTAAAGTCAGAGAAAACTCAATTCTCTGGCCATCCAACCTGGAAAAATCAACAAACAGTCCTTCGGTATGTACCAATTGGTTGACAGCATTACGCGCTGCGTTAATCGCAGTAATCTCCATGTTTTCATACTCTCCGCTGTCGGTAATATGTACGTTTCCATTTTGACCAATGCGGAACTCTGAAATGGCTCGTCGCGGAATCAATTGGAAGTAAGCAGGTATTTCGACAGGATCATTCAACGTTACAACTACCTTTAGAAGATGATTGAAATTCTGATCAGATACCCTATATCTGGTATTGGAAACTATAGAAATATCCTTGATGCGGTTAATTGCCGGAATGTAAGTTCTCGATTTTAAGGTGTCCATTTCCGCACCGGGTATCATGGCTTTGATTTCGTAGGTGCCTTTTTCCCTGGGTTTAAATAATTGTGCATCTACGAGATATCTTTGTCTTTCTTCATCATAGGCCAGCGGGATCTGTTTACCCTGCATTCCAGAACCTGTCAGGTTGAGATCGGCATCTTCGCGATGCAGTATCGTCGATTCAGAACCAAAAGCAGCATTCGAAAGTATAACCACCTCTACTGGGGCACCGGGAGAAAGCTCGGCAAATAAACTATAGGTGGGTTGTGTTTCTGGCACAAGCGTATAGAAGTCTTCCCTGCAGGAAAACATCACACAAACTAATGCGAAAAGCAACCAGACACCTGGATACCACCTTTTGCTTCTTGTCATAGACCTTGTCAGTAGCCGAAATAAATAGACAATACAAATATAACAGTCTCAAGATAAACAAAGTATACATTACTGATATTTCTAATGTATTAGAATGCAAGGCCAAAACTTACAAAGGGCAACAGCGGAACAATGTGGACTGACTGCAACTTAAAACTGTTGTTGTGGAAGGGATCACGGACTACGTCAATGTAGAAAGGATTATTGCGGTTGTAAGCATTGTAGGCGCCTACCGATAGTTTTTGAGATCCCCAACCGTAGTTTGTATAAAAATTGAAGGAGAAATCAAGTTTATGGTAATCCGGTAAACGTATATTATTGATTGAAGAATACTGAGGTATCAATTCAAAACCATTTTGGGTAGGTACCGGGTCTATGGAGGTTGGAACAGTAAACGGACTTCCAGAATACCATGTCCACGAGCTTGTGAATTCCAGATTTTTATTGAATTGTACCAGTACATTGGCATTGAATGCGTGTCTTCGGTCTTGTCTCGCGAAATACTGCTGTCCATTGTTGATATCATCAAACGTACGCTTTGACTTAGACCAGCTGTAGTTGAACCATCCCTTCAACCCACCTACCCTTTTTTCGATTTCGATTTCCCATCCGTAAGCCTCACCCGTTCCCACAGGTACCTGGCTTTGCCAGTCTATCCCCTCCCTGATGTCAAAGATGCTGCCTTCTGCAATACCCGTAATATTCGAATATTCTTTGCGGTACGCGCCCATTCTCCATGATAAATATTCATTGTTTCTCCAACTTATAGACAAAGCAACCTGCTTTGAACGCTGAGGTGCAATTTCACCGGTACTGGGAATCCAGACATCGTTGGGCAGGCCGAGTCCGCTGGAAGAAAGCAGGTGCAGATACTGATCCATTTCGCTGTACGCCAATTTTGCGGTTATCGCCGGTGCGACATTCATTTGCAGATTGACGCGTGGTTGAAGGGATCGATAGGACTTAACGTCAGTCTGTATCGACGAAATGTGTATACCCATATTGGCCGTAAGCCATGTTAATGGTGACCATTCGGCCTGGGAATAGAGACGTATCTCACGGCCTTCCAATACCGGTGGTGTAAAGCCTTGCTTAAGGTCGTCAGGAGTGACTCTTTCCACAGCATGGAAGAGGTTGTCGCTGGTAGAGGAAAAGCTGACTCCAGGACTAATGCGGTGGCCGGTGTAATGGCTTCCTGCTTTAAAGGACAAACCTTTGGCTATAAAGAAATCCAACTCCAAGGAGACAATAAAATTGGCGATGGATGAATTAAAGATCCTAGCCTGATATCCCGTAAGGGGTTCTCCATTTGGGTCCACCACCGACCGGTCAAAATCGAAGTTTTCGAAATTGAAATCGGAATAACTTACCGATAAGTTGGAGAATATCTTACGACTGAAAATGTGTCTCCAACGTACTGTGCCAATGCTGTTTCCCCAACTCCACGCGTTCAACTCCAATTCTTCCGAAGAGACATTCGTCCCATCGCGAATGAACGATGTCAATTCGTTTTCATATTGATCCTGTCCTGCATATATACTCAGGTAAACTTCATCCCTGTCGCCAATTTGGCTATTGATCTTAGCATTGAAATCGTAAAAGTAAAACTGGACTTTACCTTCCTCGTCTTTTTGGCTAAACTGGTATTTGGACAGGGGTTGAAGCCAAGGGTCAACGATGGTGCGACGACCCGAAACGATAAAGGAACTCCGACCTTTTTTGATGGGTCCTTCTATTGAACCTCGAATCATTAGCGGATTGGCTGAGACATCGCCTTGTAAGAACTGGTTGTTACCATTTTTCGTTCTTATGTCAAGTACAGACGAAAGACGTCCCCCATACCGCGAAGGAAAGCCCGCTTTAATGAGTTTAGCACTCTTAATTGCACTGGGATTGAAAATACTGAACAAACCCAATGCATGTCCCGCGTTGTAGACAGGCACACCATCTAACAGAATCAGATTTTGATCCATCGATCCTCCTCTTACGTGCAATCCGCCAAAGCCGTCTGCCCCTGAAACAACTCCGGATCTGAGGTGCATCATTCGGAAGATATCCGGTTCTCCTAGCAGTCCACCCGTAGTATTGAGCATTTCAACGGGCACCTCATCGTATTGTTCGGTTTGTTTGAATCTTTCAGGTACTTTTTCCGTGACGAATATTTCATTCAATTGGTTGTTGGTGAAAAGATCTATATGAATGGTCGTATCGTTGTACAGGTCAACATCGAATGCTTTTTCGGAATAACCGAGGTATGAATAATGCAACAGTTGTCTCCCGACAGGTATTCGGAAACTGTATTGACCGTATTCCGAAGATGCCGTACCTCGTTCTCCAAACCCGGTGTATATACTGGCATATTCGAGCCGTTCGCCGGTTCGGCCATCTTTAATGATGCCGCTTACGGTAATGTGTTTTTGTTTATTTAGGGATTCGTCAGGTACTATAATCAGCTGATTTCCGATGATCCGGTATTTGAGTTTTGTACCGAAGAGGATATCGTCAAGTACGAGCCCAAGTCGCAAGTTGTTGGGAGCTGCGGACACTAATTTACTTGAAGGAAGCACTCTTGTATCGTAAGAAATATTAATGCCGCTTTCCTTGCTGAGTAGAAGAAAGGCACTGTCCAGTGGAATTTCTACAAATGAAATATCCACCGTGACTTCATCGGGGAGACCCTGGCTATACATAGTTGTATAGAAGAAAAGCCAGGGTAAAAGGACCCAGAGGCCCTTGTGCCGTTTAGTTATAACTGCAAGATTCAAATAGACACTGCATTGACCCAGCTATCAAAGATAGGTAAAGCAAGTATGACTAAAAAACTTAATATGTTAATGAAATTTTATTCTGCACAGGACAGACCACTGACGGTATAATTTTTCTCACCTGTATTTTCAATGGAAATCCCCGGGTAAAGGCCTTCGAGTACTTCGAATATTTCCTGTAGACCAAAG
>JBFKOL010000289.1:0-5773 GCA_041628815.1 Saprospiraceae bacterium | reverse complement strand
GGGCGTAGAAGTCACCCTGATCGATGCCTACGGACCGGGCAACAGCAGGTCATCCAGCGGTGGTGAAACGAGAATCCTCAGGTCCGATTACGGACAAAAGCATCATTATACGAAAATGAACATTAGGGCACATCAGCTGTGGGCCCAATGGCAGGATGAATGGAAAGCCCAACTTATGCTTTCGACAGGAAGAGTCACTTTTTACGATGAATCTTCGAGAAAAAGCATCTTATCCACACTCCGGTTTCTTAGGAAAAATGGTGTAGAGGGAGAAATATTAACATCTGAAGAAATTCAATACCGCTGGCCTCAGATCAAAACCGAGCGGATTGACTTTGGCGTATATTATCCGGGTGGAGCCGGAGGTTCGGCATTGATGGCCAGGGAGGCATGCCGCGTAGTCGCAGAGAAATTTGTGAAAGCAGGTGGAAAGTTGGTCGTAGACAAAGTTTCCGTGCGACAAGGATCTGGAAGATTCCAGGTCATGCTTAAAGACGGCACCTCCTTGTCTTCGGAAAATTATCTTTTTGCCTGTGGTCCATGGATGGGCCGAATTTTCCCGGAATTGCTAAAGGATCGACTAAAAGTCTACAGACGAGATGTATTTTTTGTGGGCACACCACCGGGAGACCATTCTTTCACGCATCCCAATCTACCCATTTGGTCATTCAATAATGCAGAAGACAGGCGATTCTATGGCCTACCAAATATTCAGGGACGTGGAGTCAAAGTTGCGCCCTGGCCTGACATGAATTCCATCGATATGGATCGCGATGACCGCTTCAACAATATGATGGAGATCAAGCAAATCCGTGAGTTTCTTAACCGACGTTTTCCAGGTCTCAAAGACCAACCCTTTCTCGAGGGTCGTGTATGCCAATTGACTTTTGGTAAGGATGAAGAATTCATCATAGACAGACATCCCGAATATCAGCACGTTTGGTTAGCCTGTGCTGGATCCGGACACGCTTTTAAACACGGGCCCGCCCTGGGAGAATACATCGCCGACAGAATGATCAATGATACCAATCGATACTCCGGTCATTTTCAGTTATAAAGCCAACCAATGGAAAACAGATTTTAAATCAGTAAAAACATTTGCTAAAAACAATATGCTTTTATGTCATAATTATTGAAATAAATATAGTCTATTGCCCAACTTTCGATAAATATTATTTTACGGAAAACCTCAGGATGACCCATTCTGTCCAATCTTGACAAAACTTGTTCGATAAATTATAACTTTTCGTACCGCGTAACTGTTCATGAACCACAGGGGAATGCGAATTTCCTTTTATGGTGAAGATTTTTGAATTTCATTAGTCCTTCTCCGAATTGGTATTATAGGTTCGTATTGAATGCCGTAATATTTATGGATAGTCAGCGTTGGACACCTTGAAAAAAGGATGATAATTTACCCCTGTGAATAATTGCGATCTGAATCCCTCAAAAGCACAAAATGAACATACTTTTCGACCTGGTTATTATACTTTTCATATCTGCCATCGCCCTCTTCTTTAGCAGTCGATTGAATCTTCCTTCCATTCTAGCCTTTTTGATTGCCGGACTGCTGGTAGGGCCATCTGGCATAGAAATGATATCAACCATAGAGGAGGTCAACGTAATGGCTGAAATCGGAGTTCTTTTGTTATTATTTTCTATAGGTATTGAGTTTTCGTTGGCCAAACTTTCGGAATCTAAGAAGTTGGTATTAGTGGGGGGAACCTTCCAGGTATTGAGCAGTGTTGCCATATTTGCTATAGGAGCCTACCTTTTGGGATTAAATATGGGGCAGTCCATTTTTATAGGCATGTTGCTTGCTATGAGCAGTACGGCCATTGTACTGCAATTGTTTCAGGAAAAAGGCTGGATGAACACCCTATTTGGAAAGAATTCGGTTTCTATTCTCATTTTCCAAGACATCATTATCATTCCAATGATGCTTATCACGCCGTTTTTGGGAAATGCCGGCCAACACGATCTGTCTGCCTTTCAGAACATACTCATCAGTTTTGGTTTGGTTGCTCTCGTCGTCATTGCCGCCAGGAAAATAGTACCGCTCATTTTGAGAAAAGTAGTCCATACTGGCAGCCAGGAGTTGTTTTTGATGACGGTAATTGTCATCTGTTTTGCCACGGCTTTCGCCACGAACGTGATGGGGCTAAAACTTGCCTTGGGCGCCTTCCTTGCCGGACTCGTCATTTCCGAATCGGAATATAGTTTCGAAGCACTAAAGAACGTAATGCCTTTCAAGAAAATATTCACAGCGATTTTCTTTGTATCCATCGGTATGTTATTAAACCTGGATTTTCTCTTATCCAATCTGCTATTGATTGTACTATTGACCTTGGCAATCATGGTCTTCAAATTCTTCGTTGTCTTTTTTATTTCAGCCGTACTAAAATTGGGGCTGCGCAATTCAATCGTCAGTGGACTTGCCCTGTGCCAGGTGGGTGAATTTGCGTTTATTTTGTCAAAAACTGGGACCGACCTCGCCTTATTAACAGACTTTGGCTACCAGTCTTTTCTCTCCATATCCATTTTGTCGATGATCATTTCGGCCATTATTATTTCTGTGGCACCTAAGTTTTCAGATTTTCTAGTCGAACATTTTCCCAATAAGAAATGGTTGGATCAACTGGATGAAAAGAGTTGTCTACCCGAACCTTGTCACCTCACCGACCATACCGTCATCATTGGTTTCGGACCAGGTGGCAAACGCATAGCCAGACATTTATCAAAATCCAAGACGCCGATGGCAATTATAGAACTAAACGAAAGGAATATACATGATGAGGACTTACAGATGGCCCAGGTGATCATTGGAAATGCCAATGAAACGGAAGTATTGCGGCGTACTGCCATAGAATCTGCCAAAAGGGTTATTATCACCATACCTGACCCGGCGGCGGCAGAAGACATCACGATCAAAATCCGGAAGATGAATCATCATGTCCATATCATTGTTCGCACCAAATACCAGGAAGAAGTCGAACGGTTGTATAAACTTGGTGCTGACCGTGTAGTGCCTGAAGAAATCTCCGTGGCAGACACCATTACCGAAAGCCTTGTTGCATAAACTGCGCGTTGAACTATACCAGTGGCAGAACTTTCTTTACTGCATGTTCTGTAACTTGTAGTCGAAAAATCAAATGGTTTTGCATTCCTCAACCTAGTCCAATGTCTTTTGAAACACCACGAAGTCAAATGGGCATCGATGTAAGAGCCCTTGAAAATTATTCGCCGGATCCCTCTTCTGCATTACCGGCAATTCTAAGGTACTTTGAGATCAACCAAGCAAAGACATTGGAAGGCACTTCAATATTCAAAGCCCTCCTGGCATTCATCATTCTTGAGAAACAAACCAGTATTATGGATTTCATGGTAAAATACCAAGGAGACATCGACGCTATGTACATCACAGGAGGCAGGAGAGTTGACCTGGTTCAGATGAGGTCATATCTCGCAAATGGCGAGAAGGAAATCATAAAAGATATCATGTTTTTGTCGAAGCAATTAAAAAGCAAGCTTGAGGAATCAGATGTTGAAAGAAAGCTATCCGAATTCATAAAGAAGGGTAACCAATCAATGTGGCCGAATATGGAAGGCTCACAACAGCAGTGACTGAATGCTGCCGATTCCTTCTTCGGGAATTTCGCGTATCAGGTCCTTTAACCTGCTTCCCCACATTTCAGTGACCTTTTTTGTATCTTCTTCGTACAGCCGTTGCTCTATGATCTGATGCGTATCTTTTTTGTAGATAGCTATGTCTATCGGATATCCCACATCATTGGCACTCACCCGTGTGGAATCAAACGAAAGAAGGCCGGTTTTTAGAGCAAAACGCAAGGAGGACTTATAAGTCAGGGCACGATGTAAAATCGGTTTTCCATACCCTGAATTACCAATTATGGTGAACGGAGAAGTCTCACCGATTTCTATCCAGTTGCCTTCAGGATACAGCAGGTACAACTTGTGTTCATTGTCATTTTCAAGTTGACCTCCCACGATGGTGTAGATATTGAATACCAGGCCTGAGGCCGCCAAGGCGGCTTTGTCTTCTCGCGCAACCCTCCTGACTTGCTCTCCAAACACATTGGCGGCTTTGTACATTTTGTCAAAAGACAATTCATTTTGTTCCAGGATTTCATCGAAATAGGTGACCGCCTTGTCGCGAATGGATCTCAGGCCTGAGGTCATGATGAATATGTTGCTTCGGCCATCGGTATGGATGGAGATCTTTTTGGCGGTGGTCGTCTCATTTCCGGATGTAATCCTTGTATCGGCAATCGCCAACAGCCCACTTGATACCCTAATTCCCAAACAATAAGTCATACTAAGACGCAGATTTGTGGAGCACAAAGATGAACCAAAAGCGGGAAAAAACTTCTTATTTGAAATATTCGTTTTCTATCATCTCGTTGAGGAGGTAAACTTTTTCCAGTGACTTAATGAGAAATCCCTGGAGGTCATCACTTATTTCATCATATTCCAAAAACTTGAAATTGTTTGCCAGCTTTTCTGCCTGGAACGCAAGTTTTGAATTTTCACTTTTCCCGGTTGAAAGTCGATTTAATATCCTCAGGACTTCTGTTAGTGAAAATGTCATAGACCTGGAAAGGTTGGGGTGTGTCAACAAGTAAGTCAACACGTTTTCCTGGTTCGTAATTCCCTTGTAATGCAAGCGGTACATATCGTAGGTCTCAAGAATTTTCAGTGCTACTGTCCACTGATAATTCAATAAAGGGGAATCGAAGCCATTCGTCTTGAGTGTTTGTACATCAAATATTTTATTGCTGATAATCCTTAGGATTTGAGCCGATCTTTCTATGGCGATACCCAATCGCATAAATGCCCATATGTCCTCATGCAGCAAGGTGCTGTCAATAAGCGATCTGATTATGGAACAATTTTGAATGACATTGCTTGTAAAGTCATACAAACCTCTGGTTTTGTAATAAGCGATATCGTAGTCATTTACGAAGTGATAGTACCGGTTGATCGCCTCCCAGAGTTCTGTTGACAAGGTGTTTCTTATGCCGCGGGCATTTTCCCGCGCATTGGTGATACTCGAAATAATGGAATTCGGATTGTTTACGTTGAACGCCACTTCAACCAGAATGTCCTGTTCGTTGAGTAGATTTTCCTCGTTCTTTCCATTATGCTTAGTGCCGGTCATATACATGATCGACTTCAGGATAATTTCTTTCTGCTCGATAATAGGCGCATTCAAAGTAGAAAAGTATTGCACCTTAAGGTAGCGGCTCAGATGTTCCGATCGCTCAATGTAGCGACCAGTCCAATACAGCGAATTGGCGACTCTTGCTAACAAAATATTATTGTTCTAGTACCCAGGTATCTTTTGATCCTCCGCCCTGTGATGAATTGACTATCAGGCTTCCTTCTCGAAGCGCTACTCGTGTCAACCCCCCTCCGAGGACAAATGATTTCTCCTTTCCTAATAAGGTATACGTTCTCAAATCAATATGGCGGGGTTGAAACCCCTTTTTTTCATCTATATAGGTGCTGTGCACCGACAAGTTCATCCTTGGCTGGGCGATGTACTCCCTCGGATTGGCTTTGATTTTCTTCTTTAAACTGTCCAATTCATTTTTGGAAAGCGTTGCACAAATCATCACCCCGTACCCCCCTGACATATCTACCGGCTTGACAACCAGTTGATCCATATTGTCCAAAACATAGGCAAGGTCTTTGGGTCTTTCGCATATATAGGTAGGCACATTTTCGATAATAGGGTCTTCATCGAGATAAT
>JBFKOL010000288.1:0-5783 GCA_041628815.1 Saprospiraceae bacterium | reverse complement strand
TCACCGTGTTGACCGATATGAAGTGCTTTTTGGCGATTTGTGAGTTGTTCAGACCATCCAAGATATCCATAAGGATTGCGTATTCCTTGGCACTCAATGGCTGTGAGGCCACAGAATCAACGTGGGCTTTATCGCTCTGTTTTTCTTTTAGGTCAGCGCTGTGGTTATATATGGCCATTTCGATCGTCGTCAGCAGATCCTTGTCTTTATAGGGTTTGACAAGGTAGCCCCTGGGGCGGGTGACCTTCGCTTTCTCGAGGGTTGCACGATCGCTGAAAGAGGTGAGAAAGATAAAAGGTATCCCGTAGTTTTCGTTGATAATGGCGGCCAGTTCGAGACCATTCATGGTCCCGCGGATGTGAATATCCAGGATGGCCATATCGGGATGATGCTTTTGCAGTGCAGCAAGCGCCGATTCACTGTCGTAGCATACCTCGCAAACATCGTAGCCGAGTTCGGTTAATATCTCACGCAGTTCTTCGGCAATCAATACCTCGTCTTCCACGATCAATATGCGGTAGTTTTCCATATGCTATTCAGGCGTTCTGCACGGTCAACTGAAAATCGCTGATGACAAAGCGGGCTACGGTACCGTGGTCAGACTCGATGGAATACTCCGCCTTCAAGCGCCTGGAAAAAGAGTCAATCAGCCGCATGCCCAGTGTACCCTTATTCCTTGCTTCCGGGACCAATCCGGTACCGTTGTCTTTTACTTCCAGGACGAGTACATCGTTATCTTTTCTCATTACAATACTTATCACGGGATGTTCCACACTATTAAATGCATACTTTAATGAGTTGGTCATTAACTCATTGATGATCAATCCTATAGGGACAACTGTATCTACGTCCAGGTGAACATCTTCCACCTGCAGATCAAGTTTCGGTCGCTTACCCGTCGTATGATAATTTTCGATCAATTCCGTAGCCAGTTCCCGAATATAAGCAGGCATTTGAATACCCGAGAATTGACCATCCTTGTAGAGATTTTGGTGGATCAAAGCCATGGAGCGCACCCTGTTCTGTCCTTCGTCGAGTACTTCCCTGGTCTGTGCATCGCTTACATTTCGGGACTGCAATTTGAGCAGACTGGAAATGACCTGAAGATTGTTCTTTACGCGGTGATGGATCTCTTTCAGCAGCACTTCTTTTTCGTTGTTGGCCTTTTCCAGCATTTGCTTCTGGCTTTGCAAATTTTGGTTGAGTCGCTGTATCCTGTTGCGGTTGTAATAAATAAGGTAAGTGATGAAACCCAGCAACAGCACTGCTGAAGCCAGTACAGCCGTATTTCTTCGCGATCGTGACAGGCGCATTTCCTGCAGGGCGGCATTGGCGTTGAGCAGGTCTATTTCCCTTTGCCTTGCCAGTGCCTCCTGCTGGAATTCAAAGTCTTTCTCCATGATGGTCAGCTCGCGGATCTTTTCTTCATTCAGCAGCGAATCCTTCAGTGTACTGGCCTTTTCAAGATGTAAAAGCGCACTTGCAGCAGAGGCATTTTTAAAGAGTTCATACAATAGTTGGTGGGCCTCCTGCTCCAGTTGTGTGCTCCCCGTTTCTTCCGCAATACCCAATCCCGTTTGAATATTTTCAACTGCCTCAGACCTCCGATTAATGGCCTTCTGGGCTTGTCCCAATTTGATCAGTGCATCCGATTCGGTTTGCACATCTCCTACCTGCCTGGCAAATTGAATGGCCTGTCGATGGCTTTCAATGGCTTTATCATACAATCCTTGTTCCTGGTAAATGATCCCGAAATTGTTATAGGTACTGGCCATACTGCCGATATCCTTCACCTCTTCTTTGATTTCCAACGATAACTGATGGTAATACAATGCCGAATCCAGCTGATCCTGGTCCTGGAAGGAGATGCCGATATTGTTGAGGGTTGATCCCATCTGCTGCCTGGAGTTGATTTCTCTGGCCTTGGCATAGGACTGCAGATAGTAGTTTCTCGCCGCACCATAATCTTTTTGTCGATGGACAATCATGCCGATGTTGTTAAGGACGATGGATTCACCGGTCGAATGACCCGCTGCCCTCAACCCTTTCAGCGCCTTCTGAAAATGATCCATAGACCTGGCATAGTTTCCGAGGTCGAAATAATGGAGCCCAAGGTCGTTGTCAATGATTGCCAATCCCAGGGTATCTTTTGCCCTTGCATAATGTCCACGTGCCCTAAGCCTGTAGCGGTGCGCCTCTTCATCCCGGCTGAGGTTGCGCAGGACATTCGACATATTGCTCAAAGTGCGGGCATAGAGGTTGGATTCCTCCACTGAATCAGTTAAAAGCAGGGCTCTCTTTGAAAAATAGATAACCGAATCCCATTTGGAAAGCTGGTAATAGGTGACCGAATAGTTGTGGGCAATGACGTTTTCTCGATAGTCTTCCTGCTGTTCTGACAGCCTTCTGGCTTCTTTCAACAGCTCCAGGCAATTATTGGGATCTGAAAAATAGTTTTGCTGTACAAACTCGTTAATGAATTTGATCCGGGAGGTGTCATCTCTAAGCGAATAATACTGGACACCGATGCTGTCCGGAAGGTAAATAGAAAGATCCTGACACGTCGCTACAGATGTTTTTGTCATCAATGATATCAGCAGGATTAACACTCCTCTATCCAATGTGAACCGCTTTCGCACTTAAGGGTATATTGATTGTAGCGTAATTATCCAAGGTCTAAGTAAAGGTTTCTTGACCATAATGTCGGATCGAATGTCTCTTAAATGATCAATTTCGATTCAAAACAGATGGAACTTCACAAATTTTTAGAAGCTTTCAGAGGCTTTCTGACCACAAAAAAAAGATTAGGATCATTGTGAAATGATCTATCTTCGACAGCTCAAAATATGTTTCAACCATGCGATCAAAACTGTTTCAACTAACGATTTTATCGTGGTTCTTTGTGGGGTCAATTTCCACGCAAGCCCAAACCCATGAAGGGCGTTCTTTCATCCTGCAGTATTACGAACCATCGGAAGAAATGGCTTTCTATGCTCAGCTCATCATCGAAAGTGGCATTTTTGATGAGGTAGTTTCTGACCTGGAAGAAGAATTTAATCTTCCCACTCCCATAACCATCGTTTTTGCATCAGGCATTGAAGGACCCCAGTACTATCAAGGCGTCATCAATATGCCCTACGAGTTCCTCGCCTACAATGACCAGGTACTGGCAGCCTCCAATTTTACCGCTGATCCCGAAGAAGCGGCTGAAATACTTTTGAATCTGACCGAATTCGTCCTGTACCACGAAGTAGGCCACGCCATCGTCGATGTGCTTGATATCCCTGTACTGGGCAAGGAGGAAGATGCGGTCGACGGATTCGCCGCTCTGCTGGCTTCGATATGGGACCTGGACGAAGTAGCCCTGGCTGCAGCGGATGTAATGGCTGCATCGGCATCAATAGCGGATACCGAAATCACGGATGCGCAATTTTGGGATTCCCACTCACTGGATGAACAGCGCATGTTTGCCATCTTCTGTCTTATCTATGGCAGTGATCCCGATCAACATACAGAATTGCTTTGGGAAATCGGTATGCCTATAGAAGAAAAGGACCGGTGCCAGTATGAGTATGCCAAGACGCTAAGAAACTGGGCAAGGGTATTGGGCGTGGAAGTCTATAACAATCCTAACAATTCACGTTAAAGCCCTTTGGACATTTAAAAACAATTTGGACACTTCTATTTACAGGATTACTCACAGGCGCACAATACACATCCAAAGCTCGTTGGAAACAATGCCTTTGACGCGATGATTCGAATCGCCTTTTCTACATAAGACTTTTTCTACAATAGTCAAAGCATCGTTGAACCTCTTTTACCGCATCCGAGCCTTCAGGTATGTCGTACTCCAGTTCGATGGTGGCCGGATACGTGGCGCTTGAAGTTTTCATCAATTGCAATATTTCAGTGATCGGAGTATCACCGGTACCCCAAAGAAGGTTTTTCTTTCCATTGGCCGGTGTCTGACGATCCTTTATATGCACACTCATAATCCGGTTTTGGTATTTGGACAATAATTCCAGCGGTTTATCATTCCCTGCGGCGACGTAATGACCCATATCCGGGTTCATGGCATTGAACTTTGACTGCTCCAAAGCCTTATCCCAGAAAGTGGGAGTCTGCTGCTCGTGACCGTGGTAGGCCACATAGAGCCCGTGCTTTTTGGCCATTGTGCCCAGTTTAAGCGTATGCGCATCGTCGCTCGGATGTTCGAGCGTGACATGTGACGCACCCAGCGCCTTTGCCGCCTTGAATCCGTAGTCAATCTCCGCATCGGTATTGTTCCGTCCAAATGCACTGGGTTTGAAACCATAGATCGAAACTCCCGCGTCGTTGTACATCTTACGCACCTGTTTGAATTTCTTCATGTCTACTTTCTTTCGCCATTCTGCCACTTGCAAATTGTATGCCTCGGCCGCCTCGCGCATTTCATTGAGCTCCGCAACTTCTGAATCAGACAATCCCTCACCGGACCGCTCCTTTCTCATTAAGCCCCACATCGCCCTGCGGTCAACCGGGCTTTCGGGTTTTCCGGCAAAAGACTCCACTGGGTCACCCATCAATTCGATGTGGGAGATACCGCTGTCAAGGATGTACTGTAGGGTCGCCTCTGCAGATTGATCGGGCATACTACGGAATGAATAAGTGATCACGCCGATCTGCACTCCTTCCACCCACGAAGAGCTTCCAAAGCGCTTTTTCAGGATGGCCGGTGATCCGTAAAAGTGTGATGACGCAATGGTCCCGGCAGTGACAACACTTGCCGCTTTGATAAAGTGTCTTCTTGAAGAATTAGGCTTTTTCATAGAAAGTTTTTTAAATGTGAGTGCTATAAGAAAGGTTTCGCTGGTTTAAAGGTAAATGTATTCAATTGGAGAAGAATCTGTCCAGGCTTGGTTCCTGGATTCTTGATGACAAAGTATACATCGTGAAATCCTTCTATTCCAGATACAGGTATTTCATACTTCGGTTGGAACAGTTCTCTGACAGTACGAAATCCGGGTCTCGGGCCTTTCCTTCCACCTTGCTCCCATGCTTCCCGAAGTTTTTCGAGCTCTGCCCTGAAATCAATATCCACCGCTTCGATCTGACCTGTTGACCCTACCATCTGTCCTTCCGGTGAATCCAACCTAACTTCAATTACACCACCTGCTGCTCCATTTCTCAGGGGAGCTTCAGCATTGACTTCAATAGTAGAAATACCCGTAAAATCAAGGTTGGCAAGCCCAACATATCCTCCGTCTTCCACGACGTTGAATGAGCGCCCCGGCGTAGTAAGCAATTGCGTACCACTACCAAAATCAAAAGATTCAGCATTTACGACTGGGTTGCGCAGTGCAATGATTTTCTCACCAAATAGTGGTTTGCTTCCCTGACCACCTTTGTCCTGGTAAGCCGCTCTTAGCAAGTAGCCTCCTCGTCCGCTTTCCCGGGATGGTACTTTAGCAACGTACGTGCCCTTCAATGGTATCGGCTTAACAGACTGCCTTTTTTTGTCCAGGCTCAAAATATAGTCCACCATTTTTCCGGCATCTTCCTCCGATATTCCGGGATGCGCACTCATAGCGTGTTCGCCCCATATGCCGACGCTTCCGTTGATAATCCTTTTTGACAGCAGTTCGCGAGTGGCGTCGTCGTCGCCATAAGTCTGTGCAATGGTCAAATAACTGGGCCCTATTGACTGTACATCTTCCCGGTGACAGGATAGGCAATCACTTTTTCCAATCATAACCTTTCCACTGGACAACTCCACCCAGTCGTCGCTCGCCTTGTGATTCTGT
>JBFKOL010000287.1:0-5799 GCA_041628815.1 Saprospiraceae bacterium | reverse complement strand
CGTTCGCCAATACGACGAGGTCCTGATTTGGGGTAGAGACAGTCGTAAAGCACAGAAAAGATGCGAGGAACTCAAGACTTACCATTCAGGGGTACGTACTATTACCGACGTCAATGAAGGCTTGAAGGTGGCGGATGTGGTCAGCACGGCTACCTATTCCGAAAAGCCCATAGTGCATGGTCGGCAACTAAAAAAGTCTGTACATGTCGACCTCGTTGGATCGTTTCAGCCTCATACGAGGGAGGCCGACGACGATGTAATGCGCAATGCCTTTATTTGCGTTGATGACTACCACGCATTGGAAGAATCGGGGGATCTGATTTTGCCTATCAACAATGGGGTCATAAATCGTAAGGACGTAAATGCCGATTTGCCGCGAATGGTCTCTCCGGGATTTGAAGTCGGTGATGCACAAAAGACGGTTTTCAAATCCGTGGGAAATGCGCGATCTGACCTTGCTCTAGCAGTTTTTTTATATGAAAACAGGGATTGACCACATATTAGGGAGAAGCGACCGGATCATTGAGACGCTCGACATGCATACGGGCGGTGAGCCTTTGAGAATAGTCCTACATGGATTTCCTTCTTTCCCAGGACTGCCGGTCCTGGAAGTGCGCCGCCGTATGAAAAGTGAATTCGATCATTACAGAAAGGCTATCATGTGGGAGCCGCGTGGTCATGCCGACATGTACGGTCTGATGCGGGTGGAAGCTGAGAGGGAGGACTCTGCTTTTGGCGTTCTTTTTATGCACAATGAAGGCTACAGCACGATGTGCGGACACGCCACCATTGCCCTGGGCAGGGCCGCTGTTGATCTGGGATGGGTCAAAGCAGTAGAGCCGGTCACCAGGTTCAATATTGATGCGCCGTGCGGGCAAGTAAAAGTGGAAGTTCACCTTGTTGACGGGGCAGTGGAAAAAGTTTCATTCATCAATGTGCCTTCATTTTATGTGGGCAGCTATACGACCCATGTAGAACCATTCGGGCTATTGCAATATGACCTGGCTTACGGAGGTGCTTTTTACGCCTATGTAGAAGCCTCTCGTATTGGCTTTTCGTTGGATGGACGGGAGCTCCAGGAGCTCATCAAGGCTGGCCGCCTGATCAAAGATCATCTAATGACCCATGGGGTGGAGACAAAACATCCGTACCAACCCGATCTTAGTTTTTTATATGGTGTCATTTTCATAGGAAATGCACGGGAAAAAGAAATCCATTCACGCAATGTGTGTGTATTTGCCGACGGCGAACTCGATCGTTGTGCTACAGGATCGGGGATTTCCGGCAGAATTGCCATTGAATATGCCAATGGGCGCCTTCCTGATGAAGGGATGATGACCGTCGAAAGTATTACCGGGAGCACCCTTTCCGTAGAAATTGAGAGTATCGTCGACTATGGCGGATACCGGGCAGTGATGCCCAGGGTATCAGGATTGGCCTATTACACCGGGAAAAATACTTGGTTGTTGGAAAAAGAAGATCCCTTCCGGGATGGATTTATTTTGCGGTGATGGCGCCGTTCAAAACCTGGGTGAACCGTGCTTGCCAGTTTTTTTCTGGTACCTGGCCAGATCTTCTTTTGCCACGGCACGGTTTTGCAACAGTGAGATGGCGGTCCCCCGAATCAATTCCCAGTTGTCGGCAGCAGATGCGTTGTAGAATCTCCTGGCAGAAGTGCGGACATATACATCGCGGAGAACTCCAGACTTAGCAATCTGTGCCGCCCTCCTCGAATAATCATAGTCTTCGAAAGTCACCCCTTCTCTGAAACCTCCCGTACGTTTGTGCAGGTCCATTTGTACGAAAAGTGAGCAGCCGTGAAGCACGGGGATAAAGATTCTGATGATGGGAAACAGTACCCTTGCATAGAGCCAATATACGATCCTGTAGAAAGTGGCAGGTTCTGAAGCAAAAAAGGGTGTGCCAGCGAGTTTGAGTTTGCGTTTTTCCAATTCGGTCAGGGCTTTTGAAGTGAACTCCGCAGGAAGGAGGACATCGGCATCGAGAAACAGGATCCATTCTCCCCTGCATTGGGCGGCCGCCAGGTTGCGCTGCTTACCAACATCGCGTACGGGAGATGTAATTACGCGCAATGGAAGATGCATTTTATCAGCAATGGACTGGGCAATTCTCACTGTGCCGTCATCGGAATGCGCATCTACCAAGATGATTTCCAATACCTTTTCCTGGTTGAGAAGGCTTTCAAGCGTTTTGGCGATATACGCTTCCTCATTCAGCGTGGGTATTACAATTGAAATCATGGGGATGTCGTGATCTCTTCATAGGAGTAAAACCGGTATCCACTCTCTTTTATTTTCCGGATACGGGACATGATGGGGTCTAGGTATCCATGATTGATATCCTGGGGATGGACGGCAAACCTGATCAGGTCGGGTTTGGTATGTTCGATCTGCATCCTGCTGTACCACAAACAAAATCGGCTGAGAAGGAAGTTCTTGCCGTAGTCGAAGCTCATGGGCAATGTGCGGAAAGATGTGTTTTTATCGAAGCCAAGTACTGACGTCCATGTTTCAGTAAATGAAAACCCCAGCTCGCGCAAAAGATCGAGGGAATACCTGTTGTGGTACCAGTTGGGAGGAATGTATCCCTTCGGAGGCTGGGCAAAAGAGTCTTCAAACAGGGATATTCCGCGCTTCAGGTTATCCGCTGTTTCCGACCTGTTCAACCCCCGCAGCTCACGGGACAAATTGTTGTTTAAAAAGAGCACTGTACTGAATAAGTCGCTTTTGCCGCGGTGTGTCAGACCATGTAATATTTTCTCATCTCCTTTGAGGACGGAAGTAAAAGCGGATTGGAAATGATATTTCCCATCCCAAAGCGGCGTTATGAGCCATGATTTTTTGTAATCGGCCAGCTTTTCGGCAAGAATGGAAATTTCCTTTTCAAAATAGGGTGTGGTGTCGTGAATGGACAGTAAGACCTTCATGAAGCACCCTGTTTTTTGAGGAGCTGCAGATGTGACAGGATACCCCTGTGAAACGGGATGGATCGATAATTAAGGTCATTTTGTTCGAGGATCCCTCTTATGATGGAGGTGATTGCAGGATAGTGCACATGGCAAATTCCGGGAAACAGGTGATGTGCCGTATGCGCATGAAATCCACCGAAGAAAAAATTCGCCACCTTGCTTTCACCGTGAAAGTCGACAGTGGTATCGACCTGGTGACGCAGCCAGGACGATGTAATGGTATTGGGTTCTACAGTTTCGGCATATTGTGCTTCCATGACGTGGTGAGACATGAAAAAGGTAAAACTCAAAAGAAGTGAAACCATGGCATGAGCTGCCAGGAAACCGAGGATAATTTGAAAATCTGCAATTTGGGCAAACCACAGCGGGATCAGCAGACATACTGCCAGGTCAAAGAGTTTGATGATAAGGATGGCAGGCAGCCGGGACCAGTTCCCCTTCATGACGAGGTTACCCTGATTCTTTTTGAAATGATAAACGAAGTCGAAGAAATAGATCCATCCAAGGGTAAAGCATAGGTAAAGAATTGGAGCATAAATGTGTTGAAAACGGTGAAGACTGTATTTTTTCTGTGCCGTAGAAAGATAGATCAGGCTGCTCAGCTCCATATCGCTGTCGTACTCGTGCACGTTGGGAAACGAGTGGTGCGACTTGTTGTGTTTCTCTTTCCATGGCCCCGGGTTAATCCCATTCATCATAAAGATGCCGTGAAAAAGAATGTGGTCAATTTTCTTATTCCCGCTGAGACACCCATGTGCTGCATCATGGCCAGCGGTCATACCTATGATAAGCTTGAATGAGAGAAACAAGAAAAAACAGACCGTATAGAGCCACCAGGTTCCGGCTGACAGCATGGCTATATATGCCAGGACAGCTGCTGCAGCCAGCAAAATGGACTTAGATAGCACGAAAAGGTTTCCATACTTGTCTATGCCTTGTGAACCGAAATAGTCATTTACCTTTTGTTTCAATGAGAGGTAAATTTCTTTATCGGCGATATCATAATGGTATTTTGCGACCTCCAGCATACGATGATTCACTCTTTTCCAGTGGTTTACTATTCTTTGATTTTACAGCTTCAGGTTTTTCCCGGGAGGATAAATATAACGAATGATACGTCATTGCTACTTTTAATTGTTTTCAGAAGGACTGCGCATCGCACGAATGACAGCAGAAAGCGTGCTTTGAGGATTTTGCACCTTTTTATCTGCAGAAGCCTTCATTGCATCCATTGCGATCCCTGACAAGTATCTCGATACCGGAACCTGGACATTGACGGTGTCTTTATTGTTGAGAAGGACGCGCTCTTTTGTCAGTGCCAGCCAGTAACTTGTATCATAAACTTCGGAAAGGAGGTCTCGATTGTAGAAATAATATGCACCCATTACCCCGCTTGCTGCCATGACAGGTGCAAGGGCTTGTACATCGGATCCGGAAGGGGGAGGTGGTGGCTCAATACGGCTGTTCTGGACTACCAACGATATGAACTTCAACCGGTTTGAGAATGGGTACAAGGTGTCGGTCTCAATTATTTTTTTCAATCGCTTGCCCATATTTGTTGCCATCTGACCTCCAAAATTGTCGTAGTAACCCGCATCGCCAAAATTGCCCAGTGAATCGATAAAGGTTGTATTATTGACATATGGAAAGCTTGCGTTGGCGACATTTGCAGATGACATTTTCACGGTCTTCTGATCACCGTACTGCCTGTGAACAACTTCGAGAAGATCAATGGATCGAGGCCAGGCATCATCCAATTTCACGGGAGCAAAATGTGCGGGTCCACTGTTTTGAATGTATGTTGTAGAAAAGATGACAAGCGGAGGAAATGAAGGCCTGGCATGGGTTCCTTCGTCATACCAGAACTTCATCAGAGGATCGTCGAAAGCGTGGGCAGCATCGTGACCGGTTTTCTGCTTTATGGCACGTGACCATTGACGTTCGAGTATTTCGGAGCGATTGTCGAAGAGGTCCAGTCCCCCTATGAACAGGAGTGATGACCAAAAGTCCGCCCCAAAAAGCCTTGTTATTCCTGATGACAAGTAGTTTTTTATAAAGATGTCCTTGGCGTGACTTTGAATGGAATCGGGCGGGGTCCCTACTTCATTCAATAGGAAAAATACGGCATTTCCCGTCGTTCCTCCCGATGCTCCGGTCATTGCAAACAAGTGATTTGAGTAAAATGCCGAATTAGCCTTTTGAATGGCTCCAAGGATCAAATTAACCCAATACGCTGCCATTGAACCTCCACCTTCTGCAGATACCACGAATATGGGGTAGGTATCGTTTTCTTTCAGATAATCTTCGATGTAGCCCGATCGCGCCTGGATCCATCCTTGAAAATATGCATCAAGTGTGAGGCGCTTGTTATCATCAAAGTAAATCGCATTTGCTTCTATGGTATTGTCAGTCGTATCAATGCGATAAAAAGACTTTCTCGGTCCACTGGAAAAGGCATACAGGGCCATGCAAAAAATGACAGAGAAGCCGCTGAGATAGAACCTTTTGTTTCTCGGTCGTCTGGCTCCTATGATCCGGAGGCCGTAAAAGCCGACAAGGTAGAAGGCAAAAGCCAGGTTTGCACAGGTAAGAGGATTGAGCCATCGGTTCAGCGGGTGACAAAAGTTGATGACCAAAAACAGCCCGAGACAAATGACAGAAAGAGCCAGTATTATCACGACCATATTTTTGTCACTGCAAAAGAAAGGTAAGTTTTTTCTCACCATGGTAAACCGAAGAAATCCAAGGGATATCAGGGCGGCGGCAATGAAAAGATTCATCATAGTCGTCGGTTCGTGAGTGTTCCGCAT
>JBFKOL010000286.1:0-5802 GCA_041628815.1 Saprospiraceae bacterium | reverse complement strand
ACCTGGAAGCGATGTTGGTAAGTTGTAGAAATGATATGGCCGAATTAATATCAACAGAGGGAGAAACCGAAATACCCTCGATTGATGATTTGGAAAAAAGAACTACCAGTTCAGTTTCGGAAATTGCGGCATTCAAACTCAAGGTGGCGCTAACCCGCCAAGACTATATTCCAATGATGAGTCCGGAGAAGATTGATTTGAAACTCATAGAAAAAAGTTATAACAATTATGAAGTTGGCATGGACTTCGGTGTTACCGAGGTGCAAACACCCATTTTAAGATCATTTGATGGTCAGGAAATTATTGTAAACAATGAAAATATCAGACCTGTCTCCTTTGAATCAATTGGTTTTCATTTCAATTATTACCTGTCTGAAAACTGGTGGATCGGGACAGGATTCAGATATGCTGATATCCACATCGAAGATAATTTTTCAAGTGGTCTTGCATATGACTCCAGTGGTGAGATTGTCAATGCTAATGGAGACAGAAGCAATGAATTCAAAATCAACACTGAATCACCTATCGTTAAATTGAATGCCACGACCACAGTGGACATTCCTAGTTCCTTAAGACTCGAAACCGGAGATCTCCTCGAATTTTCCATATCTGATTTTCAAGACTTGAGTTATGTTCAGATTCCTCTTTACTTGGGTTATAAATGGAATACCCAAAATAGATTTCAATGGGATACCTATATGGGTTTCCATTGGAATCATTTGACCATTGAAAATTACTCCATTGATCTGTTTGCATCAGCCGACGGAATATCGATCCCCTCTACGACCAAGATTGATATTGACGCTAATAACCAATTTGCGAGGAAATATTTTGGATTGGCTTTTGGAGTGGGAATCACCTATAATTTCAGTAATCGTTGGAACATACGATTGAAATTTGAAGGAACTGAAAACTTCATTAATGTTGAAAACGACCAAATGAATCTAACCGGGATGGGAGGCAGCCTCGCCACTTTTGGGATCAACTACAAATTTTAAAAGTCTGAGCGATGCTTCTGTATTGCAATGTTTTCATTCCTGCTCGCATTTGGCTCTGTGCATTACTCATTTCCCATATTGCCTGTTAAAATAATCTTAATCCCTGTGTTTTAAAATAACCTCATTTACCGGCGGAAGAAGCGTTTTGCTCTGATCCTGTCTATATATCCATAAATAAATCCTATGAAGAAAGTGAAATGTCTTTCCCTGGCCATTACTTGCTGGATAATTATGACATCCTGCAGTACCTATGTGCAAACTTATACTGTAGGTAAAGGGCCCCAAAAAAATGAGATCATCCGCAAGAAAAATCACTACATACTATATGGTGCTGTTCCGATAAAAACAGCCAGCCCTACGAAAATGGCAGACGGATCCCCGGATTACGAGGTGATACACAAAGTTTCATTTTGGGATACCCTTCTGGCCAATTTTGCACTGGGTCTGTACAACCCGACCACTACAATCGTAGTGAAGTAATCTAAAATTTTAGATCGCGATGATGATACTTAGAAAATCAAATCAATTCTCGACACGAGCGTTTCGTTTAAGCTTTTTATTAAGTTTTCTTCTTGGTGTCTTAACCTGTTTCTCTCAATCCAATGTCTATACGATCAGTGGATACATTTATGATAATGCCAGTTATGAAACATTGATCGGCGCAACCATTTTTCATAGCAAGAGCCAGTTAGGTACTATATCTAATGAATATGGGTTCTATTCTATTTCACTCCCAGAAGGCAATCATGAAATCTCCTTTTCACACCTGGGCTATGAGGCTGAGGCAGTGATTTTTGAATTATCGAGGAATGTGACAATGAACATTAATCTCAATCAACGAGTAGAATACCTGGACGAGGTCGTTGTTTCGGATGAAAAAATTAAACGAGTAGAACACGTGAGTTCGGCGGAAATGAGTGTCATTGATGTAAAAGTTGAAACCATACAAAAGATTCCAGTATTATTTGGTGAGGTTGATGTAATAAAGGCCGTCCAGCTTCTTCCGGGAGTGCAAACGGTGGCAGAAGGAAGCAGTGGTTTTTATGTACGAGGTGGCAATCTTGATCAGAATCTTATATTGCTCGATGAAGCACCGGTATACAACGCCACCCATCTTGGAGGCTTGTTTTCTACCTTTAACCCGGATGCCATAAAAGATGTCAAAGTATACAAAGGAGGGTTTCCTACAAATTATGGTGGAAGGTTGTCGTCGGTTGTGGATATCAGAATGAAAGAAGGGAATAGAAAGCATTTTACGGCAAAAGGTGGAATAGGAACCGCAATGAGTCGTCTCACGTTAGAGACCCCTTTAGGAGAGAGTGGCTCTTTTCTGATTGCCGGTCGTCGTACCTATCTAGATGCAGTCTTCAAAGCAATAGAGGGTTTGAGCAAGTCTCAGGATGAAGAAACAGATGATTTTACAATGTATTTCTATGATTTAAATGTTAAGGGAAACTATAGAATTGGTAAAAATGACCAGGTCTTTCTTTCTGGGTACTTTGGGCGAGACGTCAATGGGTTCGAGTCCAGAGAAGACAATGCTTACATTGGCTTTCAGTGGGGAAACTCAACAAGCACTATAAGATGGAATCACCTGTATTCTCCTAAACTATTCTCCAATTTGATTTTCTATTATAGTCAATACGACTATAATCTCGGCTTCAATCAAGATAGGATCGAATTCAATTGGAATTCCAGATTAAAGGAGTATGGAATTAAATATGATTTTACATACTATCTAAATCCTCAAAACATTCTAAAATTCGGATCGCAAAGTGTCCTGCACAAAATATCACCAGGACAGATCGAGGTATATGATGATAAACTATTGACAAGTGATCTAAATATTCAGCACAATCAATCCATAGCAAACGCGGTATACGTAAACAATGACTGGGATATCTCGGATAAACTTAAATTGAGTGCCGGATTGAGGCTCGCCGGCCTCTTCAATCTTGGGCCTCAGGAAGTTTTGGCTTTAAACAATGACTATGAGATCACTGATACTACAAGATATGGCCGCGGCATATATCATTCAACCTGGAATTTAGAGCCCAGAATCAATTTAAGATACCTTCTAAGTTCAAACAGTTCACTCAAGGCTAGTTACACAAGGGCATCTCAGTATATACATCTGGCTTCAAACGGAAATTTTTCGTCTCCATTTGATGTATGGCTTACCAGTTCGCCAAACATAGAGCCCCAGTTGGCCGACCAGTGGACACTTGGTTTTTATGCCAATCTGTTTAAGAATGAACTTTCTATCTCCGGAGAATTCTTCTTTAAAAAGTTTAGGAATGCAATTGATTTTAAAGATCATGCTGAATTACTATTTAATGAGAATCTGGAAAATGAAATCAGGACCGGCAAAGGCAGAGCTTACGGATTTGAATTCTTACTTAAGAAGCATCTCGGAAAATTTACAGGATGGCTGGGGTATACTTATTCTCGGGCAAGAAGACAAATTAATGGGATCAATGATAATAATTGGTACAATGCGAAATATGATGTACCTCATAATTTAACTACAGTAATACTATATGATTATAGCAAGACGGTAAGTGTAGGGGCAAACTTTACATATACAACCGGTGGAGCAGTGACATTGCCTGTAGGGGGTTATGATTTCTATGGGACGCGAGTACCGCTTTATTCAGAAAGAAATGATGCCAGGTTACCCGACTATCTCCGTTTGGATCTATCCATTACTCTAAGAAACGAATCGAACGACTATAAAAAATTCCGGACAGAATGGGTATTCGGTGTCTATAACTTGTCTGGAAGAAAAAATGCATTTGCCATTGCATTTAATGAGGACGCAAATAATCCTGGGGTACAGATTGCCGAGAAAATTTCCCTTTTCTCCTGGGTTCCTTCTATCACCTTCAACTTCATTTATTGACTCTATGAAAAATCTACTTTTGTGCATTTTGGTTGCTTCACTTTTTTCTTCTTGTTACAGAGAACCTATTGATCTTGATCTGAATGAAGGCGACCCAACGTTTATTATTGGTGCCTGGTTAAGCGAATCTCCTGACCATCAATTTGTGTCGACCAGTATATCTTCGAATTATCTAGGAAAACTCACAATCGATTATGTTGAAGGTGCCGTCGTAACTTTATCTGACCAAGACAAATCCTATCTGCTGGAAGAACGAGTAAAAGGAAAACATTTCCTTCCGCAGTATTGGAAGTTGACAAGTGATCAGGAATACAAATTGGAAGTGATGTTTAATGATAAGATCTACACTGCTGAACATGAGTCAAGATCAGTTCCAGAAATTATAGAGATCGGATTCCGTGATGGATCAGAAGATTGGGAGAGCATTCAATATTATGAAACCACCATTTCATTTCTAGATAATGCAGGTGAAGGAGATGGCTATTTTTATAGAGCATTTAATAAAAACAATAGTGTAAAAGACAAAATCAACAGGGGATTTTTACGAGATGACAAATTTATTGACGGTATTTTATTCGAAGATGTTGTAGCAACTGACTATGAATACAGACATCAGTCAGGTGATACCATTGTAGTAGAATTGTATTCCATAGGTAAAGAAGCTCTTGATTACTTCAATGATATTTTATCGGAATCTTTCAGGAGCGAGGACCCATTTGCTTCGCCACCTGTCAATGCGCGATCCAATATTTCAGGAGGGGCAGCTGGATACTTTTTGGTTTCTGATATGGTGCAACGAGAAGTTATCATAAATTGAAGGGCAATGAATATCAGCAGAAACCTCCATTCCTCTGACGCACAAAACGTCTTGCAATAAATTCAGACCAAAGGGTTCAGATTCGTTAGACAACTTACAGATATTAAAAAATTATTCACTCGAATTCCTCTCCAAAACCAACAACAAATCAATCAAACTTTACCGTATCATCTTTCGGACAATTCGAGAGGAGGTGACCTTGAAAAAACGAAAAGTGAACTTTCTTAGAAATACATTAGAAAGTGTCCCTTAATTTTTCCACTCACCGTTTCACTTTCGTTTGACGACCTACAGAGAAAACAACGACGTTTCAAATGACGCATCAAAATCTACTACTATTCGTCCTGAAAATCATCCCTGCATAGAGAATGATTGAATTTCCTAAGGTTGATTAACAGCATTATTCCTCGATTTATATAAATCTCCGTATCTACGTCACCCTATTTTGATCAGTGAATTTAATCCAAATAAATGTCCATAGCTAAAAAAAACGACCAGGTAAAAGTTCATTATACAGGTACCTTGACGTCGGGTGAAGAATTCGATTCGTCCAGAGGCCGCGAACCACTCGCATTTACGGTGGGAGCCGGACAAATGATAGCTGGTTTTGACCAGGCCGTAGAAGGAATGGAGTTGAATGAAATAAAGACAGTTACATTGCAGCCGGAGGAGGCCTATGGCCCTGTGTTCGACACACTGATCAGTGAAGTGGAACGCAGCGCTCTGCCACCAGAAATGGATCCTGAAGTCGGACAGAAACTCATTGCTTCTTCGCCTGATGGCCAACAGACACAGGTCGTGGTTACAGAAGTAACTGAAACGACGATCACCGTCGATGCCAACCATCCACTGGCTGGCAAGGAACTTGTTTTCGAGATCGAACTGGTGGAGATTACAGGATAAAACGGAGACATTTGTGCTTTCGCACTTTCTTGTATGCACTTTGATAGAATCTTGGCCCTGTTAACCTGAATGACCAATCCTTACAGTAAATATGTTTTGCCTTGGGTGACCGATAAAGTCTGTGCCCTGGGTCCTGCCATGAAACAAAGGGAGAAGGTTATTCCTTCTGCCCGCGGCAGGGT
>JBFKOL010000285.1:0-5855 GCA_041628815.1 Saprospiraceae bacterium | reverse complement strand
GCAATCCAAAAAATCCGAGACTGGTCAAAGCGCTATTTGTCGCGAACGCTCGTCTTTTCATAATTCAAATGATATAAAGTCAAGATACTACAATCAATTGTAAGGTGAATTGCTGATAGGCAGAGTGAAGTCTTTGAGGATAAAAAAAGGAGCGCATGAAGGTCATGCACTCCGCAACCTGTCAACGTCCGTAAATCGATGATTTACAGCATCGTAGTCGGACATACATAGTCCGATATTTTGAATTTACCGTTTTCTTTGATCTCCTTGAATCCACCCATTACATCCACAAAATTTCGGTATCCCCGTGCCTGGAGAATGGAGATAAAGACCACTGAGCGGTATCCAGAGGCACAGTGGACATATTGTCTCTTGTCTTTATCAACCAAAGACATACTTTCGTTGATGTAGTCAAGTGGTGCGTTGATGGCATCCAGTACGTGTTCACTACCGTATTCACTGGCACGTCGTACATCGATAAGATTACCTTTGCTCAATTCTTTCTGTAGCTGTGGAACTGTCACCGAGTCAATCCTATCTGTTTCTCTTCCTTCGTTTTTCCATGCTTCAAATCCTCCTTTCAGGTAACCTATGGCATGGTCATACCCGACCCTCGCAAGTCTTGTGACTACTTCCTCCTCCCTGCCTTTATCGGCTACAAAAAGTATCTCTTGCTTGATATCGGGGATCAGGGTGCCTACCCAACTCGCGAAGCTGCCATCAAGACCGATGAAGATGGAATTCGGAATGAATCCATTTCTGAATTCGTCTTTGCTTCTCGTATCCAGGATGATGGCGTCGGTTTCGTTGGCGGCCGTCTCAAAAGCGCGTGGACTCAATGCCCTGGCGCCTTTTTCGAGCACCTTGTCAAGACTTTCGTAGCCCTTGATATTCATCATCACGTTTTGAGGAAAATAACCAGGAGGAGGAGTCAGCCCTGTCAGAACGGCTTTTTTGAACTCTTCCTTGGTCATAGAAGGATCAAGGGCATAGTTGGTCTTTTTCTGATTGCCCAGCGTATCGGTAGTCTCTTTGCTCATATTTTTCCCGCAGGCACTTCCTGCTCCATGAGCCGGATAAACGATGATTTCGTCATTGAGCGGCATGATTTTATTTCTCAGTGAGTCAAAAAGAAATCCCGCCAATTTATCCTGTGTTAGGTCCGCCACTACTTTCTGTGCAAGGTCCGGCCTGCCCACATCACCTATGAACAGGGTATCACCAGTGAATAGCCCCACATCTTTGCCATTTTCATCGCGCAGCAAGAAGCAGGTGCTTTCCATAGTGTGACCCGGTGTATGAAGAACCTTGAAGGAGATATCTCCTACTTTGAATATCTGTCCGTCCTCGGCGACGGTCTTTTCGAAACCAGTCTCCATAGTCGTAGGCCCGTAAACGATTTTGGCGCCTGTCTTTTTGGCCAGGTCAATATGACCGGATACAAAATCTGCATGGAAATGGGTTTCAAAGATGTATTTGATTGTCGCCCCGTCGCGGTTTGCTCGGTCAATATAGGGCTGAACCTCACGTAAAGGATCGATGATGATAGCTTCGCCTTTGGACTCTATATAGTAAGCTGCTTCTGCGAGACATCCTGTGTAGATTTGTTCGAGTTTCATGATTTACAGTCTGTTATTTTGATACATTATCAAAGTTCCGGCATCAGAAATGCTTTTTCAGTGATCCGGATCACAGGGAATCCCTTGGGCCGCTGTGTATTTCCCGATGGATTTAACTTTGAGAGTACGGTAAAAGATGATGGGAAATTACAGTTGGAAATACTGGTCACTGGCCGGAGTTATGCATTGGATTGCGTGGTGTATTCCTTGAACTTTTCAGAATGGCGTTTTTTGGCTGATGGATTGTCGAATGCATTGACAGCCTCTTCTACGCTCATGAACAGACCGGGCTCTCCCAGTTTATCCATGATGTCGCCCTTTTCAAGGGCGTCTCTGACGGGTCCTATGACGCCGGTAAAGTAGAGTGTTATTCCGCGGGATTGATGATCATCGATCAACTCGTTCAACATTCTGATGGCAGTACTGTCCATGTTATTGATACTTTCTGCGTTGACAATGACGGCTCTTAGGGTATTTTCTTTCTCCTGTTCCAGGCGCTCGAGTGTTTCCCTGAAGAAATTGACATTGGCATAGTACAGCTCGGCATCAAAACGCACTATCAGCATGTCATCCCTGCATTCTACATCGGAAAATCTTTCCTTGTTGCGATAAAAGTGTGTCCCTGGCACTTTGCCAAGCACTGCCATATGAGGGCGTGTAGTACGATAAATCAGCAATACGAGCGACAGTATGACCCCCAGGCCGATTCCTAGTTCAATGCCAAGTGTGAGGGTACCCAAAAAGGTAATAATCAGCATCCAGAAGTCCGACCGGTCAGAATGCCACAAATGAATGGTTTCCTTGTAGTCGATCAGACCGAACACGGCTACCATGATCACCGATGCAAGAATGGCATTGGGTAGATTGTAAAAAAGGGGAGTGAAGAAAAGTAAGGTCAGTACGATAAGAAGGGCACTCACGATGGATGCAATCGAAGTGTTGGCTCCGGCCTGGTCATTGACCGCCGTTCGCGAAAATCCCCCGGTAACGGGGTAGGACTGGGCAAAAGACCCGCCAATATTGGCTGCCCCCAAGGCTATCAACTCCTGGTTTGCATCTACCTCATAATTCTTGTGCTTGGCTTGTACAGCTTTTGCTACAGCTATACTTTCCATAAAGCTGACAAGCGCAATGGCAAGGGCTATTGGCATGAGCTGTGTTGCTGTACCGAGGTTGATATGAGGAATGATCACAGACGGCAATCCTTCAGGTACGCTTCCCACAATTTGAACACCATTTTGATCCAGATCGAATCCCGATACCAAAAGGATACCAATTACCACAGCTATCAACGCTCCGGGCAGTGATTTTTTCCACCTTTTTAGTCCCATGATCATTGCAACACCACCCAATCCTATGGCCAGTGTAAGGATATCTGTTTCGCCTATGTGACGGATTGCATAGATCAGGGATTCATGGACGTAGTGGGTTCTGGGAATCTCGAAACCAAGAAGGTGTTTTAGCTGGCTGATTCCTATGATCAACGCCGCTGCAGAAGTAAACCCGCTAATGACCGGGTGCGATAAAAAATTGACAAGGAAACCCATCCTGAATAGGCCCAGGAGAAATTGAATGAGGCCCACAAAAAAGGCCAGTGCGATTGCAAGAGCAATGTAGGTCTCTGTTCCTCCCTCGGCCAGTGCACCGATTCCGGAAGCGGTAAGAAGCGATACCATAGCAACTGGTCCGACGGCAAGGTGCCGCGAGCTGCCCAATAGTGCATATATCAGCAGAGGAAGAGTACTGGCGTATAAGCCGTATATGGGAGGCAGCCCTGCAATCATGGCATAAGCCATACCCTGGGGAATGAGCATTACTCCCACTGTAAGTCCTGCCGAAAGATCGCCCTTAAGATTTTCTGTCTTGTAACTTTTCAATGTTCCATACAAGGGAATAAGGGTAGAGAATGATCTCATGATGTGCATATGCAAAGATGATTTTTTTATACCTAAAAGATAGGTGATGGCAATCACACTTCTAACCAGGTAAAAGCGCGTTTTTGTCAGGCAGGTAACCGATGATGCAGGCTAATCCAAAACCCCATTTCCTCTAATGGGGTCATGCACTCAAAAAACGAATCAATGTCTTCAGATAATTACGTGTTTGTTAAGTAATAAGCCTCTTTGACCGGTTTCAGGGGCCTTCTGAACCAATAGGGTCTTCGTAGCCCTTCTGGCCCGGGTGCAGGACGAGTCATCTTCATCCATTCGCGATAAACTTCCATGGACTTTTTGGTGTCAACCATGATGTCACCGTATCGGTCGACTTGACCAGGTTTTTCTATCCGTACCCTTTGATGCCAGCAATGCATCCCGCTGATTGGGTCTGGATGAACGGC
Organism: Saprospiraceae bacterium; assembly: GCA_041628815.1. Taxonomy (GTDB): domain Bacteria; phylum Bacteroidota; class Bacteroidia; order Chitinophagales; family Saprospiraceae; genus JBFKOL01. Next base: position 1,898 of record JBFKOL010000285.1, on the reverse strand, counting down.
ATGAGTGATGTTCTGATGCACTCCTCCGTCGATCCAAAAAATTCTTTTCGAGTCCTTATCTGAACTTTGAAAGGGTTTGATACCTGATTTGGTGTTCATGATCCACTTGCCATCCTCTCGTTTTTCGATTTTCACGGTATTGGTCGCCCATCGGTTTCCCTGGTCCTGAGGTCTGCGCCACCGGCCAAGGTGGTGTGAACATGCAACCACTCCCGGCTTCATACCTTCGGTGACCCACACCTTGTCTACGAAATAACCAATATCCGTATTCATCTTGACAAGATCACCTGTTTTAAATCCCCATTTCGCAGCGTCGGACGGATGCATCCAGATGGGGTTTCTGTTGGCGATTTCCATCAGCCATTTGGCATTACCCGACCTGGAATGTATCAAAGTGGGAAGCCTGAACGTAGGCACCAGCACATATTCTCCTTTGGATTTATCCAGCACCTCCTCGTGGATGTGGCTTTTGATGTAGGTAGGAATAGCGTACTCAGGCCATTTCCAATCCACCATCGTCTGCGAGAAAAATTCTTGTTTTCTCGACGGGGTTGGGAATCCCACCACAGCCTTACCTTTTACTTCGATACCGATATCTTTGCCGTCCTTGCGAATCACTTTGGTAACCGGATCAACGGTAGCTCCTTTTAATTGTTCCTGGGTCAGCGGGTTTTCGTTTTTCTTATAGCCGTGCTTTTCTACTTCGAAGGCACCGTACTTGCGCATGTACTGCAATTCAGTGAGGCCCTCTTTTGCCGCAGCTTCAGGCAGGCCTTTGGTATGCTCAAAGATGTATTGATAATATTCATTAATGTTGATCTTTTCACCCGGGCGATAAGGCGACTCAAAATGCTTCCTGATGCCCATGGATCCATCGGGATCGATTCTCCAACTGAGCTCAATCCAGAATTCGTCTTCTTCCCAAACTTCCCCGGGATTTACCTCATAGGTGAAATTGACCTCTTTACCGGCCCTCCGCGCAGCTTCGCGAAGAACGGGTTGTCTGAAAGCGATCCATGTCCCCGAGTGGGTGGCATACGTATTCAGGTCGTGCCGCTCGGAAGAATGACCCATGGGCAGCACATAGTCAGCAAAGAAAGCAGTCTCGTTCCATGTGGGAGTGAGGGCTGCGTGCAGGCCAAAATATTTTTCATCGGAATAAGCTTCCATCCAGGTGAACCCATCGGGATAGGTCCACACCGGATTGAATACCCTTGAGAAGTACACATCCATAAACCCCCTCCCGTCCTTGAGCATATGGGGCAGAAGGAAACTCATTTCAAACATGGCCAGCGGGTATTCATTGGGGAAATGCAATTCATTCCAGAATTTGGGTTTGGGAGGATTATCAAAGAATGTGGGATGAAATTTGTTCCAAGCACTGGGTGAGGTACCTCCTACAGTACCTACGCTTCCCGTGAGAACGTTCAGGAAGTGAAGGCAACGTGCTACCGCCCAGCCTCCAAGATTCCCGCTACCTGCTGACCGCCAGTTGTGTGTGGCGAACCTTGACCCTGCTTTCCCAATTTTTCTGGCGACTTCCACAACCATTGCTGCTTTTACACCACTTTCCTTTGCGGCAAACTCCGGTGTATACTCCCTATATTCTTCTCGGATTGCTTCAATGAAGGTATCGAAAGTTCTTTTTCTGTCCGGATGAACATGTTCGAGATATTCCTGCCAGTTGACCCATGTTTCCATATATTCCCGGTCATAGAGATCTTCATCCAATATAACCTTGGCCATGGCCAGTAAAACTGCGGCTTCCGTTCCGGGATAGGTCGGCATCCAATAGTCAGCCATGCTTGCTGTATTAGACAATCTGGGATCCATGACGGCCAGCTTCGCACCATTCATCATCCCCTCCATAATCCGTTGAGCATGAGGGTTGAAGTAGT
>JBFKOL010000284.1:0-5877 GCA_041628815.1 Saprospiraceae bacterium | reverse complement strand
GTCGGGTTTACATTGCCCGAAGATATTCCGATATCGCTAATGGTGACACCTGATATGGTGATGTTGCTGGAATTGCGTATATCGATTCCGTCTGTTTCCAGGTCATCCAGTGTACCTCCTTTCAAAATAAAACTTCCAGTGTTATCTTTTAGGAATATTGCATCTCCATCTCCGTCGTTATCAGGGACACCATCAGATCCTGCATCTGTAGTAGTGACTGTCTGATTGGTATTGCTAATGTTGGCGGCTGCAACCGTAATGTCGGCCGATGAGTCCTCTATCCTGATCCCATATCCACCTGCATTTGTACTATTTGCATCTGTGACGGTACCAAAGTCAATCGTCCCCCCGGTGACATTGTCTATAAAGATTCCGGTAGTATTTCGTTGAATGATATTCGTAGTGCCAAAATCAATATCGCTACCAGATGCGACCGTATTGATGTTTATGCCAGTACCAGTTGCATTGGTCACATTGGTTGTACCCCCGTTAAATGTAGAACTGGCTCCGAGATTGGTTATGTCGATCCCTTGGACGGAGCTTCCAGTAGAAGATACAGATGAAAAAGTAATATTCGTGGTAATACCATCAATATCAATCGCCTTTTGAGAGGTAGACGTTACTGAGTTACTCGCTCCGGTCACATTAACAGTGCCTCCTCCCGTGGCATTGAATCCAATGCCCGAGGTCGTTGAAATGGTGAGCCCCCCAAAGAAGTTGAAAGTAGCACCTGCATTTGAGGTCAGGTTCACACCGGTGTTGGTATTTGTCGTGAGGGAAACTGGCCCATTGAAAGTTGCGGAACCTCCACCGTTGCTGTTACCCAGAACACCGCCTCCGCCTCCGGTGGCCATTATCGACGAAGCAACGTCAAAATCAACGGATCCGGACCCTATTCCTTCAATAGATACTACCGGAGCACCCGTACTCGAACTGACATCGACATTGTTCAAGTCGACAGTCCCATTCAGTTGATTGTTCCCGCCGGAATCTCCATTGATATTTACACCGGCGGCTGTCGGGCCGGTAATGGTGACATCATCAAAACGGAAGGTACCAGTACAGGCTCCCAGTATGTTGATACCGGAAACATCGCTATCCGTGATGGATGTCGCAGTGGCATCGATGGTCACATTTCCGGCACAACCGGTAATATAAATGCCCTCTCCGGTATTGGTTCCGGCCCCTGAATCACTCAAACTGGCACCATTGAGGAGTATCGTTCCACCTGTGGTATTCTGTATGTCTATTAAGCGTGCGGCGGTATTGGTCAAAGTTCCACCGTACGTCATGTTGATATTACCACCAGAGATTTCAATGACATCACCTGTCACACCCGAAGCTCCCCCGCCATTCACATTCAATGTGCCTCCCACCCCGGAAAGATTGACCAACGAACCGGTGTGCGAGGTGGTACTGATCTCATCAAGAGTGACCGAAAAGGTTCCTCCATTGGTCGCAGCAATGCCCCCGCCTGTGCCTGTTATCGACACTTCGCTGACTGTCAGTGTGCCTACCGAACTCATAGCCGTATTCTTGATGCCCATATCACTGGTCGCACCGATGTTCAGGCCCCTGATTGTATTATCCGATGCAACCGTAATGCCCGGTCCTACAGTTGAAGCAATAAGCGGCTTGGCACCCCCGGTTGAGGGTAGTGCATTGCTGTGAGAAGGCAGCGTTATACCCGATATGGTTTCAATAGAAGCACCGGCACCTTCTCCGATGATTATCTGATTGTTTTTAAGCGTAATTCCTGCGTTTTGCCCGGTTGATGTCCCGTCACCTTCATAGAGAAAAATGGTATGGCCGATGGCGGAGGCGCTTTCAGCCGCACTGAGCGCGTTAAAAGGATCCGCCAGGGTGCCGTTGTCATTGGGATTCGCATTGGGCGTGTGATCGTTTTGAACAAACCAGATCACATCGGTCACGATAATACAAACGGTTTGTACCACATCGGCCGTAACCGGGTCCCCGTCCGACAGTTTATACCTGAACTGGTCCGTACCATTGAACCCGGCGGCAGGTGTATACGTAAACGATCCATCCGCATTGACATTGGCAGTGCCATTTTGGACCGTTGTAAAATCCGTCAAAACCGCTGTATTCGTCGTTGTGGCACCGACCATCGTAATGGTCAGGGTGCCGCTGTTATTGTCCAGGTCTGCATCGTTGGAGAGGAGACCTGCCATGGCAGGCACATCGAGACCTACATTGCCAATGCACTCGAAGGTATCCTTTCGCGCCAGCGGACCGATATGCAACGAATTCATATCGATCATCAGCGCGGGATCGAAATTCATGGTATCGAGGACGACATTTTTCGCGCTGTCACCATTCACCGTAATGGTCACCTTATACCGGATGGAATCACCGGGGTTGGCGATCTCATCCATGTTTTTATCTACGATAAGCGTATCTGTTTGTGTGACTTTTACATCCTGCCCAAGGGCCAGATTGCAAACGAGTAGGAAGACTAGCAGTGTTAGGACGCAGTTTCTCATAAGGGTGATGACTCAATATAGTCATTAATCCTTTCCTCCTGAATTCATCTTTGTCAATAAGCTTACATCAAAGGAAATATTGATCACTCATTCATGTCAAGTGCAAGTATCAAGTGTCAAGTGCAAGTGTCAAGTGCAAGTGTCAAGTGCAAGTGCAAGGATTAAGGATCGTGTGCGTGTTACTTGCGCCCTTCGCCGTCCTCATATGACGAAGTCTCGACGAAGGTGGAAGCCTTGTGCGAAGACGTACCACCAATACAATCATACCGCCGCTTTCATTTTCTTCTTCAGCGCAAACAGTTCGTCCCGGTATTGCGCGGCACTGATGAAATCCAGCTCTTTTGCTGCCGTTTTCATTTTCTTCTCGGTTTCATCCATCAGTCTTTTCAACTGGTCTTTAGACATATAATCGATGACCGGATCTGCAGCAATGCTTGCCTCTTCTGGTTCGATATAGACGTGTTTCTTTTTACCTCGGATGTCAAGGATCGACTTCTGGTTGATGATTTCTTCTCTCGTCTTAGTGATGGTTTCGGGAATGATGCCGTGTTTTTCATTGTAGGCCATCTGGACTGCTCTTCGCCGAATGGTTTCGTCGATGGTCACCTGCATACTATCTGTTACCTGATCGGCATAGAAGATGACAAGCCCGTTTACATTGCGTGCGGCCCTGCCTGCCGTCTGGGTAAGCGAGCGCGCATTGCGGAGGAATCCTTCCTTGTCGGCATCGAGGATGGCCACGAGTGAAACCTCAGGCATATCCAGGCCTTCTCTCAGCAGGTTGACACCTACCAGTACATCAAAACCCCCCAATCTCAAATCCCGGATGATTTCGACCCTGTCGAGGGTATCCACCTCGGAATGGATATACCTGACGCGTATGTTGAGGCGCAGCAGGTATTTCGTAAGCTCTTCGGACATACGCTTCGTTAAGGTCGTTACAAGTACGCGTTCGTCAGCCTCTATCCGTTTCTGGATTTCTTCTAGCAAGTCGTCGATCTGGTTGACACTGGGCCGGATCTCTATCGGAGGGTCCAGCAGACCCGTAGGTCTTACGATCTGCTCCACCACGAGACCTTCGGTTTGTTCGAGTTCGAAGTCGCCCGGGGTGGCGCTGACATAGATCACCTGGTTGATGAGGCCCTGGAACTCGTCGAAGTTCAGTGGACGATTGTCCAGTGCCGAGGGTAGACGAAATCCATAGTTGACGAGGTTCAGTTTTCTTGCGCGGTCCCCTCCCCACATGCCGCGAACCTGCGGTATCGTCACATGGCTCTCGTCGATGATCATCAGGTAGTCTTCCGGAAAATAATCCAGGAGACAGAAAGGCCTCGTGCCCGGCTTCCGGCCGTCGAAAAAACGCGAATAGTTTTCTATGCCGTTGCAATATCCCAATTCGCGCATCATTTCAATGTCGAAGGTGACGCGTTCTTTGATGCGTTTTGCCTCGATGTACCTGCCCTCTTGTTCGAAAAAGGCTTCGTGCTGGTCCATCTCCTTCTCTATATCGCCAATGATCATCTTCAGGCGGTCCTTTGGTGCCACATACAAATTGGCCGGAAATATAGCCGCATCACTCATGGTGTGTATTCGCTTTCCGGATTCGAGTTCTATTTTCTCAATATCCTCGATCTCGTCACCAAAAAATATGATTCGATAGCCAAAATCCACGTACGGCAAATTGATGTCCACCGTGTCTCCGCGCACGCGAAAGGTGCCACGCTTAAAATCGTGTTCCGTCCTGGAATACAACGCTTCGACCAACTGATACAGCAAGCGGTTTCGAGTGAGTGTCTCTCCCTTCCTGATGCGGATGATACCGCCTTTGTAATCGTCAGGATTGCCCATACCGTAAATGCAGGATACCGACGCGACAATGATGATGTCCCTGCGCCCGGACAACAGGTTGGAAGTTGCCCTGAGTCTCAGCTTATCTACTTCTTCATTGATCGAAAGATCTTTTTCTATGTAGGTGTCCGATACCGAGAGATACGCTTCAGGCTGGTAATAATCGTAATAAGACACGAAGTACTCTACGGCATTGTCCGGAAAAAACTCCCTGAATTCTGCATACAGCTGGGCCGTCAATGTCTTGTTGTGGGTAAGCACCAATGTAGGCCGGTTGGCCTTTGCAATGACGTTTGCCATAGTAAATGTCTTTCCGGACCCTGTTACTCCCAGCAATACCTGGGCCTTCTCTCCGCCTCGAAGGCCGCCGAGTAATTGTTCTATGGCTTCAGGCTGGTCACCTGTGGGTTGGTATTGTGAGGTAAGTTCGAAGGACATGTCGTTGCATTAGGGGAAAAACGTACAAGGTAAGGAATAGTTGTTGTGCGGCCTCTGGCAGGGTTGTCGGGTAACAACCTATACCGCTCAAACCCTGTACTATGACGCTGGCGCTGTAAGTGTAGGGCAAGCCACTTAAACCCCGAAGTAATCCGCTAACGCTCCAACTTCAGGGCAGGCCTCTTAATCTACCCGATACTCTTCCCTTACCGGTGTAAACACATCGAGGATGCGGCAATCGGTGATGGCGGTACCTTCGTGGGGCACATTAGAAGGAATGTGCAATACATCGCCGGCGTTGAGAAGGTATTCTTTTCCATCCATGATCATGCTGAATGTTCCTTCCAACATATTGACAAATTGTTCGTGCGGATGATGGTGCAGTGGCACCGAATGACCTTTTGTTATGTTCCAATAAGCCATTGTTGATTTCTCCCCGTGAATCATTCTGCCATGGAAACCAGGAAAGAATTCGCGTACTTTCATTTTGTCGAGCGTATAAACCTTGTTCATATTTGTTTATTTATGTTACTATGAGTAGGGAACTAAATTACAAAACCATTGGGTCAGGGCCACCGGTCATCATTCTTCACGGATTGTTCGGCATGCTGGACAACTGGATAAGCTTTGCCAAAAAGTTGAGTAAAAATTTTACTGTATACATCATAGACCAGCGCAATCACGGCAAGTCGTTTCACAGTGATGTTTTTGATTATACGGTCCTCGCCGAGGATCTCGATCATTTTATTGTTGATCATGACCTTTCCGGAGTGTCCGTCATAGGCCACTCCATGGGAGGAAAAACGGCCATGCAGTATGCCATCGATCACCCCGGCAAACTGTCCCACCTCATTGTTGTAGATATTGCGCCTAAGATCAATGAAGCGAAGCACATGGAAATCTTTCATGCCATTTTTTCACTGGAGTTAAGCACTTTTTCTACGCGGAAGGAAGTTGAGGATAGCCTGGGAATCAACATTAAAGACAAATCCATTTTACAATTTCTCTTGAAAAATCTCGCAAGGAACAAGGATGGCTCTTATGCTTGGAAGGCAAATTTTAAAGCTTTGTATGCCAATTATCCCGC
>JBFKOL010000283.1:0-5888 GCA_041628815.1 Saprospiraceae bacterium | reverse complement strand
CCGGCAGTTCTTCAATTCTAAATACCATTATCGAAGGCGGACACGAAGATAATTTCAACATTATCAACAATACCGGCACTTTGAATAGATGCACCGTTTCTGGATCAACCATTGGTCTAAACAGCACCTCTTCTGGAAATGATGGAGTAACTATCGAATCTCGCAGCACTGCCACCATGAATATGACTGTCCAGAATAGCTCTTTCACTGGTGCCAGGGGCGATATGCTTCAATGCAACTGTATTGATCAAAGCACCATGGATTGTGTGGTAAAAGACAATACTTTCAACAACAATCACACGGATATTGTATCCGGAGGTGGTGGAATTACAATATCCGGAGGTGGTGCCACGGCTAATATAAACATGACCTATGAAGTCTCCGGAACAACTTTTGGAAGTCAGACCTTTACCAAAGCCAAAGGATTTGCTGTTACCGCGAATTTTGTTTCAGGCACAGGCAATGTTGTCGGAACAATAAAGAATAATCACATAGGCACACCCGGCGTTTCTGGATCGGGTTCAACCGAAGGGGGTGGCATACTGGCTGGGGCAGCAGGGACCGTTTTTCATAGTGTTTTAATAGAAAACAATCAAATCAGAAGGCTTGGATCTGGTGGTGGGACTGCGAGTGGAATTGATGTAGTGGCAAACATGGATAATCCAGGAGGAACGCAGCCAGAGATGGATGTAACAATATTAGGCAATAATGTGGCAGAGCTTGAAGGATCAGGCGGATTTGCTGGATTAAACTTAACTGTCGCTGGTGCTGGCACTGAAAATGGGATTCTAAATCTAGATATCAGGAATAACACTTTCGATGCAAGTGGAGGTACATTTGCTAGCAGTACAATTTTCATGTCACAATTCAATAATGCCTCGAATTTTAATGTTGAGAATTACACAGGATCCGCAAACGGCGAGCTTGCCTTTGCTTGTGCTCCTGGAACCGCTAGCGCAGATTTGAGGACATTTTTATCTGATGCTACCAGAAATAATACATTAATCGATGGACCATTTATCATTTATCCTGGAGTAGATGCAAGTTTCGCTTGTGGCATTACGGGTTTAACGTTTATAAGAACAAGTCCAAATCCAAAGAGATATTCGGAAGTTCTTATCACCAACAAACAAATTGACAATTTTCTGGCCCGCTCTTCGCATTTATTTGAACAAGGTTCAAATCTAATTCGACATGATGATTTGATCATTAATTTGAAAATACTGGCGAGTAACCGACTTGCACAGTATACCAAAAACAAGATTGAATTGGATTTAACTGCCGCCGGCCACGGCTGGTTCGTCGACCCCACTCCTGATCAGAACGAAGAATTCACTTTACAATCAGATGGCAGCTGGAAAGCCATACCGGATGGTCCTGCACATGGAAAGATGGACTTGTTGACCGTGCTCCTTCACGAATTGGGACATATGGCAGGAAAAAACCACGATCCGAATGATTTGCTGATGCAGGAAACCCTCGATCCCGGGACCAGAAAATTACCGACCTCAATTCATGATCGAGAATGACCAAGAGGACCCGACATATCACTTCTCTCATACTCAAAGGTCATTTCTGTAACTCAATTACACAGTCAACCAGAATCATTGCATCTAAAATCCAGAAGCAACCAGCAACTTGCAACCCGCAACTCCTACTCAGCCCATTTAACCTTCCCAAAACCATCATCCTCACCCTATTCTTTTGTTTGACCTCCCTAGCTTCAGTTTTTTCTCAATTCCCCGTCGCCCTCGACACCCTACTTCCTGGTGACACCCTTTGCATCTATTACGATGTGAGCATCAAACCCTTTCCTCCTTCTCAGACCGAATTCCTCAACCAGGTCAAGGTAAGCGGGTCCAACTTTTCCACGGTGCTGTCGGATGATCCCGAGGTGGGAGGCTCTATGGACCCAACTGCTACGATGGCGGCCTTCCCGGTAGGAGACATTGCGGTGGTTGGCAACGGCATGGATATTCCGGATGGTGACATCACACCGGATCCCGCAGATGGCACCGATATGGGTTTGGTCAAGATCAACAATACTATCAAGGATACATTTTACATTAAAAATGTAGGGGTAGATACCTTCCGGCTCGATTCGATCCGGGTATGCGATATCAATGGCAGCCCGGCCCAATTTACGGTGCTGACTCCAGGGTTCAACTTCGGGGTGATGCCGGATGACACACTGAGTGCAGGGGATTCCATTGCATTGGTCGTGTGTTTTACACCAACGGTCCTGTGTGCAGATTCTGCCACAATCAAGATATATACTTCAGACTTTGATGAAGGGGTATTCGATTTTCAGGTCAAAGCAACCGGCGACGACACCAAAGTCACCAATACGAATGACAATGGATGTGGTTCGCTGCGACAGGCGGTGGCCGTGGCCATGCCAGGAGATACGATCTGTTTTGATTCTTCGATCGATGGTATGGCGATCAAATTGGCCACGGAAATCATCCTGGATAAGGACCTGGTCATCTTGGGCAATGATTCGAGTATAACGATCATCGATGGCATGGGTACAAGCAGGATCTTTCAAAATTCTCCGGGAAACGTTGTATCCGTCGAGGGTGTCAAAATGCAAAATGGTAATGCGACAGGAGGCGGGGGAGCCATCCTGAATTACGGAGATTTGACTTTGAAACATTGTGCCATAATGAATAACACAGCCTCTGGTTCTGGAGGAGGTATTTATTCATCAAATCCATTCGGGATATCAAATCTCGACATATTGATGTCTTGTATTGCCGGTAATGTTGCGGCAGACCAGGGTGGAGGCGCTTACCTGGGTGACCAGGGAGAAATCATACTATCCATTATCTCTGGCAATACTGCAAACCAAGGCGGAGGCTTGTATTTGAATGAGATTCAGTGCGATATTACCGATGCAGTGATATCCGGTAATTCAGCAGATGACGGTGGGGGAATCTATTATTACCAGGTACTTCCCGGTGGCGGATCTTCTTTTTTCACGAATGTAACCATAGCCGGAAATGGAGCTTCCGCTTCGGGCGGCGGGGTGCTGAAGGCTTCGAATACACAGACTTACGGATACAACGCCATTCTTTATCGCAACAGCATCATTGCGACCAACACGGCACCCACTGGTCCCGATGTTAGGGATTTGTTGGAATCTGCATTTGGACAGAATTGCCTTATTGGTGATGGAAGTGACCAGACGACTTTTACCGATGGTTCGAACAATAACAAGGTAGGAACTACAGGCAGCGAGCTGGATCCAAAATTCATCGCGGGCGTACCCTCTTTTCCTTCTTCCGCGGGCAACCTGCGCTTGCAGTGTATATCTCCCGCCATCGATATGGGTGACGATGCGTCGAGTACTTCTGTCACAGATCTCGATGGCAATACACGAAATGTAGGCACTATTGATATGGGAGCCTTCGAGCATCAAAGTCCCGTACTCGAGATCTTCGAAATCCAAGGCTCCGGACTGATTTCCCCCTTCGTCAATCAACTGGTCTGCACAGAGGACAATGTCGTTACCTGCCTGGCAACGGATGGATTTTTCATACAGACCCCAACGATGCGAACAGATGCGGACATGAATACTTCGGATGGCATTTTTGTATTTACCGGGGCTGCTCCGATCGTTGCAGTCGGAGACCTGGTCGATGTGGACGGCACCGTAGAGGAATTCTTCGATTTTACACGATTGGGTTCCAGCCCTGTGGTAACGATTACCGGTACTGGAGGGGTACCCGCGGCGGTAATCCTGGATTCCGCTACCCCGTCGGCAGATCCTACCACCCCCAGCTGCGGCACAGACAATTTTGAATGCCTCGAAGGTATGCGGGTCAGTATTTCCGGAGGTACGGTGGTCGGACCCAACCAAAGATTCACCGTGGATCCCATTGCAGAAGTATTTGTTACGGCAGCATCGGACAGGACATTCCGCGAACCGGGGATTGAATTTCCGGGACTGCCCATGTTGCCGGTCTGGGACGGGAACCCCGAAATTTTTGAACTCGATCCGGATAAACTCGGACTGCCCAATCAAACGATTCCAGCCGGTTCGTCATTCGATGCAACGGGTGTACTGGGTTATGAATTTGGCGGGTACGAGTTGTGGCCCCAAAACCTGACGGTTACACCATCGGTAATACCGGTACCCGTCCCGGATGCATTACCCTCCGAGCGAACTGTGGCCACACTTAATCTATTCCGTCTTTTTGATGATATCGACGATCCACCATCTACGGATGCCCAGGGGAACAACCGCGATGATTTCGTGGTATCAACAGCGGAATACCAAAGAAGAAGAACCAAATTTGCCAAATACATTATAGACGTTTTGAAGTCCCCTGATGTGCTCGCTGTACAGGAAGCTGAGAACCTCAAAGTACTCCAGGACCTCGCAGCGGATATCGCCACCATGGCTCCGTCGGTGGTCTACACGCCGCAACTGGTTGAGGGAAATGACCCTGGAACCATTGATGTCGGATTTCTGGTACGGGCAAGCAGGTTCCAGGTAGACGCGGTGACGCAGCTAGGTAAGACCGAGACGTTCACAGATCCGACGGATTCCAGTACCGATCTGGTCCATGACAGGCCGCCGCTCCTGTTGGTGGGAAGTTATCTTGCGAACGGAACGCCTGCTCTGCCGGTGGCTGTAATGAATGTACACATACGTTCTCAATCCGGAATCGATGATCCGATAGATGGTCCCAGGGTTCGGGCTAAAAGACAGGCCCAAGTACAGTCCATTGCCCAAAAGATTCAGGACTTCCAAATCGCTAATCCGGGTATAGGGTTGGCGGTCGCCGGCGATTTCAATGATTTTCAATTCACGGATGGCTATGTGGACGTCATTGGAGAAATTACCGGTGACCTGGACCCGCTTGGCAGCTTGTTGCCTGGCTCCGACGTCGTGAATCCCGACCTGGTGAATCAAACCAACGAGTTTCCAGCTGATGAACGATATACATTCATCTTCCGGGGCAACGCCCAGGCTATTGATCACATATTGACGTCTTCTGCGATCACGCCTATTGTTTCGCAACGGGCATATGGACGGGGCAATGCGGACGCAGCCGTCGACCTGATCAACGATGATTCAACCCCTTTGCGCTCTTCTGATCACGATGCCGTTGTTTTATATGTCCAGGTGACCGGTGAAATAGAAGTAGTTGGAAACAATACCATTATAACCAATGGGGACACTTCCCCGGAAGCCAATGACGGCACCGATTTCGGTGAAATTTGCGTGACGAAAATGGATAGCTTCTACATTAAAAACATCGAAGGCGGTGATTTGATCATTGATACCATTAAGATTGACGGAAAAGGAAGCAACGCAGGAGCATTTACATTCAACAGCACAGACTATACATTTCCCGATACGATAAAAGCTGGCGATTCGCTGTTGTTGAAGATCACTTTTATGCCGACCACCAATGGGGCAGATACCGTCATCGTCTGTATTGGAAGCAACGATATCGATGAAGATCCTTTCACATTCACCATAGCGGGTATCAGGGATATTACGCCACCTACGGCTATGTGCCAGGATATAACGGTGCAACTGGATGCGTCGGGTAATGTGACCATCACGGCGGCGCAGGTGGACAACGGATCGAATGACGCATGCGGCATCCAGTCGCTGAGTGTCAGTCCGAGCACGTTTACATGTGCGAATGTAGGAGTGAATACGGTTACCTTGACGGTGACGGACAACAATGGTAACGTATCTATGTGTACATCCACAGTTACGGTAGAGGACAATGTCGATCCTACGGCTATGTGCCAGGATATAACGGTACAGTTGGATGCTTCGGGTAATGCTTCTATCACTGCGTCCCAGGTGGACAACGGATCCAATGATGCGTGCGGCATCCAGTCGATGACGGTCAGCCCGAATG
>JBFKOL010000282.1:0-5903 GCA_041628815.1 Saprospiraceae bacterium | reverse complement strand
CTTTTCCCTAGAGGGGCTGGTCGAGATTACCAATACCTTACGCTGAATACCTTCTCCGATTTTTCTACCATTTTTAATCTGGATTTTTCCGAATCTTTTGGAAACATACATCCAGGCGAGGAATTCAGTGATATTATGATGAAAACGCGGGAAACCAGGGCAATCGCAAGGACCGAGTTATGGGACTTGATCGATTATACCATTCGTTGAGTTTTTTGTTTCCCTTAATTGGTCGATAGAGACTGTTTATTAGTAACTGAAAACCTGCCTACAGCAGGAAGGAATGAATAAAATTCGAGAATGAACTTACGCTTAGAACATCATTTGAACATGCACATTCAGCAATATCCTTTTCACTATTTCTTTAACGCATGAAGCGAGCTTACAGGCACAAAAGTGCTCAATGGATTATGCTGACGGATTCCCGGGAAAGTAACCATTTGAAAGCATTACTGCTCATTAGATTCTTGACACAAATTGTTTCTATTTCGTAAGCAATTGATGTAAAAACAATCGATATTGAGAAGCTATTCCTTTTGACATTCATTATTAATTTAATTTTATAAAACATGGCCATTTTCAAACTAAACATCAATGGCGAACAACGCGAGGTAAATGTGGACCCTTCCACTCCACTGTTGTGGGTCCTCCGAGATCACTTGGGTCTGTTAGGGACCAAATACGGGTGTGGAATTGCACAATGTGGCTCCTGTACCATTCATGTGGGTGATATTGCCATCCGTTCGTGTGTCTATACCGTATCACAGGTAGGTAACAGACCTGTAACGACCATTGAAGGTCTATCAGCCGACGGAGATCACCCCGTACAAAAAGCGTGGCTCGATCACGATGTAGCGCAATGTGGGTATTGCCAGACCGGGCAGATTATGAATGCCGCTGCTTTGCTAAAGGCCAATCCCAACCCGGGGGATGAAGAAATAGAGGCGGCCATGTATGGGAATATATGCCGCTGTGGCACCTACACAAGGATCAAAGCCGCGATTAAATCTGCGGCAAACTCATAATGACATTTCTACCGCTGTACAAAATGAACTGTTCCAATAATTTCTTTAAATATCAAATCTCATGACAATCCTCAAGACAAAAGTCGGTCGCCGTTCTTTTCTCAAGTCTACCGCAGCAGCCGGTGGAGGTATGGTCCTTGGTTTTTCTTGGTTGGCATCATGCAAACCCGATAATCAGGTACTCGAACCTCCCAAGGAATGGTTTGACATCAATGCCTATCTCAAGATCGGCGACAACGGTCTTGTGACCATTTATACCCCCAACCCTGAGTTCGGCCAAAACGTAAAAACCTCTATGCCTATGATCGTGGCTGAAGAGCTCGATGTGGACTGGAAAAAAGTCCTTGTGGACCAAGCTCCTTTCAATGCAGAAATGTACGGCTTCCAGTTTACAGGGGGAAGCAGGGGTATCGCATCACGATGGGAAGGCCTGCGCATGGCGGGTGCCACTGCCCGGCATATGTTACGTCAGGCGGCGGCAAATGCATGGGAAGTTCCGGTGGAAGAAATTTCTACTGAAGGGGGAAAACTCATCCACAAAGCCAGTGGCAATTCAGCCGGATATGGTGAGATGGCCTCAGCGGCAGCATTGTTGGAAGTACCGGAAGAAGTGAAATTGAAAGATGTCAAAGACTTTAAGATTATCGGAAAATCAACGAGAAATGTTGACGGAAAAGATATCGTGACTGGCAAGCCCATGTTTGGCCTGGACTATACCAAAGAGGGCATGCTGATCGCTATGATCGCTCAGCCGCCTGCCTTCGGTATGAAGTTCAAATCTGTAAATGCTGCTTCCGTGAAAAATATGCCTGGAATTGTCGATGTTTTTCCCATCAAAACCTACGATGACGGATATCAAAAAGCGGGATTCGACACCAACGCCTTTCCTGAGTTGGTGGCCATCGTCGGCAATACAACATGGGAAGTAATGCAGGCAAAAAAAGTGCTCAAAGTGGAGTGGGAGCCTTTCAAGACCTACAGCGAAACCATCGGCGGCTGGGGAGGACCGCGCACTGTAGAGGTGCCTGGTGGTCTGGAAAGTAGTGATAGACATATGGCTCGTATGGATGAAGTGTCATCTAAACCGGGTACTGTTGTCAGAAAGGATGGCAATCCTGATGCGGTATTCAAAAAGGCAGCAAAGGTTTTAGAGAGAACCTATTCTGCCCCATACCTTGCACACAACTGTATGGAACCTATGAACTTTTTTGCCCATGTACAGGGCGACAAGGTAGAAGTGGCTGGTCCCCTGCAGGCACCAGGCTTTATCCAACCAACTATCGCGGCCAGGATGGGTGTCCCACCGGAAAACATCGATATCGTAATGACGCGAATGGGAGGAGGGTTCGGAAGAAGGGCATACAGCCATCATGCTGTGGAAGCAGCCTTGATATCGCAAAAAGTAAATGCTCCTGTCCGCCTCATGTATACCCGTGAGGACGATATGGCCAATGGTATCTACAGGCCGACCTACCGCGCTACTTACAGGGCTGCCCTTGACGAAAACAACAACCTTATAGCATTTCACATCAAAGCGGGTGGCATACCCGAAAGCCCTCTTTTTGCCAATAGATTTCCGGCAGGAGCTGTAGACAACTATCTGGCGGAAGAATGGTCCATACCTTCCAACATAACCATCGGTGCCTTCCGGGCCCCGCGGTCCAATTTCATTGCAGGTGCAGAACAGTCTTTCCTCGATGAGTTGGCCGAGTTGGCAGGAAAGGATCCCATCGATTTTCGTCTCGAATTGCTTGAAAGAGCGACAAACAACCCTGTAGGCGAACGCAACGACTATGACCCTGAACGATACGCCGGTGTACTCTCACTTGTCAAGGAAAAATCGGGATGGGGACTAGCAAACGAAAACCTACATCGCGGCGTTTCAGCTTACTTCTGTCACAACTCCTATGCAGCACATGTGCTCGATTTGACCATTGAGGACGGTACTCCTGTCGTTCAAAAAGTCACAACTGCGATCGACTGCGGTATTGTTGTGAACCCGGATGCGGCCATTAATATGGCAGAAGGTGCCATCGTGGATGGTATTGGAAATGCATTCTTCGGGTCGATGACCTTTACCGCCGGGGTCCCTGACAAGACCAATTTCGACAAATACAGGATGATACGAATGGGAGAAGCTCCAAAAGAAATAGAGGTCCACTTTGTACAAAATGAAATCGCTCCGACAGGCATGGGCGAACCCCCATTTCCGCCGATTTTTGGTGCCGTCGCCAATGCGCTTTATAAGGCTTCAGGGACAAGACATTATCACCAGCCGTTCCTTGGCGAACAGCCAGTGCTGGGGTGATGCACCGGCATAATGGACTTAGTCCTAAAAATTATGTCAGGTAAGCGTGCTTTTGGATTTCATTTCTTAAGTCAGACGACATCTCAGTCAAGGTAGGATTGCAAAGATTGTATGAGACAAAGACTACATTTGTCCAAAATCCAATGCCTTTGCGTTTATTTTCACTTTGCCTGTTAATTTGGTCCGCATGCACTTTGAATCATAAAAGGCCAACAATTGAATGGCAGAAACATCTCGACGGTCTCGGATCTTTCTCTTCGCCACGCTGCATTGATCTGAATAAGGATGGAATTAAAGACATCGTAATAGGTGCGGGAAGAAACGAATTTGAACCTTCGGATTCCGCGGTTGTAGCCCTGGATGGCTCCTCCGGGGAAGTACTGTGGACCGTTGCAGGTGTGGACCAGATGGTAGGTTCAGCGGTTTTTCTTCAAATCAATGACGACGACATCCCCGACATCGTTATCGGCGGTCGTTCTGCCCAATTACTGGCAATAGATGGAGCACGTGGATCCATGATTTGGCAGTTTGAAGTACTGAGTCATGATTTCAGCACACTGGGCTTTATGCGATTTAATTTTTATTCTCCACAGGTCTTGTCAGACCAGGACGAAGACGAAGTGGACGATCTGCTCGTTTCGAATGGCGGGAATGTCACGGCACACGGCAATTCGGGTCAGTGAAGATATCCCGGTGTGCTGGGGGTCATGAGTGGTGCAACGGGTCAACTGCTGGCCATCGATACAGTACCGGATGGTCGTGAAACCTATATGTCGCCATTGGTAGTCGACCTAAATGGCGATGGCCAGCAATCAGTCATTTTTGGAACAGGTGGCGAACTCAGAGGTGGACACCTTTATATCGCAACTCTTGACCAATTACTGGAAAATGACCTTTCAAATTCAGTATCCTTACTGAACAAGGAAGGCCATGGCTTTATAGCTCCACCGACCATAACTGATATCACCGATGATGGCATCCTGGACATCATCGTCAACTGGCATGGAGGAGAAATAATTGCCATCGATGGCAGGAATTATCAAATCGTTTGGTCCATCAAACTACCCGGAACCGAATTGAATTGCAGTCCAACGCCGGGAGATGTCAACGGTGACGGCACACCCGATTTTTTTGCATCGTTTAGCCAGGGTAGCTGGCCCAAAAACACCAATACCATCCAGGTAATTGCCGACGGGATCGATGGAAGTATTTTATATCTTGACACCCTTGGCTGCACGGGATTTTCGACTGCACTTTCCTATGACTTGAACAACGATGGATCAGTTGAGTTTTTGTGGAATGTAAACGAGTACAATTGCCAGGGTTTTTTTCCCGGTGTGAGCATGTACAGGATGCTGGTTCTCGACTACCGCAACGACCAGTTGTGGGAATGGATACCTCAAGTCAACGCTAAAAATGTGGCCTCGACCCCGTGGCTCGGAGATGTTGATGATAATGGCACTCTCGATCTAATTCTATGTATGCAGTCTAACTTCGGTGATATCGGGTCATTTTACGGGATCGAAATGGTCAGGATGAATTTAGAAGCGAACGCATCCCAGATACGAAGATGGTCTTCATACTTGGGCTCGAATTATGACGGCATTTATTAGCTGCCTAAGGTATCTACATACCTATAGTCGATAGTTTTTTATTGATACTTCAGCAATTCTTATAAAATACTTTTTGTCCAAGTCGCTCCTCGATTTCTTTGGCAGCGGGAGTAATGGACAAGCCTCCGAGGTTGGTGCATCTTAGGGTATGATGCATCTGTTGACCGACATCGTACATAGTCGTTATCACCTGATCAAGGGGAATGAGGTGATTGTACCCAGCCAGGGCCATATTTGCACACGACAAAGCGTTGGTAGCAGCTTGCACGTTGCGGTTTAGGCAAGGTGCCTCCACGCGGTTTCCTATCGGGTCACAGATCATACCCAATGAACTCTGAAGTGCCATGGATGCGGCGCCAATAGATTGCTCCGGAGTTCCCCCAGCCAGGTAAACAATGGCAGCTGCAGCCATGGTAGCGCCAGCCCCGCATTCTGCCTGGCACCCTCCTATCTCTGCAGCAAAAGTAGCTTGCTCCGCTATAAAAAGTCCCATCAACCCAGCTACCAACAACGCTTTTAAAATCTCTTCTTCCTTCGTCTCCAAGGCATCTGCCACAGCCAGTACAGCCCCGGGCATCGCACCGCAACTCCCAGCCGTAGGCGCAGCAACAATGACACCCATACTGCTCTTCACTTCCATGATGGCCGAAACATACATGACAATGCGGTTGTTAATATCACCGCTCCCTACAAGATTGCCGCGTTCGAACATCTCCCTGAACTTCACCGATTGACTGCCCAGGATGCGATCTTCGTATTCTGTCCCTTCCAAGCCTGTCTCCACGGCCTGGCGCATGACCTGGTATGTTTTCCTTGTAAGGTTAAAAACTTCTTCCTTGGTCATGCCACCACGGGCACATTCATATTCCAAAGCCCATTCCCACAAAGACCTCTCTTCGCGTTTGTTTAACTCCATCATCTGCGTACAAGTAGTAAAAGGCACCTTGTAGTCATGCG
>JBFKOL010000281.1:0-5916 GCA_041628815.1 Saprospiraceae bacterium | reverse complement strand
TGATCTTTGAAGTTTCGATTACCTCAACAATCGGCAAGCATGTAATCTGCACTCAGCATTCACTATTTGAATTAATGATGATACCTCATCTCTTGAATACATGATTAATTGAGTACATGCCCGTCCGCCTGCCTGCCACTGGTAGGCCCTTGGCGGAAATGATGATTTTTGAAGTTTCAACTACCTCAACAATCGGCATTCCAACCAAAGGTTGGCAGGCATGTAATCTGCACTCGGCATTCAACTATAAATCATTCGATCCCATATTTCGCTTTCTGCTCAGCTGTCACAACAGGTGGATTCTTTTGCAGCTCTTCAAATACCTTTATCGGATTGCGAATGATGGCCGCGGAATGGTCTTCTGAGCAGGCGATGAATTGAGAACCGTCTTTTGAGAATGTGGCATTTCTGATGGGCCCGGTGAAAAGAGCAGTGGTCATGATCAAGTTTCCATCCGTTTTCCAGAGTTTTACCGTGTGATCTCTCGATGCGGTAAGGAGAAGGTCGGAGCCGGGCGAAAACTGGGTTTTGACGATCATATCGGTGTGCGCAATGAACTGACTGACCAGTTCGCCTTCAAAGTTCCAGATAGAGATGTTGCCATCACTGGTACCGCTAGCCATCAGTGGGCGCGTACCGGCGAAAGAGAAAGACGTAATCTTTGAGCTATGCGCCGTTGTTGTATGTTTCAATAGGCCAGCTGTATCCCACAGCCGTATTTTTCGGTCGATGGCAACGGTAGCCAACATGCCCGTGTCGGAATGATATTTCGCTATGTAAACCGGTCCCGGATGGGTCATTTCTCGAATGAGTTCGCCTTGTAAAGACCATATTCTGGCTTTTCCGTCGGAAGATGCCGTCAATAGATGACGTGTACCGGGAACGAAGAAGACCTGGTACACGTGGCTACCAGCATCTATAATAACAGGTTGGCTGTTGTTATTGGTCACAACGGCTACTTTCCCGTTTGCACCCCGAGCCAAAAGGAGTGTTCCTAAGGGATCATATCGAATTTCATGAATGACTTTGGTCCCGGTATCGATTGTTTTCAATGGGTTTCCATTCGTACCCCATATGGTGATCTGCCCGTTGCGATGAGCGCTGGCAAATTTCAATCCATCGGGTGCAAATGCCAGTGCCGTTGCGATGCTATTATCCGTGAGGGGTATGGCAACTGGCGCTTCAGATTCCCGCCACAGAAGCATCTGGCCATTCTGGTCGGCGCTAGCGATGATCTTTCCATTCCCCGAATGTGCCAGGGCCGTAATGGGACCATCGTGACTGGCAATGTCGCCGATAAGCTCTCCTTTGGTATTCCATAACTTGACTTGTCCGTCCACTGAAGATGTCAATATCTTCGGTCCATCCCCTTCGATCAACGATACCCGGTCTACCACCGCAATATGTCCTTCCAATTCAGTAGCATAAAATCTTCCCGAGGTATTGCCAAACGATTGTTCGACGAGAGGCATCGGATCCTCTTTGACGAGATCAAGTGCCCGGTATGCCAGTGTCATGGCGTCCACAAGATTGTTCTTTAACAGTTCCTGTGTAGCCAGGTAAGCCAGCCTGTTGGCTTCCGAACGGGTGGCCTGGCGGTTGGCTTCTTCTTGAGCCAGCAGCGCATTTTGTTCCGATCGCTGGGCTTCGTCACGTGCTTTGATGATGGCATCGATGTATCCATCACGAGCCCGGGTAAGCCATTCTTCGACTTCTTCGACTTGTTCAATCGTATTGTCGGGGCAAATTTTCGCAGCTTCGAAGAGATTGATCGATTCCTGAAACTGCAGGTCATCGTACGCTGCAATACCCTGGTCGCGGTAGTTCTCGTAGCAATCCTGCCCTGATATGACACCGAGAAAGACAAGGTAAATCGGAAATAAGAGTAAGTGTTTCATTGTCCGAAAGTCCAGGTTAACTTAAGTCCCAGCTGCCCAGGATTCACCGCAGAAAGGGATGGCTCCACGACGGGTTCGAACCGAATTCCTGATACGTTACGGCAGTACTCATCATAGGCATCCTTTTTTCTTTGGTGTCGTATGGATCTAAAGATATAAAGCCCGGCGTCAATGGCAAGTATGCCAATTCCCGCATAACGAAAGATCAGGCTTTTTTGATGATCGTCATTGGCTTGCTGGTAGAAGGGTTCTGCGGCTTCCTGGAAATTCTGTGTCAGGTAATCGTTTTCATAGGTATCGTTGGACTTGTTTTTGAACAACAGGCTGGCACCGAGCGATGCTGCACCTACTCCGGCGGCTATCAGGTATGGCATCTTCTGTTTCATCGTGAATGTCGGAGGCACCCCGCATTCAATGCCAAAAGGCAGTTGTGGTTGTCCCCATAGTTCGACATCAAGGCTCATCAACAGGATCCCGTTAAGATCGACATACCGGTCGTGAAGTCCTGTCCAAATCAATTGGCGCCGTCCCTGCTGGTTGGCTGCCAGGTCCTGGCCGATGGCACCAATGATATCCTCGCGGTACAATACCAGATCACTGCCGTTCAGATTGGCATTAAAATCAACCCGGTAATTCTGCCCTTGGTTGGCCCGCTGAAATTCGTATTCTACGATGATCTCGCCATTGGTCAGTGAAATAGAAATTTCCCTGATCATGGAAGATGAAAGGTTTTCTTCAGTAGTAAGATCCAACTGCCCATTGACGAGATCGATCTGGGCCGATACATTATGGCTTACACGATCGAGGCGCTGATACTGGCCAAAGCTCAAAGCCCAACTTAGGAGGGCAACGCTGATTATGAATATCTTTTGTGTGGTGCAGGACATTGGCAAAAGATACAACAGAACACGAAGAATCTGAAATAAAGTTGAAAAGACTTTAGGAGGGAACTATCAATTATGAATTATGAATTATGAATTTCGCAGCATCGCGGAGATCCGTAACAAAGACCTGCTACTGGCATGTATATACCCTCTGCTATCTCGTTCATTGATCAATTCATTAAGATATACTTTATGAAGCTCTAAATTGAATTCATCAATAATTGAGTACATGAATTAAGAATTCAGAAGTATGTAGTTTGCCTTATCAATCGGCATTTCATCCATAGGTTGACAGGCATGTATTCTGCACTCATGTATTCTGTACATAGCCATCATTTCTTTGGGCAGAACACGCGATTTTCCTTTTTAGAGTACTTGAGTAACAGAGCATATGAGTGCTGATTTTTGAGGTGTGTTGTTTACCTCATCAATCGTCAATTTTCATTCTTAACTCTTCAATCATAGCTCCGGCACATACATCCTGAAGTTGTCTTGTGGATTGTTGAAATATAAAAAGGTGATGTTTCCAACGGTAGTCGCTGACTGAGGTGTTCCGGTGATATTGCCGGGCAGTCCTTTCGGGGTCCATTCTCCCTTAGAGCCAGAGCCGGGGTCAAATTGCCACATTTCAAGACGATTGTCACCAGGTGAATCATAGGAGACCAAAACATAGCCATGGGAAAAGCTTCCAAATCCAATCTGTTTGTCGCTTTCCAGGATCGGAAAGTCTGAGATTCTTCTCCATCTAGATCCATTACTTCCCGAAGGATCGAATTCATAGAAATCACTAAAAAAATCATTTCTTTCTAAAATTTCGCCACTAATAGATTTCCCCACGTTTAATGTCGAGAAACCCAAGCCAATGTAGGCTTTGCCATCTGCACCAAATCCGACTGCCTCTGTCCTGCCCGCTCCCGGAAACGATTCGAGGGAGTTCCACTGTCCCGAATTCGGATTCAAAGTCCACATGTCGGTTTTGAAGTCAAAAGCATCGAAAGCCAAAGGATTGGTTATACAACCTTCGCAAGCCGAAAGGCTTTGAGCAAATCTGTTTTGACGATATCCGGTGGCCAGATAGATTTCTTCTCCAAGATCAATAGTGACATTTGATTTGCGGTTCGAACCTGGGAAAGAGTCAATAATGCTCCATGACTCATCATTAGCCGAATAACGATATACTTCACTATTGTAACAGTCACAGGGAATGAAAGAGAAACAGTTTTCCGTTTCATACGTATAGGATTCGCCTCCTATTCTAGGGCAGAGCCTGTCCGATGCTGAAATAAATTCCGGGCAATAACGCACTGAAACAGAAAGATCAAAACATCCTTCGAAGGGGATCCTGCCATTGGCAATATAGCCTTGACTTCCAAGAGAAAACG
Organism: Saprospiraceae bacterium; assembly: GCA_041628815.1. GTDB lineage: Bacteria > Bacteroidota > Bacteroidia > Chitinophagales > Saprospiraceae > JBFKOL01. Next base: position 1,752 of record JBFKOL010000281.1, on the reverse strand, counting down.
CTGACCCTCTTGTAATCGATAAATTGCTGATTCCTGGAATTTGGACCCACTGATCGGCAGCCATATCGTATTGGTAGAAATCAGAAAATATGTCCAGTCCGTTGTCCCCTCCACCTATTACGATTTTGGAGTCCAGGTCAAATTGAAGCGGAAATTCTCGTTGACTACCGATAAACGATGCGAGCGGAATAAATGAACCATTTTCTATAGTAGAAAACCCGAGGATATTACTTTTTATGGGATTGTCATTGGGCAATCTGGTAGTTACCTGAACAAAGTAATTGCGGTTACAAATGATTTCGAGAGAAATATCTATTTGTCCTGAACTGCCCGATGCGTTCACTTCGATCCGCTCGTTGCTGATATCTTCTGACAGGAGATCAGAGATATTGTCTGAATACACCAGATCAAGGGCCGATTGCTCGCCTAAAAATGTTCCGTCAATCTCAACACCAATGTTGGCTGTAGACATACAGCTTTCGGAAGACTTTTGAACGGAAACAATTTTAAGTTCAATCTCAGTTGTAGAAAATTGCTCAATATTTCCGTAGATAACATCTACTTCATCTGCAAGTTTTACATAAGCGCGGAAGGTATATGTTGTCGATTGATTCAGACCTGTTGCCCTCGCAGCAAAAGCGCGATCATCTGATATGGTATCAAGGCCTGGTGAACGGACCTGGACAACTCCACTATTCTCCAATGTCAAGGATTGATCATCCTTCGCAACGGACGACAATACAAAGCCTGTCTCGGTGATACTGGCCATCCGGATGTCCTCAATATCACCTATCAAAAACGCACTATTGGATCCTACCTCGATAGCACCAATGGTTATTACCTGTGTAAACCCAATTCGTTCAAGATCCCATTCGCTGCAGGCAAGGAAAAGGAAGAGAAGGATGTAAAGGGTATTTCTTTGACTGTGATGCAAGAAAATAAATTGCTTTGGTACACCAAAAGATAGGGAAATAGAATTATGAATTATGAATTATGAATTATGAATTTCGCGGTATCGTGGAGATCCGTACCAAAGACCTGCTACTGGTATGTATATACCCTTTGCTATCACGTTCGTTAATCAATTCATTAAGGAGCTCTGTATTGAATACATGAATAATTGAATACACTCCTGTCCACCTGCCTGCTACTTGTAGGCACTTGGCGGGAGTTAAGATTTTTGAGATGTGTCGTTTACCTCATCAATCGGCACTCATTTGTTCTGCAATCGTCAATCATTTTTTATCTCTTCGTGTAAATGTCCTTTTGAATACATGAGTAATTGAGTACATGCCTGCCTGCTTCTGTCAGGAGTTAAGATTTTTGAGGTGTGTCACTTACCTCAACATTCTGCATTCATGTAATCTGCACTCAAGTACTCTATCCTAATTCATCATTTCTTTAGACGGAACACACGAAGCTCCCTTTTGAGTACATGTCTAATTGAGCATATGAATGAAGAATGGCGAAGGGACTGTTTTTTCTTTCGGTTCCCTTCGTGCCGCTTAGGTCATCATCTTCTTTTCCACCAAAACACCCACAGTACAAAGGCACCGAAAGCCAGGACGACGGAAAGCGCCGTCGACAGGTAAAGCGCTTGTTGGGACGGCATGGTGGGATCGGTGAGCTTGGTAACCAACTGTCCCAGGTCGAAAGCCACAGAAATGAGCGTAACCACCGTCAGACCCAGGATTATCCTGCCCAACCGGATGTCTGACTGTTCTTTAAACAATGTGTTGATGCGGTCGATTT
>JBFKOL010000280.1:0-5925 GCA_041628815.1 Saprospiraceae bacterium | reverse complement strand
CAACTGGCAACTGGCAACTGGCAACTGGCAACTGGCAACTGGCAACCAGTAATCCAGGAATTTGATATCTTGTCTGTCTGACTACTAACCAGCCATCATGAAATTTAGAACATCTTTTAATGTATTCTTTCTTGGATTGGTGATGCTTTTTCAGTTGTCAGCCCAGGAGTTGCTGACGGTTGAGTTTGTGGATCATTCAACTCAACAAAGTATTGCGAACCAATTAGGATTTTTTGGTATTCAGGTCGAACCTACGAGCGGTGTGGACGCCTATAAAATAACTTATACCACCAGGGGTTCTGATATGCTGCCAGATACGGCCTCTGGGCTTATGTTGCTTCCCGACAACATTACGGGATCACTGCCGATGGTATGTTACCAGCACGGGACGACCAATGGAAGGTCGGATGTCCCGTCCAACCTCGATGGAGGCTATGAATTGGGTCTCATTTTCGCTTCTGTGGGAATGGTAGTAGCTGCCCCGGACTACCTTGGCATGGGAGATTCACGCGGTTTTCACCCATATGTGCATGCGGCTACCGAAGCGAGTGCAGCGGTGGATATGTTGTATGCCGTATGGCAATACCTTGAAGAAAACGATCTTGAGAGAGATGATGAATTTTTTATCACCGGATATTCTCAAGGTGGTCATGCAACCATGGCTGTGCACAAATTGATCCAGGAGCAGTACAGTACGGATTTTCCCGTTACGGCCTCTTTGCCTATGAGTGGTCCATACGATGTTTCGGGAGTTATGCGGGATCTCGCTTTACAAGACGAGGAGTATTTTTATCCTTCTTTTTTGGTCTATGCCACCTTGGGGGCGAAAGCGATCCTGCCCGATATCTACAATGACATTAGCGAAGTATTTAAATCCGAATTCCTGGAAGTCATACGCCCCTTTGAGGCGACAGGGGAAGGTCTTGGCGCTATGAATCTTCAAATTCTGGAGATCTTAGAGAATCAATTTGGTGCATCGGTGCCCAAGTTCATTTTCCGGGATAGTTTTTTGACGGCATTTGAGACCAATCCTGATCATCCCTTGAATCAATATATGAAGTCCAATGACCTGTACAATTGGGTGCCCAATGTTCCTGTGCGCATGTTGTATTGTCCCACGGATGACCAGGTGCCTTATCTCAATTCTATAGTGGCCGATTCCGTAATGAATGCCAATGGGGCAGAAGACGTGGAAGCCGTAGATGTATCAGGTGGCATCATGCACAGCCATACGACCTGTATTTTACCTGCCTTAAACGATGGTATTCCTTGGCTTCTCAACTTTTTGGATGGTCCGATAAGTGCTACCGTCGAAATCAATGGAGAATCATTTGAAGTTGGAATTTTTCCTAATCCAGCAATAGATTTTTTCCAGGTAGACCCCGGAAGTTTGAAAGTCGACCGATTGGAGATGTTTAGCCTTGATGGAAAAAGGCTGCTATTAAGTGGACCTTTTGATGGTCCGGCAACTTTCGATGTTCCTGACAACTCAAGCGGTATTCACATCTTGCGATTGTGGATCGAAGGACATTATGTCACAGAAAAAATTGTATTCGGCAGGTAGCATTTAGAGAGCTCCCTGTTTTATCTCTTTACCAACTTACCCAGAAATACCATCTATGTTGCTGCAAAAGCAAAATCCACAATTTCCTGTTGTTGTTTGTCGTGCACTTTTTTGAACCCCGTTGCAGGTGAGGCGCTAACCCGCCGTGCTATCACTTCGATGGCCGGATTGCGCCAAAAGCTCAACAAAAATTGCCACGCCCCCATATTTAGCGGCTCTTCCTGTACCCATCGGATTTTTGCCTTACCGTATTTTGCAAAGATGTCATCCATTTGCTTCTGCGGATAAGGGTAGAGTTGTTCGATTCGGACAATGGCCACATCACTGCGCTTTTGTTCTTCTTTGTGAGCTTTCAGATCGTAATAGACCTTTCCAGAACATATGAGAAGCAGCTTGGTTTTTGTCGCAGAGGCTGCAGCGTCGTCAAATACTTCGTGAAAGCGAGTACCCGTCTTGATTTCCGAAAGGTCGGACACGCATTCGGGGTGCCTCAATAAGGACTTGGGAGACATCACGATCAGCGGCTTTCGGAAAGGTCGTGCAAGTTGTCTCCTCAGAGCGTGAAAGAAGTTGGCGGGAGTCGTAATATTGGCTACAGTTGCATTATATTCTGCGCTGGCCTGGAGGAATCTTTCCAGCCGGGCGCTGGAGTGCTCGGGACCCTGTCCGGCATAACCATGTGGAAGCAGCATAACGAGACCGCTCATCCGCTGCCACTTGCTCTCGGCAGCCATGATGTACTGATCTACAATGGTTTGCGCACCGTTGTAAAAATCTCCAAATTGAGCCTCCCAGATAACCAGCGTATTGGGAGAAGCCATGGAATATCCATATTCAAATCCGAGTACACCAAATTCGGAGAGCAGCGAGTTGTAGATCATAAATCTTCCCTGCGTCTCGGAGGGCTTTTCAAATCGCTGGTATTCTTCAAAAGTCTTGGCATCGTGAATGATGGCGTGCCTGTGTGAAAATGTGCCACGCTTGACATCCTGGCCACTGATCCGGATATTCTTACCATCATCCAAGATGGATCCGTAGGCGGTCAGTTCAGCCAGGGCCCAGTCAATTTTATTTTCGTCGAGCAACTTCTGTTTGCCCCTTTGCAATCTCTTTGTCTTAGACAGCGGGGTAAAGCCTTCCGGGTAGCTCATCAGGTAATTCAACACCTTATCGCGCTGTTTGTCGGGTATACCTGTTTTGGGTGACACTTCAAAATCAGCCGCATCCTTAGTTTTTTTGAGTTTGCGCCATTCCTGTTCGGGTTTTTGGTATTCATAAGGCAGCGGTTTCTGTTTGATCAGGTCGAGCCTTTCCTGGAGATCATTCCAGAAGTTTTTTTCCATACTCTCGGCAAGCTCTTTTTCTACATCTCCTCTTTCGATCAATTTTTGGACATAGATCTGGCGTGGGTTGGGGTGCTTATTGATGATGTCGTACATCAACGGCTGGGTGAATTTGGGATCATCGCCTTCGTTGTGACCATGGCGACGATAACACACCATATCGATAAAGACATCATTGTTGAATTTTTGCCTGTATTCTGTGGCCAATTCGACGGCGAATATCAGTGCCTCTGGATCATCGCCGTTGACATGAAAAACCGGTGCCTGGATGATATTGGCCACTCCCGTACAATACGTGCTGGATCGTGCGTCGTCGAAGTCCGTAGTAAAGCCAATCTGGTTGTTGATCACAAAATGAACAGTACCGCCGGTATAGTAGCCTTTTAATTGACTCATCTGAACCGTTTCGTATACGACCCCTTGTCCTGCAATGGCGGCATCCCCGTGGATGAGGATAGGCATGATGCGGTCGTATTCGCTGTCGTACATGATATCGGCCTTGGCCCTTGCAAATCCTTCTACAACGGGATTGACGGACTCGAGATGCGAAGGGTTGGGCACGAGTTTGAGATGGACTTTTTTGCCCGACGGTGATTCGATGATGGAAGAAAATCCAAGATGATACTTGACGTCTCCGTCTCCAAAACTAAGGTCCGGGACAGCAGTTCCTTCAAATTCATTGAATATCTGGTTGTATGTTTTTCCCATAACATTGGCGAGGACATTCAGCCTACCCCTGTGTGCCATACCGATGATGAATTCTTCAACACCGGCCTCCGCTCCTGTATTGATGATGGCATCGAGGGCAGCAATGGCGGATTCTCCGCCTTCCAACGAAAAACGCTTTTGGCCGACATACTTGGTGTTGAGGAAATTCTCAAAAACGACAGCTCCATTAAGCTTTTCAAGAATTCTCTTTTTCTTTTCGATGCTGAGTCCATAGGATCCGTCTTGTGTCCTGTTTTCTATTTTATCTCTGAGCCACATGCGTTTTTCCCTGTTCTCAATGTGACTGTATTCAAAGCCTATATTGCCGCAATAAATTTCATGGAGGCGGGCCAGCAGATCCGAGAGTTTTGCATGCTGCATGCCAATTTCTCCAGCTGCGGCGAACTCTTTATCGAGATCCTCTTGCTGGAGACCATAGTCCTCCATCTTGAGGTGAGGCATCCGATTTCGCCTTTCACGAATGGGATTGGTAGTCGAAAGAAGATGACCCCTGTCTCGATAGCCGTGGATAATCGATAGTACGGCAAATTCCTTACGCACCTGGTCGGTGTCCACAGCTGCTACAGCGCCATTGCCATTGCTCTGTCCAAATTCAAATCCCTGAAAAAAAGATCGCCATCCCTGTTCTACCGATGAGGGGTTTTGTATGTACTTTTTGTACATCTCATCGATGAAAGAAGGGTGGGCATTGAATACATAGGAATAGTCTGTCATGTCACTGAATTTCTACCCGCAAAGATGAGGGAAAATCGTCTAATTCGTTTAGGTAGTTTAAGTAGTTTAATTTGTTACCGGCAACCGGCAACCCTGCCAGAGGCAGGCAGGCTGGACAACTGACAACTGACAACTGACAACTGACAACTGACAACTGACAACTGACAACTGACAACTGACAACTGACAACTGACCTTGCAACATTGTAAAAAATAATATTACCTTTGCACACCTTAATTTTGAAGAAGATAAAACATGGCTCATCACCTGTCTGCGAAGAAAAGAATCCGGCAAGATGCCAAGAAGCGTCTGCACAACAGATATTATAAAAAATCAACACGTACCGCCATTTTAAAGCTTCGGTCAATCACTGACCCCAAGGAAGCGGCCGATATGTTGCCGCGGGTGGTAAGTATGATCGACAGGCTTTCCAAACGAAACCTTTGGCACCGCAATAAAGCGGCCAATTTGAAGAGCAAATTACAACGCCACGTGAATGCGTTGACCTAGTATGAAAAAACTTGGCTGAAAAGCCCATCCCCGACTCCGGGGATGGGCTTTTTTTTTATTTATATGATTTATATTTATGTATACGGGTTATCCCTTAGTATATTTAAACAGCTAACGTCTAAATTTAGACGATGCTTTTTGAGGTTTCTTGTGTTACTTTTCGATGCATACATGTGAATCGTTTCTTGGATAAAATTTTGCATGAAGGCGCAACCAAGTCTCTCTTGAAAACGTATAGATAGACAGAACCTCCGAAGGTCACTCAGATCATTTTGTCGGATTGTTCTCATCCTGAATCCCCTGGACATTTTCGTGTGCGGTACCGTGATCGCTTTGTTGTCGCTGTGCTGTTTTTTGACTAAAAGAATAAATCATATTTCAATACTCTAAAAAATCAATAATGCAGAGCTTTCGGTTACTCAAAAGTCAATCTTCCGGGAAGAATTACCGGGATCATGGTTTCAGCACCAAATTCTGGTCCTGGCAGGGAAATTGGTTGATGCTCTTTTTCATTGGATTTTCTATTGTTTCCTGGAGCCAAGAGGTGGTTACACTGACCGCTTCACTCGACAATACGATCTACAGTGAAAATGACAACAGCAATGGTATTGGCAGCCACATTTTTGCAGGCCGGACCAACCAGGGAAATCTGCGTAGAGCTTTGGTGCAATTCGATCTGAGTTCCATACCATCGGACGCGGTGATCACAAATGCGGTACTCAGACTTCGCGGTAATAGGCAAGGTCCGAATGAAGTGAATATACACCGGGTAACAACAATGTGGGGTGAAGGGACTTCAAATGCCACGGGAGAAGAGGGTGGCGGAGCCGCACCTACTGCTAACGATGCTACCTGGAATTTTTCCATTTACGACACTGACTCATGGACGAATGCTGGTGGTGATTTTGTGGCAGCACCGAGCGCGACAGGCGACATTTCCAACGGGACGACATCCGTTTTTAATGGTCCCAATATCCTCGCAGATGTAATCGCCTGGAACAACGGCAGCAGCGACAACTTTGGTTGGATAATTATAGGTGAAGAAAACGCCAATAACACAGCCGT
>JBFKOL010000279.1:0-5942 GCA_041628815.1 Saprospiraceae bacterium | reverse complement strand
TTGTACGTTCTAAATACATACCTTACTGCCCAGCCGATTCAGTTAAGCCGAACATATGACTATTCGAAGGACAATGGCCGTAAGTAAACACCACAAAGCATTTTCCAACCCGGTAGGCTCTTGCCCTTTCTTCACAAACCATCCAAAATCATGAATAAAATACTATTTCTCACCGCTACTGCTTTCTTCATACTGTCCCTGATACCGATGTCTTGTACCGTAACTGGAAAAGATACCATCGTCGATGACTCCTATATGGAAGAAGAGGAGGAGGGAATTCGAAGTCAGGACATCAACACTTCTCTCGCTGCCGCGCTCAGGAAAAATACCAACCTTCAGGTTATGGGCATAGAGCCGAATATCGACATCGTCATAAGGGGAATGAACACAATCATCGGTGATCCGCGCCCACTTTATGTGGTCGATGGAATCCGCATGGGCCGAAACTATACGCTCGCAGCCAATGCCGTTAATATCCGCCAGGTCAAGAGCATTAAGGTGATTAAGAGCCTTTCGCAACTGAGCCTTTATGGAGAAGATGGGAAAAATGGTGTCATCGAAATACGGCACCACAAGGAAGAGAAAAAGAAAAAGACATAGCTCTTTTGATCGTCTCCATTTGCCAATAGAATCATAGGCGAAAAACTATAGTACTTCCGCTACTACAAAACTGCTGCCGCCTATATATACCAAATCTTCTTTTCCCGCACCATCGACGGCTGCCGCGAAACCCTTTTCTACGCTGCTATAAGCAGCACCGCGCAATCCGTACTCCTGAGCAAACTTTTGCAACCTGTCTGCAGGCAAAGCACGAGGCACATCAGCCGCCACGAAGTAATAGTTGGCTGAACTTGGCAATATCTCAAATATGCTTTTCAAGTCTTTGTCCGCAACAAATCCTACCACAAGGTGAAGATTTGCAAAACCGGATTGCACGATCCAATTTATTACCGATTTGACGGCTTCGTAGTTGTGAGCGCTATCTGTGAGTATCAGGGGCGCCCTGCCGAGTACCTGCCAGCGTCCTATATACCGCGTCAATTCTTTGAATTGTATCAATCCCGCTTGAATAGCCTCTTCATCAATGGCCAGGACGTCCAATTCCTTCATCCAATGAACAGTCTCCAACGCAGTTATCGCATTTTCAGCTAAAAAAGGACTTGAAGGAAAATCCATCGGGACATGATGCTTACATCCTCTCTTCCCTTCAAAAAAAAATTGATTATTGCGCCGATCTACTCGCCATCGCAGCGATGCAAAACGCAAGGGAGCCTCCATAAGGGCAGCCTTAAAGAAAAAAACTTCGTCACATTCCTTCTGATACCGTCCAATGACGACGGGACGCAAATCTTTGATGATGCCCGCTTTTTCGCAGGATATGGCATATATGCTATCGCCCAACATATCCATGTGATCCAGGCTAATATTGGTAATGACACTCATGACCGGATCGACTACGTTGGTGGAGTCCAACCTGCCACCGAGACCTGTCTCTATTACGGCCATGTCAACCTCCATATCCCGGAAATAGGACAATGCCATTGCAACTGAAATCTCGAAAAACGAAGGATTGATGCGCTGCATCTCCTCCTTCATCCACTTCGTAAACCGGACCACAAAATCGGGTTCTATCAAGACACCGTTGACCTTGACGCGCTCTCTGAAATCCACATAGTGTGGTGAAGTATAGAGCCCCGTCCTGTAGCCTGCTGCCTGTAGCATGGCTGCTATCATATGAGAAACCGTTCCTTTGCCATTGGTCCCTGCAACGTGAACAAACCTAATACCTCTCTCTGGGTGATCCAAGTGATCAAGCAGTGCTTTGATATTGGAGAGATCTTTTTTGAATGCTTCCTTACCCGTTCTTTGATACATGGGCAACTGGGCAAACAAATAGTCAATAGTTTCCTGATATTCGCTGGAAATTCCCATCCTTTCCTTCAAGCTTGCAAAGAGCTCAAATATGGGTTATTCTATGGTCGATCACCGTTATTTCACAAATTATTTTAAGCTTAGCGAACGAATCCCCGAAACGAAATGGAGCAACATAATTACGATTACATCATTTGCGGAACAGGCTGTGCAGGTCTCAGTCTAGCCTTCCGGCTGTGCAATCTACATTTCTCTCAAAAACGCATCCTCCTATTGGACAAAATCAAAAAAGATCGCAATGATCGCACATGGAGCTTTTGGGACGATGCAACAGATCCCTGGTACAAGCCTTTCGTTTTCAAGGAATACCAAAACCTGGCCTTTCATTCACAAGGTTTCACAAAGACCGGTGACATGGGCAAATTTACCTACCGGACGATCAAGGGAATTGATTTCTACCGGTATTGCCTCGACACCATTGCACTCCATCCGAACATCGAATTGAGCCAAGAAGAAATCCTGTCCATCCAACCCTCAGGTAACCAATGTAAGGTTATCACTGAAAAGGGACGTTATGCAGGCTCCTGGGTATTCAACAGTATCGTCCGGAAAATGCCGGAAAGCGCAGATATGTTTGTCTGGCAACACTTCAAAGGTTGGGTGATTGAAGCTAACAATCAGGTGTTCCAACCCGACACTGCAACATTTATGGACTTCCGGATACCGCAAAATGGCGATATTCGCTTTGTATACATACTACCTTGGACCGAGAAGAAAGCGCTTGTCGAAGCCACACTCTTTTCTCGAACATTGGAACCGGAAGCCATTTATGATGAAATTCTTTCGAACTACATCAGGGAATTTCTCCAAACTGATCAATACCGGATTACCGAAACTGAAATGGGAGCGATTCCCATGACGACAGCGCGATTCGAACCGGGTATGGGCCGCCTCGTACAAATCGGTACACCAGGAGGCATGGTCAAGCCTTCTAGCGGATATGCTTTCAAACGCATCCAGCGCGATTGTGATGCCATAATTGCCCGCCTCAAAAATGGTGAAGATCCTACTCATCGAACCCATTGGTGGAAACGGCGATTCAAATGGTACGACAACACCCTTCTCAATGTGCTGCTAACAGGTAAACAAGAGGGCCGCATGGTTTTTCAAAAAATGTTTGAAAAAAACGAAACTGATGCTGTCCTCAATTTCCTCGATGAAGACACTTCCCTTTTTGAGGAGATGCGCATTTTTTCCACCCTTCCATTTTGGTCATTCGGCAGGGCTTTTATCGAGCAAAATATCATGAAACGGACATAACAGCGTCATTTTGTGCAACTAGGTTGTGCAATGGTGCGTTTATCACAGAACTGTCTTATCTTTAAGGTCATATTCTAAAAATTACAAACCTATGACTTTCATAGTTTTATACATTCTATCTTTTTTTAATGTTTCTCCTTCCGTAGCAACCTTCACCGATAATGATATCAATTGGTATTCGTGGGAGGAAGCCATGGAGCTGTCGAAAACCAATCCCAAAAAGGTTTTTGTTGATGTCTACACCGACTGGTGCGGTTGGTGTAAGAAAATGGATAAAACTACTTTCAAGGATCCCCAGATTGTCCAATATCTGAATGACAACTTCTATGCCGTGAAGTTCAATGCTGAGCAAAAAGAACCCATAGCCTTCAACAATCGGACGTTTGAATTTATGAAAGCAGGAAGAAGGGGCGTTCATCAGTTGGCATATGCGCTCCTGGATGGCAGAATGGGATATCCGGCCTTTGTTCTATTGGATGAATCATTTGCCCGTATTATGATTTCGCCTGGATACAAGGTGACAGACCAGCTGATGAAAGAATTGGTCTATGCCAAGGAAGAGCGTTATAAACAGATGAGTTGGGAAGCTTTCCTGAAGTCATCGGAATAGCCGGTTTACCTCCGCAGGTTTATCTAGACGGCTTATCTTCTTTTTCAAATAAACCCAGTTTTTTAGCGCGACGGTGCCAGATTTCACGCGCCATCTTTTGCAGGTCGTCTACCTCGTCGGTCTCATCCACAATCTCAAGGTCGAGAATGGTTTCGAACAAATCTTCCATGGTAGCAAGACCCCTAACTGCTCCAAATCCATCCACAACAATGGCCATATGACCACGCTCCGGCATAATGGCGTTTTGAAACTCCATGAGGTTCATGTTCTCGTTTACATAGAGTACTTTTCTGACCAAAGAAGAAACAGGTGCCTCATCTTTACCTTCCAGCAGCGCCTGGAGAAGATCGTCTTTTAACATGATACCCGTAACATTGTCCCTGCTACCCTCAAAAACAGGAATTCTTGAAAACTGTATGGGCATCTGGTTTTCATAAAACCGCCTCAACGTGTCCGTCCCATTGGCTGCAAGCATTACAACACGGGGAGTCATGATGTCTTTGACTTTCATGGTATCCAGCTTCAGTACATTCTTAATGGCGCTGGATTCATAAGTCTTGAGCATACCGCTTTCCTCGCCAACGAGTGTCATGGCATGTAAATCTGCCCTGCTGAAAACGCTTTTGCCTTTATCTTTTTTAAGGTTCTTTGTCACCAGTTGTGAAAACCATACAAAGGGAGCAAGAATAAATAGCAGTATACGGAGAGACTGCACGGTGAAATAGCTTAGCCGTCTCCAGTAGTTGGCACCCAATGTTTTGGGTATGATCTCGGAAAGTACCAGAATAGCCAGTGTCATGAGACCCGCGATGATCGATTCCCAACTAATGCCCAGTGGACCGGGTGTGTCTCCAAATAAATGACCAGCCTGTATGCCGACACCTATGGCGCCAACGGTGTGGGCAATGGTGTTCAGTGTTAGGATCGCTGATAATGGTCGGTCGATATCGCTCTTCATATCCTTCAGCCAACTCGCCATTTCTATTCCCTGCTGTTCTTTGGCCGATATGAACGAAGGCGTAATGCTCAACAATACCGCCTCCCAAATCGAGCAAAGAAAGGAGAAGAAAATACTCAAAGTGAAAAAAATTACCAAAAGAGAGACCATACTGAATTGTCCATATAGTGGACCGCAAAAATATACAGAAATGCCTAATGTATCGATTGCAACCGTTGAATACGCCCTATACTCCCTTCGAAATGGTCGTTTCCCGGAAAGGCCAACGATGTCCTTTCTCATTGTGCACAATCTTTTGAAGTAAGCTTTTTCAACTTTTCGTATCTTTCGCGTGCTGCGCGCACATAAGAAAACTATTACTCATGGTCGTTTCATCCCAACGGTTCCTTTGTTGCATTTTTTTCCTTTCGTGGATTTCAGTTCAATCGCAAGATCTGGGGGACCCTAAGAGCTTTCGAGAATTGATAGCTGTCAGTGATCCGGTAATTTCACCAGATGAAAACTTCCTTTTATACAGTGCTCATCGCACGGATTATACAGCTAACAAAACGATAACTACACTGAACATCCTGGATTTCAGGTCGGGACAGGTAAGCCCACTGGCGGAAGGCGCTTCAGAGGCCCGTTGGAGCCCCGATGGTGGACTCATCGCAATGAAAGGTGACTTTGGAGATGGCTATGGTTTATACATTTCAGGGTTAACTGTAAGAAATGGGGCCCTCGGTCTGCAACCTCTTCTCGTGGCGCCCATTCACAACAGTAACCACTTCCTCGGCCACCCTACAATGAAAAACTACGCCTGGAGCCCGGATGGACAAAAGCTCGCCTTCGTGGGAGCGGACGATCAAACCTGCCGTAGTTTGGGTGATGCCAATGAACCGGTCGCTGTCGACCGTTTGATGTATAAATCGCGGACCGGATTATCTGACCTCTGCAAAAGCCGTATATATGTTGTCAATAAAGATGGATCTGGACTCGATGCCATTACCGATGCGCGGTATGACAGTCATTCTCTTTCGTGGTCGGAAAACGGAAGTCAAATTATTTTTCTAAGCAATCATACGGCGGATCCTGATATGAATTACAACAATGACCTCTATGCCTATGACCTAACTACCAGGTCTACCCACCAACTTACATCGACAAAAGGTACGGAGCACAACCCCCAGGCCAACCCCAATT